>CAVYNB010000001.1:0-33524 GCA_963769745.1 uncultured beta proteobacterium
CGCGCAGTTCGAGGTCGAGGCGGTGCTCGTCCTCTAGCGGCGGCGAGTAGCTTGGCACGCGCAAGCTTGGCACGCGCAGGTGCGGCGCAGGCGGCGACCGATCGCGGCGGCCGTGACATGGCCGCGCGTCTGGCCGCGATCGGCCTGCGCAGCGACTGGGACTTTGTCTTTCACCTGCCGTTGCGCTACGAAGACGAGACCATCGTCGTGCCGATCGACGCACTGCGCGAGGGCGGCGAGTCGCAGATCGAGGCGACCGTCACGGCCGCCGATGTCGTCTTCCGCGGCCGTCGCCAGTTGCATGTCACCGTGCAGGATGCGAGCGGCACGCTGGTTCTGCGTTTCCTGCACTTCTACCCGTCGCAGCTGAAGCAACTCGCGGTCGGACAGCGCATCCGCGCATTCGGCGCGGCGCGGGGCGGGCTGGCCGGCATGGAGATGGTGCATCCGCGCGTGCGCAGTGTGCGTGCAGGCGAGGCGCTGCCGGATGCCCTGACGCCCATTTATCCGACCACCGCCGGTGTCCCGCAGGGCTGGCTGCGCCGACGCATCGCGCGCGCGCTGCGCGATGTCGAGCTACGCGACCTGCTGCCCGACTCGCTGCGCGAGCGTTACAGCCTCGAGCCATTGCGTCCCGCACTCGAGCGCCTGCACCATCCGCCGCCGGACGCCGATGCGGCTGCGCTCGCCGATCGCACGGACCCGGCCTGGCATCGACTGAAGTTCGACGAACTGGTGGCTCAGCAAATTGCGCTGCGCCTGGCGCGCGCGGCGCGGCAGAAGCGGCGCGCGCCGGTGTTGCGTCAGGACGGGCTGACGGCACGCCTGCTCGCGGCACTGCCGTTCGAGCTGACCAAGGCGCAGCGGCGTGTCTGGAACGAGATCGAGCACGACCTGGCACGCGAGCATCCGATGCAACGCCTGGTCCAGGGGGACGTGGGCAGCGGCAAGACCGTCGTGGCCGCGCTCGCGGCCGCGCGTGCCATCGAGTCCGGCTGGCAGGCCGCATTGATGGCACCAACCGAGCTGCTCGCCGAGCAGCACTTCGGACGCATCGCGCACTGGCTCGCGCCGCTCGGGGTCGGGACGACCTGGCTGGCCGGCCGCCTCGGCGCCGCCGCCAAGCGCAAGGCGCAGGATGACATCGCGCGCGGTGCCGCGCAGCTCGTCATCGGCACGCACGCGCTGATCCAGGAGGCCGTGAACTTCGACCGGCTCGGACTGGCGATCGTCGACGAGCAGCACCGGTTCGGGGTCGCGCAGCGGCTGGCACTGCGCGGAGCCGACACCGACCTGGCACCGCACATGCTGATGCTCTCGGCCACGCCGATTCCGCGCACGCTGGCGATGAGCTACCTCGCGGACCTGGACGTCTCGGTGATCGACGAGCTGCCGCCCGGCCGGCAGCCCGTGGTGACGAAACTGGTCTCGACGCGCCGCCGCGATGAGGTGATCGCCCGTATCCGAGCGGACGTGGCCGCCGGCCGGCAGGCGTACTGGGTGTGTCCGTTGATCGACGCGAGTGATGTCGTCGAGGCGGCCGCGGCCACCGAGACGTACACGCGCATCACGCAACTGCTGCCCGAATTGCGTATCGGGCTGCTGCACGGCCAGTTGCCGCCGGCGGACAAGACCGCTGTGATGCAGGAGTTCAGCGCACGCGCGATCGACGTACTGGTGGCGACGACCGTCGTCGAGGTTGGCGTCGACGTGGCGAACGCGACGCTGATGGTGATCGAGCACGCCGAGCGCTTCGGGCTCGCCCAGCTGCACCAGTTGCGCGGGCGCGTTGGCCGCGGAAGTGCGCAGAGTTACTGCATCCTGCTGTTCGAGGAGCCGCTGTCGGAGGCTGCGCGCGAGCGCCTGAAGATAGCCTACGAGATCAGCGACGGATTCGAGGTCGCTCGGCGCGACCTTATGATGCGGGGTCCGGGCGAGTTTCTCGGGGCGCGGCAGTCCGGAGTCCCGCTGCTGCGCTTCGCTGATCTGGAACGCGATGCACCGCTGGTCGAGCAGGCGCGTGCGGCAGCCGAAGCCTTGCTCGCCGAGAACGCTGCGTCGGCGCGTGAGCATGTGCGTCGCTGGTACGAGGGGCGATACGAATTTCTCGCAGCATGATGTGAAGCGAGACCCGCAGCATGACCCGCACGCGTGCAGCCTGTGCAGCACATTGACTCATGACCCTGACCGAACTCAAGTACATCGTTGCAGTCGCGCGCGAGCGGCATTTCGGCCGCGCGGCCGAGGCCTGCCACGTCAGCCAGCCGACGCTTTCCGTGGCGATCAAGAAACTGGAAGAGGAACTCGGCACGCAGATCTTCGAGCGGCGCACCAGCGAGGTGACGACGACACCGGCAGGCGAGCGCATCGTCGGTCAGGCACAGAAGGTCCTCGACGAGGCGGCCCGCATCAAGGAGATCGCGCGCCAGGGCCGCGATCCGCTGGCCGGTCCCCTGCGGCTGGGCGTGATCTACACGATCGGGCCGTACCTGCTGCCGGGACTGGTGCGGCAGCTGCTGAAAGATGCGCCCGAGATGCCGCTGCTGCTGACCGAGAACTTCACGGTCAATCTGATGGAGCGGCTGAAAAATGGCGAGATCGACGTCGCGATCATGGCGCTGCCCCTGCCACAGACGGGTTTGCTGATGCAGGCCGTCTACGACGAGCCGTTCATCGTCGCGATCCCCCGGAATCATGCATGGTCCCGGCGCAAGAGCATCCCGAGCGAGGACCTGAAGAAGGAAACCATGCTGCTGCTCGGCACCGGCCATTGTTTCCGCGACCAGGTGCTCGAAGTGTGTCCGGAACTGTCGCGGTTCTCCTCGTCGGCCGAGGGCATCCAGAAGACCTTCGAAGGCTCTTCGCTCGAGACGATCCGCCACATGGTGGGCTCCGGGCTCGGCGTCACGGTGTTGCCGACGACATCGGTCCCGGAGAAGCCGTCGCGCGACTCGTTGCTCGAGTACATCCCCTTCAAGGCGCCGGCGCCCGACCGGCGCGTGGTGCTGGCCTGGCGCAAATCGTTCACGCGCGCGCCGGCGATCGAGACACTGCGGCAGGCGATCCTCAAGTGCTCCCTGCACGGCGTGACCAAGCTGCCGCACGCCCCCATCGAAACCTGGTGACCCGTTCGTCCTGCAGGCTATCGACGGCGTAGAAATTGTCGATTGGTCAGCGCGGGATTGAACGGTTAGGATCGATTCGGAAACTCACAGGAGATCGCAATGGCAAAGAAACGCAAGGTAACGGCGGCGGCCCATGGCGCGCCGGGCATCGACATCGGCATCGCCGACAAGGACCGGGCGAAGATCGCCGAAGGACTGTCGCGCGTGCTGGCCGATACGTACTCGCTGTACCTCAAGACGCACAGCTTCCACTGGAACGTCGAGGGTCCGATGTTCAACACGCTGCACCTGATGTTCATGGACCAGTACACGGAACTGTGGAATGCGCTGGACGCCATTGCCGAGCGCATCCGCTCGCTCGGTTACCCCGCGCCAGGCACCAACACCGAATTTGCGCGACTGACCTCGATCGACGAGACGCCGGGCGTGCCGGATGCGATGGAAATGGTGCGGCTGCTGGTCGCCGGCCACGAAGCCGTCACCCGCACCGCGCGCGCTGTCTTCCCGGCCGCCGACAAGGCCAGCGACGAGTCGACCGCCGACCTGCTGACCCAGCGACTGCAGATTCATGAAAAAACGGCGTGGATGCTTCGGAGCTTGCTGAAGTAGTCACCCGCCGTTTTTCGGCGAGGCTAACCTCGCGCAGCGAGGTTAAGGCGCGCAGCGCCGGCCGGAGCCAAAAGACCGCGTGGATGCTGCGCAGCCTGCTGAAGTAGCCTGGATCAGCTGCGCAGCTTCCAGACGCCGTCGCCGCTGCGGCAGGCGACCTTCGTGCCCCACGACTTCTTGCTGCTGTCGCTGGCTTCGAGCTTGAATTCGCGGCAATCGGTGCCGACACTTTTCATCGGCACCAGCATGTAATTCACACCGCTGGTGCCGGTCCAGCGCACGGACTGGCCTTGCGGCGCCAGTTCGAGAGTGTGGCCGATGCACGCTTCGTCACTCTGGTCGAGCTGGCGGCCGATGCTGGAGCCGACAATCGCTCCGAGCGCCACACCGACGATCGTCGCGACGGTGCGCCCGTTGCCGTCGCCCACCTGCGAGCCGACCACGCCGCCGACCGCGGCGCCGGCAACGCCGAGGATCACATCCGTCTGGCAGCGTCCCGAGATCACGCCGTAGTCCTGCGGCCAGGCCTTGCCGGTGTAGCCGACGTAGGTCGGGTCGTTCTTCTTGCGCCAGCCATGTGCCTTGGCGTGCGGCGGCGGATCGGCCCAGACGGGGCCCGCAAGGCCGATGGCGAAGAGCGCGGTCAGGCGAAGGGCAAGGCAGGCGCATGGATGCTCCAAGG
The DNA here is from genome assembly GCA_963769745.1 of uncultured beta proteobacterium. Lineage (GTDB taxonomy): Bacteria > Pseudomonadota > Gammaproteobacteria > Burkholderiales > Burkholderiaceae_F > JALORV01. The sequence goes on from CAVYNB010000001.1 coordinate 4,417, forward strand.
CAGTCGGACGTAACTGCATTAACGGCATCCGTGCCGCGGAGCTTGACTGTCGGATGGCGGGTTCCCTGCGCCGGACCTCACGTGCCTGCGGTATGCCATTTCGCGCGTATGGCCTCGATGCGCGCGCGATTGGCGCCGAAGTCCTTGCGGCCGAGCCGGGATGACGAGCGCACGTGGATCACACCGCCGGCCGGGTCGAGCCAGAACTCCGCGTCGTCGACGAAACGGAGCCAGCGGGTGCTGAACTCGGCGCGCAGATAGTCGGGACGTTCCTCGACGATGCGTGCACCCGGCCAGGCGGCGACCAGCGTGCGCAGCGTCGTCATCGCCGTCGCAGCGTCGCCGCGCAGCGCCAGGGGTTCGATCTGCGCATAGTTGCTCGCGTAGTCGCCCTCGGGCCAGAGCATCGCCTGGCTGCTGACACTGTTGGGCGTGCGCGAGGGTGGCTTGAGCTTGCCATCCTTCACGCCGAGGCCCGAGGGCGCCTTGCCCGTGAGCAGACCCAGTTGGCCCGCCGCCAGCAGCAGCAGCGGAACGACCAAGACCAGCAATGCCAGGACGACGAGCGCTCGCATGATCACCTCAGGCATGGCGGAACTGCGCGATGAAAGCACGATCGATGCGATCCTTCCAGCGCCACACCCACTCGCCGTTCAAGGCAAGGCCGTTCCATGACGCGATCGCGTGTTGCGGTCCGGTCGCCAGCAGGTAGAGCGCGGTCCGCTGCGGCGTATGCGTGCGCAGCCGCTGACCCTGGGCCTGTCGAATCAGGTTCTCGGCGAGCGGTGGTCCCGCGCGGACTGCATAGACCCCCGAACGCGCACGTGGTGCACCGACCATCGTGGCGACATCGCCGGCGGCGAACACCGTGTCATGCGACACCGATCGATACCGGCGATCGACCTGGATGAAGCCCGCATCGTCGAGCGCCAGTCCGGTACTGCGCAGCCAGGCCGGCGCGCTGGCGCCGCTGGCGAGCAAAGTGAGGTCGCTTGTCAGCGAGGCGCCCTCCCGCAAGTCGACATGATCACTGGTGACTTGCATGACAGTCGAATCGAGCAGACGCACGTTCGCCCGTACCAGCGCCGAGCGAATCTTCTGTCGCGCAGATTCGCTGTGTCCCGGCAACAGATTCCCACCGCTGACGAGCTGGACCTGGGTATCGTTCCCGGCAGCACGCAGAGCGTAGGCGATGGCCATGGCCACCTCGACGCCACCGGCGCCGGCGCCGATCACGACGATCTTGGGTCGATCCGCTTCCGCCAGTCGCGGCGCGAGCACCGTCCACTTCGCCACGAATTCCTCGATCGGCCGCAGCGGCAGCGCCCATTGACGCGCCCCCTCGATCGCGTGAGCTGCGATATCAGAGCCGATCGCCAGCGAGATCAGGTCGTACTCGAGGGTCGTGCCGCCTGCAGTGACCACACGCCGTTGCGCAGGATCGAGGCTGACCACGCGATCGAGCAGTCCACCCGCGCCGGCGGCCTGAAGTAACGGGCGCAGCGGCAGGGCGAGATCGTCGGTGGTGTAGTGCCCCGCAATCCAGCCGGGCAGCATGCCGCTATACAGCTGTCGGTCATGGGGGGTGACGAGCATGACTTCGAGGCCCGCGGGCCGTCGCCGTGCGAGTTCGCGCAGCACGAAGGCATGCGCGTGTCCTCCGCCCACGAGCAGCAGTCGCTTCATTCAGGCACCAGCAGGATGTCGCCGAAGTAGGCAAGCGCGCGGCTGCCCGTGTTGTCGGCATCGCTGGCAAAGGCGATGGCGCTGATGGGCGGCAGGCCGCCGTCCGCCTCGTCACCGAACGCACGCGCGAAGTCGGCGCGCAGGTCACGATGCTCATTGAACCAGCGCCCCTGCTCGCCGGCCGCCTCAGAGCGCAGCACCAGCATGCGCACTCGGTCCGTGTACACGTTGGGCAGCCACGTTCCAGGGGCGAGCGTTCGGTCCCACAGGTAGCACACGGTCGCGGCTGGCAAGTCCAGCTTGAACAGCCGCCGCCCGAGTTCGATCTTCAGCCGATCGAACAGTCCAAGGCGATCCAGCGGAAGATCGAAGAGCACGCAGACCTTGGCGGCCACGTCATCACCGGCCTTGAGCGACAGATCGCTCGTCGCCGGAAAGCGATCGACGCGCCAGCTCCATCGCAGGAAGGGTGTGGTCGCCAGGTCGGCATGCAACGGGTGCACGACGTTGGCGTAGGAGCCGTCGGCCTCGGACTTGACGACGCGCTGGCCGTCCACGGTGACGATCTCGTATTGCGTGTGCCGCGGAATCTTCGGCAGGGTGATCACCTGCCACGGAGGCGGAACGCGCGAGTCGGGCGCGGACGAAAACGGCGCGGGCACCGCGGCGGCCAGTGTCGTGCTGGCCGCGGCGATCGTGATGGCGAACACGAACCGGATCATGACCAGGTCCCGCGATCGAGCCAGCCGTTTCGCAGTGCAAGGTCCAGGTCGTCCGGCCGATCGAGATCGGGCAATGGATTCAGCTCCGCATATCGGAGTCCGAGGGCCTGAAGGCGCTGGCGTGTCGTGTCGAGCACTTTGTCCGTGCCCCAGTCGATCCGGGAGAAGAGGTCGCGCAGCGGCTCACGCATGCCGATCAGCACGTAGCCGCCGTCAAGGGCGGGTTGAAGTACAACGTCATGGCTGGCAAGCAGCATACCTGCCTGGACGATGTCCTCGGGCTGCTGGGCGGGACAGTCCGTACCGATGACGATCCCGATCCGGCTCGCACTGCTGCGCATGGACCAGGGCGGCGTGCATGCGCGTTCCAAGGTCGCCTTCCGGCTGCACGCGCAGATCCGCATCCCATCGGCGCGCAAGTTCCCGCGTCGACTCATCGGGCACACCGTCGAACCACAGCACGACGTCGGCATCGGACGCACGCGCCCGTTGCAGTGCGCGTTCCGTCAGGTGGGCCTGAAGTGCCGCGGCACGCTCGGCTCCGAGCCGCGGAATCAGTCGCGTCTTGGCCGCCCCCGGCACCGCGGCCCGCGCCAGCACCGCGACCTGCAGCGCCGACATCAGCGGACCTCGCGATAGTCGCGCGCCAGGACGGCGGGGTCGACGCCGCGGTAGTAGCGCCACCGCAGCGACCACATCTGCAAAATCGTGCGCCAGACTCCGCGTTGTTCCCAGCGGCGTCCCGAGGTGATCGCGGCTGGCTGCAGCGCGCACGGCCACGCGATCCGCCGCGCGCGGCGTGAGAAGTCGATGTCTTCCATCAACGGCAGGTCGCCGTAGCCACCGAGCGTCTCGAAGAGCACGCGCTCCACGAAGATGGCCTGGTCACCCGTGCAGATGCCGCTCCATTGCGACCGCAGGTTCATCAGGCGCGCCACGACGCCCAGCCACGGCGATCGGCCACTGATGCGAACATCGAAACGGCCCCAGCGAACGCCGCGGGCGATGGCCGCGGCGATGAGGTGATCGGCATCTTCCGGCAGGCGTGTGTCGGCATGCAGGAACAGCAGGACATCGGCTGCGCCCCCCACGTGAGCCGCGCCGGCATTCATCTGCCGCGCGCGACCGCGCGGGGCGGTGATGACGTCGTCGGCCAAGTTGAGTGCCTGTGCGCGCGTGTCGTCGCGGCTCCCACCGTCAACGACGATGACCTGCACGCCGCGGGCGCGCAGCGCCTGCAGCGCTTGCAGCGACGTCGCAATGACGCCGCCTTCATCGAGGACGGGGATGACTATCGCGAGCATCGTCAGCGCAGCCGCGTCCGCTTCGGCGCAAGGCTGGGTAAGGTCTCTTCGACGATGGCCAGCAGGTCGCGCGCGCCGATCACCTTGACGCCAGGACCGGCGCGTTCGACGGCCGTGACGATGGCCAGCGCCGCCGTGCGCGGACGCAGGGCCTGCACGCCGGCCGGCAGCATGATGTCCAGCACCGTGCGGCCCAGGGAGCGCACGGTGCGGCTGATCCAGGGGCCGCTGCCCTCGGCAAGCTCGTCCTGCGTCGGACGCACGATCACGAGCGTTTCGAACTTCATCGCCACCAGTTCGAGTTCCTGCTCGCTCGACACCGTGTGTGACGCTGCATTCATCTGCAGCAGCGCCGACAGCGGCGCAACCAGTACCAGGCGCCGAACGCCCGCTTCCCGCGCGATGCGGGCGGCTTCGATGACATGATCCGCATCGATTGGCTGCACCGGTGATGTGCGCGGCACCCGCGTGTCCGGCCCGGTGACGCACAGGTAGGCGTCGTCGGCGGTGATGACCGAGGTCCCGATCACCCAGGGCCGGTACTTGGCGGCAGCCGATGCGATCGTCTGGTTCAGTGCTACGTGAACCAGCCGATAGCGCGGCGAGGCCACCAGTGCGGCCAGCAGTTCCTCACCCAGCCCGCCGGCCATGCCGAGCGCGAGTGCGACGCGGGGCGCTTCACTTTCTGCGAGACGACCGCGCTGCGCGGCCGCGAGGGCGGCATCCGGCGTCATGCGTCTTCCCGAAAACGGTCCATCACTGATGTTCGGCGGTGTAGGCGGGGCGCTTGTCGCGAAGGAGCGCCGATACGCTGCCCAGGACGGTGCCTAGACCGGTCGCGCCGCGCCGCCATGCCTGGAACGCATCGAGAAAGCTCCACTGTCCCCGCGTCACCGTCGAACGCTTCCATGCGCCCGCCGCGTACTTGTTGGCTTCCGCCAGCGTCGGATAGATGTGGATCGTGCCGAGGATCTTGTTCAGGCCCAGGCCGTGCTTCATCGCCAGCACGTATTCGGCGATCAGGTCGCCTGCGTGCTCGCCGACGACGGTGACACCGAGGATCTTGTCGGTGCCGGGTTGTGTGAGCACCTTGACCATTCCATGGGCTTCCCCGTCGGCGATGGCGCGATCCAGGTCGTCGATACCGTAGACCGTCACGGCGTGGGCGATGTTCCGTTCCTTCGCCTCGCTTTCGTTCAGTCCGACGCGCGCGACTTCCGGCTCGGTGAATGTGGCCCAGGGGATCACGCGGTAGTCGGCCTTGAACCGGCGAAAGGTCCCGAACAGTGCATTGACCGCCGCGTACCACGCCTGGTGTGCGGCCGTGTGCGTGAACTGGTAAGGCCCGGCGACGTCGCCGCACGCGTAGATGTTCGGATAGATCGTCTGCAGGTAGTCATCGGTCTCGACCGTGCGCGCCTTCGTTGTGCCGATGCCGAGCTCTTCCAGGCCGTAGCCCTGGGTGTTGGCCACGCGGCCGACCGCTACCAGCACCTCGTCGAAGGGGATGCGGACATCCCGGCCCTCGTGTTCCGCAATCAGCACCTTTTCGTCACCTTCGATCACGAACTGCCTGGCCTTGTGCCCGGTCAGCACGCGGATGCCCTCGGCCTCGAATTGCTTCTGCACCATCGCCGAGACTTCCGGATCCTCGCGCATCATGATCCGCGGCAGCATCTCCACCTGCGTGACCTGCGAGCCGAATCGTGCGAAGGCCTGCGTCAGTTCCGAGCCAATCGGCCCGCCGCCCAGCACCACCAGCCGCTGCGGCAGCGTGCGCAGGTCCCACACGTTTTCGGAGGTCAGGTAGCCGACACTCTCGAGACCCGGAATCGGCGGCACGAACGGCCGCGCGCCGGCCGCGATCACGATGTTCTTCGTCGTCAGCGTCCTCGCACCTGCGCTCGTCTGCACCTCGACCGTCCACGGCGAGGTGATCTTCGCGCTGCCTTCGATGACGTCGACGCCCAGGCCGGTGTAGCGCTCGACCGAGTCGTGTGGTTCGATCGCGCTGACCACCCGCTGCACGCGCGCCATCACGTCGGCGAAGTCAAATTTTGCGCTCGCGTGCGCGATGCCCAGCTCCCGGCTGCGAGCGATGTGTGACAGCAGCTTGGCCGAGCGGATCATTGCTTTGCTCGGCACACAGCCGGTGTTCAGGCAGTCGCCACCCATCCGGTGCTTTTCGACCAGTGCCACCTTGGCCTTGGTGGCGGCCGCGATGTAGGCCGACACGAGTCCTGCGCTGCCGGCGCCGATCACGACCATGTTGTAGTCATAGGATGCGGGGCGCCTGCTCTCCCACTTCGCATAGACCTTGCGTGCCTTCACGCCGTCGACAATCTGCTTGGCGATCAGCGGAAAGATGCCGAGCAACGCGAATGACACCAGCAGCGTCGGCGAAAGCACGCCGCTCAACGTCTCCACCTGTGCCAGCTGCGTGCCCACATTCACGTACACGGCGGTTCCGAGCAGCATGCCCACCTGGCTCACCCAGTAAAACGTGCGGGCCTTTATCGTCGTGAGTCCCATCAGCACGTTGATGATGAAGAATGGAAAGATCGGCACCAGTCGCAGCGCGAACAGGTAGAACGCGCCATCGCGCTCCATGCCCGCGTTGATCGTTGCGAGCTGGTTCCCGAAACGGCGCTGCACCGGGCCGCCGAGCACGAAGCGTGCGGCCAGCATCGCCAGCAATGCACCGATGCTGGAGGCGAACGACACCACGATGAGTCCCGTCCAGAATCCGAACAGCGCCCCGCCGGCGAGTGTCAGCACCACGGCGCCGGGCAGCGACAGCGCCGCCATGGCCACGTAGATCGCGAAGTAGGCGGCGAGCGTCGTGACTCGATGTTCCGCGTAGAGCGCGGCGAAGGACGCCTGCTGACTTTTCAGATACGCCAGCGAGAAGAAGCGTCCCAGATCGAACACGAAGAAGAGCGCGATCGCCGCGGCGATCAGCACGAGCATCAGGAGCTTCCTGTTCATGGCAGACCCTTCGGCCCCGCAGGGCCGCGCGGTTCACGGCGGAGAGTCGATGTTCGACCCATGTTGAACGTACGGTACCCGCTCAGGTGGGCGCGGGTAGCGAGACACTACCGTGAGCCGCCGGCCGAGGCAGCACCGGAGGCGCGTGGAACCCCCGGTCTCAGGCGGGGCAACTCGCCGGAGCGCGGCCGAGCGCGTGGTCGATCGCGTAGTCCGGGCCAGACACGATACGTGCCCGGTACGAAACCGCCGCCGGGGACCCGGCGGGCCACATCGCGTCGAAGCGACGCAGCCAGGCGGCAAGGTCGAATTCGACCCTGAGCGCATCGACAAAGCAGGCGCGCTGGCCGATCCAGTCATTGAGTCCGTACAGACGCATCGATTCGAGTTCGTGGGGCAGGGCGCGCGTGGCGATGCGCGTGATCACGCCATGGGTCGTCCCGGCAAAGTTGGCCATGCCGGCGGCGCCGTTGTTGATGACGAAGCCACGCGCCGTAGTCTTCAGTGCCGGCGCGCAGGTGTGACTGCAGGCAAAGCCGTCCACTGCAGCCAGTTCGAGAGCCGCATCGAGCGCTGCATCGGGCGCCGCATCGGGAACATCGGCCGACGCGCTGCCGTGCAGCCGGTCGTGCGCAAAGCGCCAGCCGGCCAGCGACCAGGCATCGCCGTGAACGAGGGCGATGCGTGCGCCACCCACCTGGGCGACCGCATGCATCGGCAAGCCCTTGAGTGCGGCCTGGCTGCCCGCGACGTGCGCGGCCACGTTGCGCAGCCGGGCAAGGATCGCATTGCTGCGGGCGACATCGTCGTCGGGCACCGACTCGGGGTAGGCGCAGCCGCATCCCGCCGCATCGTCGTCCGAGGCGACCTCGGTTTCGACGTTGCCACGCAGCGCCGTGTAGGCCAGCACGCGGCGCTGGATCTCGTCGAAGTGGCCGGGATCGGCATCGAACCAGTGAAAATCGCCGTTGAATACCAGTGATGGAGCGATGGACTCGTGCGCCGCCAGGCGCTCGATCGCGTCGAGTGCGAACGCATTCCCGTAGAGCCCGCCGATGACGTAGAGCACGTCGGTGGTGACGTCGGCCGGCCGCGCGAATATGCGCGGCGAATAGGCATACGACGGCGGACAGGTCCGCCCCGGCATGTCGGTGCGGAGGGTGTGCCTGTCCTCAGCCAAGTGCGCCACCGCAACTCGATCCCTGACCCGCGGTGCAGCCGTAGCAGTGGTCGGCGACGACGATCGGGTTGTCCGCGAGATCGAACTCGAGCCAGTCAGTGAGGTGCAGCCGCCCATGGCCAAGCCGCCCCTGTGCATCGCCTTCACGCAGCGGCATGCCGAGCATCTGGTTGAAGTCGCAGTCGTAGAGGTAGCCCTGCCAGTCGACCGAGACCAGGCTGCGGCACATCACCTGCTCGAGATTGGCCGCCTGGTGCGCGCCACGCAACTTCGCCATGTAGTCGCGGAACTGCCCTTTGCTGATCAGCGTGGAGCCGAAGCGGGCAATCGGCATGTTCGCCAGCACCAGCAGGCGCGTGAAGACGATGCCGAAGTTCGCGCCGAGCATGCGCCGGTAGTCGGCCTCCAGCGCGGCCTGCGGCGGTGGCAGGCTCGGTCCCTGCGGGTTGTACACGAGCGATAGCGGCAAGCCGCGGGTCGCGGCCGTAGCCCAACGCATTGAGCGCCTGCAACGCGCGAATGCTCTTGTCGAACACGCCGTCACCGCGCTGACGGTCGACGTTTTCCTGCGAGTAGCAGGGCAGCGAGGCGACAACCTCGACCTGATGCGTCGCGAGAAAGTCCGCGAGGTCGGCCTGGCCCGGTTCGAACAGGATCGTCAGGTTGCAGCGGTCAATCACGTGCACACCGGACGCGCCGATCGCGCGCGCCTCGCGCACCAGATTGCGAAAGTGCGGGTTGAGTTCCGGCGCGCCGCCGGTGAGGTCGAGCGTGCGGATGTCCTTCGCGACGAGGACATCGAGCACCGCGTCGATCGTCGCGCGGTCCATCTGCTCGGTCCGGGTCGGTCCGGCATTCACGTGGCAGTGCAGGCAGCTCTGGTTGCAGGTGTAGCCGAGGTTCACCTGCAGCGTGTCGACGGCGCGGCGCCGCAGCGGCGGAAAGTCGGTGGCCTTCAGCAGGGGCAGGGTGGCGTGCAATCAGATCTCCGGTCGGTCAATGCGAATTCGATCTTTGACTTGGCTCGCGTGCCTGCGCTTCCGGCCTGCGTCGAAGCTCGGCTGCTGCGTCGGCGCGAGGCGTCATTCGCCCACGCGCTTCATCGCCTCGCGCAGGAACTGCATCTGGCGATTGAACCGGGTACAGCTCGTGCAGGCGAAAAGGTGCAGGCGCACGCGCAGCCGTTCGCCGAGCGGCAGTTCGCGATCGAGCCGTTCCGCCACCAGCCGATGCGCTTCCTTGCAGGTCAGGCGGACCAGCGAATCACCCAATTCAGGCCCCTTCCTTCGCGTCGAACCAGTTCAACGTCAGGCACTCGCGCAGCCGCATGCGCGCTCGATACAGCATCACGAAACAGTTGGTCGGACTGATGCCGAGTTCCTTACAGATTTCGTCGGTGTCCTGCTCCAGCCATTCCCGCATCATGAAAATCCGGCCGAGTGCCGGCGGCAGTTTGTCGACACAGGCTTGCAGCACCTGCAGAAACTGCGTCTGACCCAGGCTGGCCTCCGGATTTGCCCACGGTTCCACCGGCGTGGCGAAGTGGCCGTTGGCGTTGAACAACTCGTCGTAGGACTCGGCACCGGCCGCCTCGACCTCGGCCTCGAGCGAGATTTCGCGATGACCGCGCCGGAAATGGTCGATGATCTTGTGCTTGAGGATGCCGACCACCCAGGTTTTCAGCTGCGATTGCCCGGTGAAGTTGGACGCGCCCTCGAGCGCCGCGATCAGGGTTTCGGACACGACGTCCTCGGCCCACGCATCGTTGCGGAGCTGCAGCCGGGCGATGCGCAGCAGCATCGGCTGCAGCGGAGCAAGGGCGTCGTGCAGGTGCGCATCAGGCATAGGTGGCAATCCGGGTCGGCCTGCGCTTCGACCCGGCTGGCGGCGGGAAGTGCCCGCCTCCCGGCGGAAGCGCAATAGCTTGCAGGCTCAAGCGCCCTTGCGCAGGCGCCGGATCAGGCTCGAGGTATCCCAGCGCTGGCCGCCCATGGCCTGCACGTCGGCGTAGAACTGGTCGACCAGCGCCGCGACCGGCAATGGAGCGCCGTTGCTGCGCGCTTCGTCGAGGCACAGTCCGAGGTCCTTGCGCATCCAGTCCACGGCGAAGCCGAAGTCGAACTTGTCGTCGATCATCGTCGGTCCGCGATTGTCCATCTGCCAGCTCTGCGCAGCACCCTTGCCCAGTACCTGCAGCACGAGCTTCATGTCGAGGCCGGCGGCCTGGCCGAAGCTGATGCCCTCGGACAGGCCCTGGACCAGCCCGGCGATGCACAGCTGGTTGACCATTTTCGACAGTTGCCCGGCGCCGGTTTCGCCGATACGGGTCACGGCCTTCGCGAAGGCCATTGCCACCGGATGCACGCGCTCGAACGGTGCGAGGTCGCCGCCGCACATCACGGTCAGCGCGCCGTTGACGGCGCCGGCCTGGCCGCCCGACACCGGGGCGTCGATGAAGTGCAGGCCGCGACCGCGGGCTTCGGCATACAGCTCGCGCGCCACGCGGGCCGAGGCCGTCGTGTCGTCGAACACGATGGCGTCCTTGCCCAGGCCGGCAAAGGCGCCGTCGGCACCCAGCATCACGCTGCGCAGGTCATCGTCATTGCCAACGCACGAAAAGACCATCTGGGCATCGGCGGCCGCCTCGCGCGGTGTGCGCGCCGCCCGGCCGCCGTACTCCTCGACCCACTGGTCGGATTTCTTGGCGGTGCGGTTGTAGACAGTGACGTGATGGCCCGCGCGGGCCAGGTGCCCGGCCATCGGATAGCCCATGACCCCGAGTCCGAGGAAGGTGACGTGGTGCTTGGGTACGGCGTCGTAGGTCTTGGTCGTCATCGGCTCGGCATCCGTCGTTGCGTTGAGCGGCTGATTCTACTGATCGACCGGACCTTCGACCTGTGACCGAGGCCTGCGGCCGCCGGCCCGTCTCCGTGGCGTCGGGCGGCGCGAGGGACTGCCCGGCCGGGACATTCAGGAAGAGACGGTCGCCTCGGCAAAGCGCGGCCCCATCAACCCAGCCTCAGAGGTGTCGTGCGCATGCTTGCGTGACCGGATCTCGTTGACCATTTCCAGCGCCGTGCTGGGTGCAGGGCGGCAGCTCCACGTCGGTCGTTCCGAGCGGCGTCACGCGCTCGCCCCAGCGCACGAGGTGCGAGCACAGCGTCAGGCCGCCACCGAAGCCCGGCATCAGGATCGTGGCGCCGGGCTTCACCCGGCCTTCTTCGAGCGCATCGACGAGGGCGACCGGCACAGTCGCCGCCGACATGTTGCCGTAGCGCTGCACCGTGAGGAAGACCTTTTCCATCGGCAGTCCGGTGTGCTTGGCGACCGACTCGATGATGCGCAGATTGGCCTGGTGCGGGACGACGATGTCGATCTGATCAGCCGTCACGCCGCACTTTTGCATCACCTTCTGCGAGGCGAGGGACATGCCCTTGACGGCCTTCTTGAAGATCTCCTGTCCGTCGAAATCCCACAGCGTGTCGCCGAACTGCACGCCCCGGTTGGCATACGTGCAACCCATGCCGCGCACGCGCAGGATGTGGCGCGCGTCGGCATCGCAGCCGAGTTGTTCGCCGAGCAGGCCTTCCTGCCTGTCGCTCGCCTGGATGACGACCGCCGCGCAGCCGTCGCCGAACAGCACGGCGACATTGCGGTTGGTCCAGTCCATGTAGGGCGAGATCAGCTCGACGCCGATGACCAGCGCGTTGCGGACCGCGCCCGTGCGCACCATCGCGGTCGCGCACGACAGGCCGTACAGGAAGCTGGTGCACGCGGTATTGATGTCCATCGACGCGGCGTTGACAGCACCCAGCTTCACCTGCACGCCGGAGGCGCTGTTCGGCACCTGCTCGTCGTTGCTGCAGCTGCCATAGACGATCAGGTCGATGTCCTCGGCGGCCAGCCCGGCACAGGCCAGCGCGCGGGCACTCGCCACCGTCGCCATGTCGATCGCCCCGACGTGCGAGATCCGGCGCTCTTTCATGCCGGTGCGCGACATGATCCAGTCGTCGGTCGTGTCGAGGAACGTGGCGAGATCCGGATTGGTCAGGACGGCCGGCGGCATGCATTTGCCCCAGCCGGTGATGGCAGCGTAGGTCATGAGATTCCTTGTGTCCCTGGCCGGTCCGTTCGTAGCGTGCCGGTCCGCGAAGCAGACATTCTCTCAAAAAGCCGGGAGCGCGCTGTACGGACCGATGGTGGCGTCCTGCTCTCAGACCGCGCGCTACGCGCAGGCCATCGACTGCCGGCCTAATCTGCGGACACCCTCCAGAAAGGCCCCGCGATCTGTTGCAGGGGTCTGCCTGGTTCGTTGGGGCGCAATCCGTAACGCAGCACCGCGATGATGTCGGCGCTCACCTTCGGATTCGAGACGAAATAGCTGTGGCCGAAGAAATCTGTTGTGCCGCGAACCTCGATGATGTCGACCGCGTACAACGACGCGATCGCTTCTATCTGGTCAGCGCTGAACATCGTCGCGTTGATCCCCCCGAGCCGGGCGATGCTGCCGAAAAGCCACCTCGCCGTCGCAAGGGCCTTGTCGTCGGGCGAAACATAGAGAGTGACCCTGAGGCCCGGAGAAGGAGGAATGACGCCGCCCGGATCCGCTTTCCCACCGAACGGCAGATCAGGGTCGGAGAAGACCTTGAAGATCTTTGTCAGCGCGACGTCACCATCAAGGTCGGGGGCGACGAGAACAACATTGCCAATGCGAAACTCGCGCTCCGGTGAGCTCCGCAGCGTGTGGGCTTCGACGCTGAGCTCGGCTACCGCCGATGCGAGAGTGTCGGTGCCCCGGCTATGCGCGATGAGGTGGATACGCTCTACGCCCGGCGTCCGGGCGATGATCCGGATCGCCTTCAACAGGTCCTCGACGGCGTAGTCGGCCGACTCCCGGTCGAAGTTGTAGCCGAACAGTGTGCCGCGCCCTCCGCCCGCAGGCCACGTGAAGATGCCGCACACGAAGTCCCGGCCCAGGAAGTGGCACACCTCGCCCATCGTCAGCGCGGCGTCCTCGAAACTGCTGTTGTAGCCGTGCACGAACAGCACGACTTCCTTGCGGCGCGCGATGGCGATCCGCCTCGCAATCTCGGCTTGCAGCTGCAGCTTCGCCTTTGTGTGTGCCTCGACGACAGCGGGTGCGCGTCTTATGCCATCCGGAGCAACATCAACCTCATAGGGTATGGCTGGAAAGCGACCGAGCTCCTTGGTCGGCCCGAGCTTGAGCTGTACAGGCGTGACGCGTTGCGTCGCAGTGCTTTCTCCGACCAGGACGTCCCATGAGACGTCTTCGCCGAACTTGATCATCGTCGATCCGAAGGCCATCGAACGCGAGCGGCCCGCGGTATACGGCAGGCCATCGGCTTGCTCCGCCGGCGCGCGATCGGTGATGAACAGCAGATCGAGCGTGGGTGGCTGAGTAGCGATCGACGCTTCCGCGAACAGCGGCTTCGCGTTCGGTCCTGTGTAAACCGCAGGCGTTGGCATCAAAGGGTGTGTCGTCGCGCAACCGGCGAGCACGCACGCGAGGACACCAACCGCCATCCATCTTGCGCCCATTAATGCGTCGCTCGCGATCATGTTGGTTCAGACTGCCGGAACAGGCACGGCCGTCGTTTCCGCCGCATCTGGTGCAGCGGCGCGCTGCACCCTGAACCAGGCCGCGTAAAGAGCCGGCACGAAGAAGATGGTCAGCACGGTCGCAACCGTGAGTCCGCCCATGATCGCGATCGCCATCGGTCCCCAGAAGACACTGCGCGTCAGCGGAACCATCGCGAGCACGGTGGCCGCCGCGGTCAGCGCGACCGGGCGGGTCCGGTGCACGGCCGCTTCGACGACCGCGTTCCAGGTGTCGCGCCCTTCGGCGATCTCGGCCTTCACCTGGTCGATCAGGATCACCGCGTTGCGCATGATCATCCCGCTGAGGGCAGTGACGCCGAGGATCGCGACGAAGCCGAGCGGCGCGTTGAAAAGAAGCAGCGCGGCGACGACGCCGATCAGTCCGAGCGGCGCGGTCAGGAACACCATGAACATCAGCGAGAAGCTCTGCAACTGCAGCATCAGGATCGTCAGGATCGTGACCACCATGACCGGGAAGATCGCAGCCAGCGCCTTGTTGGCCTTGTCGCTCTCCTCGACGGCGCCGCCGACGTCGATGCGATAGCCGAACGGCAGCTTCGCTTCGATCTCCTTCAGCAGCGGCCGGATCTCCTGCGTCACGGTGACGCCCTGCTCGCCGTCCTTGACGTCGGCGCGCACGGTGATCGCCATGTCGCGGTTACGGCGCCACAGCACCGGCTCCTCGAGCTCGTAGCTGACGCGCGCGACCTGCGACAGCGGCACCACGGTCCCTTGCCGGGTGAACAGATTGACGTCCTTCAGCGTGTCGAGATCGAGACGCTCGGACGGCACCGCACGCGCGACGATGTCGATCAGGTCTTCATGCTCGCGCAGATGCGACAGCGTCGCGCCGTTCATCACGATCTGCGTGACGAGCGCCACGTCGGCCGGCGCCAGGCCGAGCGCACGTGCCTTGTCCTGGTCGAGATCGACTTTCAGCGTGCGAACCGGGTCGTTCCAGTCCAGCTGGACGTCGCGCACCTTCGCGCTCGAAGCGACAACCTGTTCCACCTCGCGCGCGATGTCGCGCACTTTCTGCGTGTCCGGACCGACGACACGGAACTGGACCGGGAAGCCGACCGGCGGACCCAGCTCGAGGCGCGTGACACGGACCCACGTCTGCGGAAACTGCTCGTCGACGCTCGCCATCAGCCGTGAGCGCACGCGTTCCCGCGCCTCCATGTCCTTCGTCATCACGATGAAGACGGCGTAGCCGGGGTTCGGCAGTTCCGGATTGAGCGAGAGATAGAAGCGCGGCTGACCGGCCCCGGTGTACGCGGTGAAGAAGCGGATGTCCTCATCCTTGGCGAGGAGCGACTCCATGTTCTTGACCTGCTCGGTAGTCGCCGCGAACGAGGCGCCTTCCTTCAGTCGCAACTCGACGACGAGTTCCGGCCGCGAGCTGTTGGGGAAGAACTGCTGCGATACGAACCGGCTGGCGAAGATCGCCAGCGCGAGCGCGGCCACGGTGATCCCGATGACCCACCAGCGCCGCTCGATGGCGAGATCGATCCAGCGGCGCAGCTTTTGGTAGAACGGCGTCTGGTACGGGTCGCCGCCGTGGTGATGCTTGCCGAAGTCCTTCGGCAGCATGTTGACGGCGAGGTAGGGGGTGATGATTCCCGAGACGACCCACGAGAACAGCACGGCAGTGCCGACGATCCAGAAGATGCCGCCCGCGTACTCGCCGGTGGTCGATTGGGAGAAGCCGATCGGCATGAAGGCGGCGACGGTGATCAGCGCTCCAGTCAGCCGCGGCATTGCGGTCGATGCATAGGAGTAGGCGGCCGCCTTGATGCGATCCCAGCCTTCCTCCATCTTCACGACCATCATCTCCACCGCGATGATGCCGTCGTCCACCAGCAGGCCGAGCGCGATGATCAGCGAGCCGAGCGAGACGCGCTCGAGGTTCCAGCCCATCGCCAGCATCGCCAACGCGACGACCCCGAGCACGATCGGCACCGAGAGCCCGACCACGATCCCGGTGCGCCAGCCGAGGCTCAGCAGGCAGACCGCGAGCACGATGGCGAGAGCTTCCATCAGCGAGCGTTCGAATTCCCAGATCGATTCGCTGACGACGGTCGGCTGGTCGGCGACGCGCTCGAGCTCGACGCCGTAAGGCAGCTCGGCCTGGACCTTGGCAACGGCCTTCTCGATCGCGCTTCCGAGGTCGACGATGTTGCCATCGTTGGTCATCGTGATGCCGAGCATCAGCACCTGCTGGCCGTTGTGGCGCACGGTGTACAGCGGCGGATCCTCATAGCCGCGCGTGATCGTCGTGAAGTCGCCAAGCTTGATGGTGCGGCCACTGGCGTTGATCGGCACGTTGCGGATGTCGTCCAGGCTCGCGAACTGGCCGGTGACGCGGACCAACACCCGGTCGCCGCGCGTATCGATCTGGCCGGCCGCCAGCACGCTGTTCTGGTTTCTGAGGCTTTCGGCAATCATGATCGGCGTGATGCCGAGCGCAGCCAGCCGCTCGTGCGAGAACTCGACGTAGACCTTCTTGCCCTGCTTGCCGTAGATGTCGATCTTCTTGACCATCGGCACCTTCAGAAGGCGGCGCTTGATGTCCTCCGATGCGTCGGAAAGCTCCGCGAGGCTGATGCCGTCGCCCTTGACGGCATAGAGCAGCCCGGTCACGTCGCCGTACTCGTCGTTAAAGAGGGGACCGACGACTCCTTCGGGAAGTTCGAGCTTGATGTCGTTGAACTTCTTGCGTGCCTGGTACCAGGCTTCCTGCTGGTCTTCCTTCGAGGTGCCGCCCTTCACGGTGATCGTCATGCCGCCATATCCCTGGCGCGCGTAGGTGACGACCTTCTCGAAGTGGTCGAGTTGCTCGAATTTCTTCTCCATGCGGTTGAGCAGTTCGTCCTGGATCTGCTGCGACGTCGCGCCGGGCCAGATCACCATCACGGTCATCGACGGCACGGAGAAGTTCGGGTCTTCGAGCTGGCCGAGCTTCGTGAAGCCCAGCACACCGCCGATGCCGATCGCGAGGATCAGGAAGAGCACGATGGCGCGGTGGCCGAGTGCCCATTCAGTGAGGTTGAACGACTTCATCGGGCGGCCTGCTTCGTTTCGACGTTGTGGGCGGCCGCGACAAGCGCGACCTTCAAGCCGGGCGCCATTTTCTGCACGCCCGCGGTGACGACAAGCTCACCGGCCGGTGGCCCGGAGACGAGCGCTTCGTCGTTCCGATAGCCGTGAACGGTGACGCCGAGCAGATCCACTGTTCCGACCGGTTCGTTGCCCGTGCGATGAACAATCCACACTGCCGGCTGGCCCTTGTTCTGCGTGATCGCCGCGGCAGGGATCGCCGCCGCAGGGGTTTCGGCGACCGGGCGCTCGACCACCAGTGTGGCGGTCGCGCCAAGTGGCAGCGGCCGCGGCATGGCGGGCTTCAGGCGCGCACGGAAGGTTCGCGTTTGGGCTGCCGCCTGCGGCGACAGTTCGCGCAGCACCACGTCGAAGGTCTGGTCGGGCGCGCTGGCGAGCCATGCCTTGTAGCGCGACGCCTTGAAGACTGCCAGGTGATCCTCGGGCACATCGGCGATGATCTCGGGCTCGCCCTCATTCGCGATCGAAACGACGGGCTGTCCTTCGGCGACAACCTGTCCGACCTCGAAGCGCACCGCGGTGACCACACCGCTTTGCGACGCACGCAGCGCCGTGTACTTCAGCCGGTTGCGTGCGAGTTCGAGCTGCCGCGCTGCGGCCGCGGCTGTTGCCGTCGCGGTGTCTGCACTGCTCTGCGCCTTTTCGTCGTCGGATACGCTGACTGAACCGTCGAGCTTAAGTGCGTCCAGCCGTTTTCGATCGGATTCCGCTTGACGCGCCTGCGTCGTGGCGGCGACGAACTGCTGCCGCGCCGCTTCCTCGGCGTGGCGGTAATCTGCGTCGTCGAGTACGGCCAGCACGTCGCCCTCGCGCACCTTCTGGCCGACATCGACCTTGCGCTGGAGGACCTTGCCGCCGACGCGAAATGCTTCGTTGACTTCGTGGCGCGACTGCACGGTGCCAACGTAGCGGTTGGTCTCCTTCGCCTTGTCGTAACGGATCTCCGCCGTCCGAACGGAGCGCAGCGGTTCCGCTGCCGGCTTTTCCGAGCAGCCGGCCAGCAGAGCGGCGATCGGCAGAACGATGGACAGGACAGGGGCAAGCGATGTCTTCATGGATTTTCTCGAGGGGTCGGCGCGTGTCATGAGTTCGGGGAGGACGCAGCGTTGGCCTGCGCGGGTTTCGTGATCGGGTCGAAAGCCTGCCATCCGCCTCCGAGTGCCTTGTAGAGCTGCACGCTGTCGAGCAGCAGCTGTGTCTGGCTGTCATTCGCGCTGACGCGCACCGTCAGGCGAGTGCGCTGTGCATCGAGCAGCGGCAACAGATCGATCTGGCCGCGGTTGTAGAGCGATTGCGCGCGCCCCAGTGCCGCTTCGGCCGATGCCGAAGCACTTGCCAGCGTGTCGGCGCGTTGGCGCTGATTGCCGACAGCGGCCAGTGCGTTTTCCACATCTTCGAGCGCGCGCACGATCGCGTCCTCGTAGCGCAGGACCGCTTCGGACTGACCGGCCTCGGCGACGTCGTTGATCGCCCGAGTCCGGCCGGCATTGAAAATCGGCATCGCCAGCAGAGCCGCAGCATTCGTATAGCGCGCCGCGCCCAGGCTGAAGTCATTGATGTCGGCGCTGCCGCCGCCGAACAGCGCACCGAGGAAGAGCCGCGGGAACCACTCCGCGTGGGCCTGTTGCCGGCGCGCATTGGCGGCGTCGAGCTGTGCCTGCGCTGCGAGCAAATCGGGGCGGCGCTGCAGCAGATCGGCCGGCTGGCCTGCGCGCGCCGGCGGAGCGATCGCCTCGCTGCCCGATGGCGCGATGCTCGCCGCATTGAACGCCTGGTCGCCGATCAGCACCGCGATGCGATGTCTCGTTACGGCGACGAGTGTCTCAAGCGGCGGAATCGCTGCGCGCGCCCGCGAAGCGTCGGTCTGCGCGCGCTCGACGTCGAACGGCGTGGCGAGTCCGGCGCGGTGCCGGGCGGTGACTAGCCGCAACGTCTCATCGTGCGCCGCCGAGATTGCACGCACGGTCTCCAACTGGCGTAGCGCGCCAACAAGCATGAAGTAGTTGCTGGCGACGTCGGTCAGTACCAGCAGGCGCACGCCACGCGCGCCGTTCTCGACGGCGAGAGCATCGGCCTCGGCCGCTTTCGCCCCGGCCCGCAAGCGGCCCGAGATATCGATTTCCCACGAAACGCCAACGCCACCGCCCCAGAGGTCGGCGTCGGGGATGGCTTGCCGTTTGACGGCGTCATAGCCGGTGTCGGCGTGAGCTCCTGCGCCGACGGCGCTAATGCTGGGATACAGCCACGAGCGGCTGATCTTCGCGCCAGCGCGCGCGGCGCGCACGCGTGCCGCGGCGATCTTGACGTCACGGTTCTCGTGCGCGGCGCGGCGAATCAGATCGGTCAGCACCGGGTCGCCGTAGCTCTCCCACCAGGCGACTTCGGGCTCATTCTCGGACGCGGGAGCCGTTGCGAACTGCGCAGGCACCTCGACGGAAGGCTGAAGAACAGGAGTGCTGCACCCGGCCAAGCCGATCGCAAGCGAGGCGGCGAGCGGGGCCACCAACGCGCCCGCAGACGCCGCGCATTGGCGCATCTGCTCCAGCCTTGTCGGCCGAGACATCCAGGTAACGCAAGCGAGTAGCAGCATCGGTCGTCAACGTTTTGAGGTTTGCATCAGTGAGAGAACATTAGTGAAGGCTCCGCAGGAAGTAGTCAGGGAGCCGTCGGCGTTTGGTCGGGATTTGGTCGGCGCCGACGGAGTGGCTCGGCGCTCGCCTTATCGCGCAAGTCCTAAACGGTGAGGGTGTTCGGAGAGTGCTGTTCCGTGATCAGCGGTTCGCTCCCCCAAGAACCGGCGGGGAGGCCGACATGCGGATGCGGTCGCCGACGGTCCTTTTGTGCGGGCCAGGCCGTGGCGACGCCGTCGAGCCTTTAGTAGTACCAGGACAAGCTCAAAGTTCCGAACTCGGGGCGCTGCCGCTCGGTTTCGAAGGTCTTGCTGAAGAACGTCTTGCCCAGGAAGAACGAGAAACCGCGATGTCGCACGGCGATGCCGAGTGTGGCCATGCCGATGAAGGGCTCGGAGCCGACTGACCGGCTGTCCCGGAAGACAGTACCGTCAAGCGGAAGGTAGTGGGCGACGCCGAAGCCCGCAACGCCGCCGGACAGCGACACGGACCATCCCTCCACGGGCCCGACACCGACCGTTGACGCGCCATTGAACCCCAGACGCAGGGCTGTTCCACCCAAGGCATCGACGAGGTTCCAGCCCACCTCGCCGTACAGGCCGAGTCCGACACCGGTGAAGTAGTTGCCGAGACCTGCGTAGGCCACGG
The DNA here is from genome assembly GCA_963769745.1 of uncultured beta proteobacterium. Taxonomy (GTDB): domain Bacteria; phylum Pseudomonadota; class Gammaproteobacteria; order Burkholderiales; family Burkholderiaceae_F; genus JALORV01. The sequence continues at coordinate 24,314 of CAVYNB010000001.1, forward strand.
GAATGACTCTCCACGAGGCCGATCTGCCCAAGTCCCCCTGGGCCAGCAGGTACGTGCCGGTGTAACCGACGTTGATGACGGGCTCGTCCGGCAGCTGCGTGTCCCAGCCCATCGGCTCATCCGAGTCGATCACCCGGTGGAGCCACTTCTGTACGTTGTCAGCCTGCGACGCGGGGCCGACGACACCAACTCGGAGCTGCCACGCGTGAGCCCACCGTTCCTTTCTCGAATAGATGACACTGTCGAGGTACAGAACGCCGGCATAGGGCTGGTCGTCCAATGGCGGGTTCGGGTTCGTGATGTCGTCCGGCGTATGCATCTCCTGAGCGAGAGACCAGGACACATACGTGCGGGAACCCTCGTTCCCAACGAACGGCAGGAACGACCAGAATTCACCCCACCGGCGGACGAAGCTCGTCTCCTCGTAGGTGTCGATGGCGTTCGAGACCCACGTCAGGCCGAGGCCGTTGGTGTAGTTGTTGTCCGACGATCCTACGTCGTTTTCGAGCGTCACCGTCAATGCGCCACGATAAGCTGTGGGGGACTGCTCGGCGCAGTCAACGACGCCGGATGACAGCAACGCGACCAATGCCAGCAACACGCTCGTCTTCATGCCTCGACCCCCGCGTCTTGTAGAGAGGATTTCGATGCAAGGCAGCGTAGCCAGGCGCTCACAAGAAGTGGTCAGCGAAGCGTCGAATTTTGGTCGCTGTTTGGTGGTCGAAGCCGCTCGCCGTGACGATCGGTCCGGTGCCGGTGGAAGCGCGGCGGGATGGTCCGCTGCGCCCTCCGACGGAGGCAGCGGTCGTCGACCGCGTCTATCCACCTGATTGCTAAGGACACGCCACCGTGATCCCTACGGATGAATTTCCGGGAAGTGCTGCCGATTACAACCGAGCGCTGAGGGAGGCGAACTCTTCGCGGCAGGCCTCTCCGAAGCCCTTCAGCGGGTCGGCATCCTCGGAGCGCGCGAGATCGCGCATCTCCTGAACGCTCAAGTTGCTGGAGAAGTACTGTTCGGTGATTCGCCTTACCAGATGCTCGGCCTCCTTGAGAACGGCGGGTGAGGCGGACAGTCGGATGCGGTTGAGCAGGGCGTAGGCGTTGAGCAGGGTTTCCGGCTTCTCCAGGGTATGAGCCATCGCGTCGAGGAGAAGCTTGCTGCACTCGGCGATGAACTCGCCGTACAGCGCCTCACGCTTGCGGAACTCCAGTTGCACCAGTTCGCGCTTGCTGGCCGTCTTCTGCGTAAGCCACGCCGTAGCGACGGTTGCAGAGCCGCCCACCAGCGATCCCAGCACTCCCGCCATAGCGCCTACCAGGGTTGCATCCATTTCTTGGCCTCGGGGTCTGCCTCACGGGAGTGAGGACTCCCGCGTGTGGTTAGACGCCTTTCAGGTTAGGGAAGCGTTGCTTGAGCCGGTCGATGACATAGTCCTCGACCCGCGCCGTCGCCGCCTGTCCGAAGACGTCGACCGACTTTTCGCGTATCGCGAAGTGCATCATCAGCAGCGCGCGCAGCTTGGCGAAGGCGATCGGATTTTCCGATCCGCACACCGATGCATCGTTGTCCAGCACTCGCTGAAAAGAGCCTGGTTCAAGGATCCTGATCCCGCACAGCATCGCCAGTCGCGCAATTTCGCCATCGAGCTCTTCGAGGTTGTTCTCCCAGAACGCGAGAGGAAGGTCATGCGTATGCGTGGCCATGAATCATCCCGCTTTGATTGCGACACTGCGCTCGATGCGTCGGCGCGCCGGGACCGGTGCCGGCCGGTGGCTTGTCCGGCCAAGCACGCGACGGATGCGCGCGAGCATCGCGGTTTGCTCGGGAGAAGGCTGGATGCGTTGCACCCGCTTGTCCCGGAGCACGCGCTCGAGCAGCGTGAGGAGGCGATCGCGGTCCTTGCGTTTGGCCAGCAGCACGGGCAGCGTCTCGATCGCCTTGTCCAGATCGTAGCGGGCGATGATCTCCTGCTCGCCACCGATGCGCCGCACTTCGTCGCGGGGCAGATCCGGCAACAGGTCCCGATAGTCCTGCAGCAGATCGCTGGCCAGCTGCACTCTGGCGAGCGGCAGCGGCTCGTCCCGGTGTGCCATCAGGAAGCCGACGCGAGCCAGCGCCTCCGGGTAGCCGCCCTTGTCGATCGAGGCCAGCGCTTCCTTGACGAATGGAAGCTCGCGCACGGCCACTGCCGGGGCCACCGTTTCAGGACCGCGTTCGTCGCCCAGATAGAACGCGAAGAGGTTGCCGTAGATCTGGAAGAAGGTCGCTTCGGCAACTGTGTCACGCAGCGCCCGATAACAATCGACCGAGGCGCTCAGCATCTCCGACGCTGTCGCTTCGATCTGGCGCGCCGGATGGTCGGACGCCAGCGCCTGGCGCTGGGCCTTCACGGCCTGCGCTGTCGGCGCCAGCCAACCCAGGAACGGGTTGAGGTCGGAAAATGCCCAGCGCTGAAAGCGCAGCGGGTGAAACTCGCGCGACAGCTTGGCGCCGTACTCGTTGGCGAATGACTTCACCAGGGGCCGCCCAAAGAGCTCGTAGGCGCGTTGATTGAATTCCGAGACGACCTTGGCCGCCTCGAAGGGCTTTTCGTCGACACGCTTGAAGCGATTCAGGCGCGCGACGATGTCTTCCAGACGCAACTCAACGAGCGTGACCTCGTAGGCCGGTTTGCCCCCGGAGTCCTTCTTCTCTGCGATCTGCATCCCGTACAGGCCCGGCGGCAGCGCCTCGATGGACTTGAGCACCGAAGCGATCTGCGTTCCTTCCTTCTTTGCCACCTTGCCGGAGACGAAGATGCCCAGGTGGCCGACTTCCTCCTGCATCAGGCCGACGATCACCTGCCCGCGAGCCTTGATTTCCTCGGTGCTGCCATAAACGTCAGCGACCCAGTTGAAGGCCTGCTGGGGCGGGGTGATGTTGTCGCCCATCGAAGCGAACATCACGATCGGAACCTTGATCTCGCGCAGGTCGAGTGCGCCTGCCCTGCCATCATTCGCCGTGCCTGACCACAGGTTGTTGCCGACGAACAGATTCTGGGTGATCCACTCGATCTCCTCGCCGTTGAGCAGGTAGTAGCCACCCCACCAGCGCTCGAATTCGAGAAAGCGCGCCGACTCGGTGTCGATGTCGGCGAATACCTTGTAGTACTTGTCCCAGAATGTGTTGGCCGGATTCAGGTTCTCGAAGTTCTGCACCAGCCAGGCGCCGTCGAAAATGCCCGCGCCCAGGTCGGAGGTCAGCGATGCAAGCCAGGTGCCGCCGAGCAGCCCGCCGGCGTAGCGCATCGGGTTGTCGCCCTCGTTTTCCCTCCAGGCGCCGCCCCAGTAGGACATCGGCGCGCCGACGATCACGACCGGACCGGTGTCGTCGGGATGGGCGGACGCGAGCATCATCGCGGCCCAACCGGCCTGACAATTGCCGACGATTCCCGGCTTCGGGGCGTTGGGGTGAAGCTCGCGGACGCGATGAACGAAGTCGCGCTCGGCGTTACACACGTCCAGCAGAGTTTGTCCCGGTTCGGGATTCGGGAAGAAGATCACGAAGTACACGGGGTGGCCTTCCTGCAGCGCCACGCCGACCTGCGAGTCGTCCTTGAAGCCGCCGATGCCGGGGCCATGGCCGCCGCGTGGGTCGATGATCACGAACGGGCGACGCTTGGGATCGACCGTCACCCCCTTCGGCGGCACGATGCGCACCAGCGCGTAATTGACCGGCCTTTCGAGCGTGCGCCCGTCCAGCACCATTTCATAGTCGAAGCGCAGCACCGGCGGCAGCCCCTGGCGCTCGTGCTCGATGAAGTTGTTGCCGCGCTGGCGCAGCGTGTCCAGCAGCAGAATCGAACGCTGCGCGAAGTCGACCGCATACTGCGCCCCGCTGGTCCAGACCTCCCAGGCGGACAGCGGATTCTCGATCACCGCGGCGACTTGCTGCTCGCACGCTCCCTTCACACGCTCGGTGAAACGTTCCAGCGCCAGCTTCGTGCGCGACTGCACGACCTGCGTGACTTTCGCTGCCACATCGTGGCTGTGGGACAGTTGTCTGGCTGGAGTGTTCATGAAGTCTTCCTTTGTTCATCGACAGTCGCTGCTTCGGCGGACCGCTCGGCCACGCTGGTCTGCAGATCGCTGGCGATCGACTCGAGCAATGCCTGGCCGGATACGAATTCACGCTGCCCTCCGGTCACGAGGTTTTCGAGGCGTCCCGCAAGGGTGTTGGGCCCGGCGTCGCTACGCAGCTTCAGCACGTAAGTGCGCCGGCTTGGAAAAGTGGATTCGGATTTGAGAGTCATTGAAGTTTCAACCTGCAACGCGGTTCAGCAATAACGTTAGTCGGAGCCTGCTCAGGAGTGGTGAGCAAACGGTCGCTCTTCGGTCTGTATCGCTCGGTGTTCGGACGCTCCTGTCTGCCGATGAGCATCACCGAGCGCCAGCGTCACGTGAACCACCCCGTCCTCTTCGCTTTCCTCCAGTGGCAGGCCGCTGCGCTGGAACACCTGCAGCATCGGCAGGTTCTCGGCGAGCACGTCGGCCTCGAAATGGGAAATGCCCTTGTCGCGTCCGATACTTACCAGGCGCCGCAGCAGGCGGGTGGCGATGCCGCGTCCCTGGAAGTCCTCTTCGACTGCGAACGCGATATGCGCGCTCGTCCCTTGCCTCGCGTACTGACCCAGTCCGACGATGGCTTCCTGAGCGCCGCTCTCGCACCGTGGCAACCAGAGCCGCGACGCGCGTGCCGTCACATTCAGTGATCTGCCGCAGGTCCCTGTCGCTCAACCTTTGCTTGTGAAAGAAAAAGCGCAGGTAGATCGATTGGCAGTCAAGTGCGTGAAAGGCCCGCACGAGACGGTCGCGGTCGTCGGGTCGAATGGCGCGAATCGCGATACGATCGCGACCGAGTAGCAGGGACTTTAGGTTCATGAGCATCCGTCGTCAGACCGCGCTTTCCCTAGCGCGCAAATTCGTCGATCAACCGGTCCGGTGTACCAATCTCCATGAAGCCGCCGATCACCAGACTCGCTCCATTGGGAATCCGTTCGACCGCCACGGTGACGCTGCGCGCTTTCATCGTCTGATCGTTGCCGTCTTGTGAAGGGCCACCGGTGTTGCTACGACCGGCTGGACCTACTCGAGGCTCAGCACGTACTCGGCTAGCACCTCGGCCTCTTCCTTGCTCACCGGCACCCGCGCAGATGCCGCTGGCATCTTGCTCGCTGCCCAGTGGCCCTCTGTTCCGGACTGGATGACCTCGACCAGCATCGACTTGGCGTTGCCGACTGCCTTGTAGCGCCGCGCGACGTCTCTGAAAGGGGGCCCGATCATCGATCGGATCTCCGAACGGCCATCGTGGCAGATGAAACACTGCTTGACTCCGGCAAGCGCAACCGGGTCCGCGCCCATCGCCGGACCAGTCAGCGCGACTGCACAAAGCATCAATACGATCATCGTTCTCTTCATGAGGCTTCACTCCCGTCACGAGCAACCATGCCGTGCACGTTAGTGGCCGCGAGCGCAAAAGTAGTCAGCAAACCGTCGCCGTTCGGTCGCTGTCTGGTGGAACTGAGCCGACCGACAGCGCTTACACAGGCGGCACAATTTCAAACAGAGTGGGAGTGACTTGCCGGTTCGAACCCGAAGCAGCGCGATGCATGCGGCAACGCACGTGCTGAGTCCGCGGATCAAACGCGCTCGCTGACCGGCTGCGTCGTGATGCGCTAGGTCGCGGCCACCCTGGCGCCGCTGCGGAGCAGCGCACGCGCGCGTGTCACGGCATCGGTTTCCGCGGCTTCAGGGATTCGCTCGACAAGTGCAGCGAGTGCTTGGCGATCTTTGCTCTTGGCTCCGTCGTGGCTGCAGAGTTCGACTAGCGCAAGCAACTCGAGCCATGGCGCCTCTTGCGACCGTGCCTCTTCGATCGCGCTTCGGACCGAGGCAACGGCGGCCTTCGGCTGCCCGCGCGCCCGGGCAATTGCGCCTTCGATAAGGTAAAGCTGCGGAAGGTAGACGCGCTCGCCATGCTTGTCCGCAATCTGGAACGCCTGCTGCAGTTCGCGCTCTGCTCCATCGGGGTCCCCGGCGAGCAGCAACGCCTCGGCGGCATACCCCAGAACTTCGCTGCCGCCGGCAAGCATCCCGGCCAGAGTGTTCTCCTCGAACGCGTCGCGAATCTGGCGGAAGCCCTCTTGCGATTTGCCCTTCCGTGCCTCGGCCCAGCCTCTGAACCAGCGCCCTGCGGCCCGACCCTGCCCAAGCTGAGTCTCCTCGACCAGGGTCTGCATGTCTCCGGCGAGGCTCAATACGCGGTTGTCGTCGCCAAGCCGAACCTGCATCAGCGCGTCGAACCAGATGGCCACCAACGTTCCCAGTGGCTGCCCTAACTGCGCCGCGCGGGCGTAGGCCTGCTCCAGCCGGGCGCGTGCCTGCTTGATCAGACCGAGATGGAACAGATGAATGCCGAGCAGCCCCAGGAGCGTGACCTGAGCAAAGCTGTGGTCCGGCCCGACGTCGATCAACTCCAGCGCCGGCAGCTCGGCTTCGACCAGCTTGCGGCCGGCGCCGGGCCGGCCCTGCAACAGGTGAACCTCCGCCTGCACCGTGCAGGCAGCGAGCTGCAGAACCGGATCGCCGCTTGCCGAGGCGAGCGCTTCGGCGCGGGCCGCCAGTTCGAGTGCCTCGGCATAGTCCGCGCGAAGGCAAAGTACGAACCCGAAGTTGTGCAGCAGCAGACCTCGTCGCGGATGTTCCGGTAGATCGGCGAGCAGCGCGTAGGCACGTTGGAAAGAACCTTTGGTCTCGCTGCCAACGCCGATCAGGTGAAACGCCGCCAGGCCACGCAGGGTGGCCAGGTCGATCTCGAGTCCATCGCGCTCCCGGCCCGGGTTTGCCTGTGGCAGCAGGTCGAGTGCGGTCTCGGTCAGGTTCATGCACTCGCCGGGGCTGAGGTTCAATACCGCGGCTTCGGCCGCTTCGGCGTAGTAGCGCAATGCGCGCATCAGCTCGCGACCACGCTCGAAGTGCATCGCCAGCTCGGCGGGTGTCACCGGCACGCCGGCTTGGCGCTCCTGAGCGAGGGCGGCGCCAACTCTCCGATGCAGGTGCGCGCGCACAGCGCCCGGGGTGCGTTCGTACAGCACCTGACGAAACAGCGCATGTCGGAACACGTAGGAAGGTTCCCCATCGCCACTGTGCTCGGCGCGGTTGAGCCATTGGCCCATCCGGGCCAGTTCTTCGCAGGCCTGGTCGACCGCATCGGCTTCGCGTTCAAGCGCGCGCGCAACCGTGCCGACTCTGAACTCGACGCCGCTGACCGCGGCGGCGGACAGCAACTCCCTCTGTTCGTCGCCCAGCCTCGCGACGTAATGCTCGATCAGCGCGGCGAGGTTCTCCGGTACCGCGAGCTGCACTACAGGCGCCGGCGTGGGAGCACTCTTGTCGCCCGCGCCTTGGGCAGGATTCATCGCATCACCGAGCAGCGACGCGACGAACAGGGGCACCCCATCCGTGCGGCCGTGCAAGGTCCGGACGAAAGTCTCGTCGTCAGCCAATGCCGGCCAGCGCTGCGCCACATAGTCGCCCACCTCCGTCTCTGAGAACGGGTCGAGCACGATTTCCTCGCACAGGTGGTGCAGCCGCAGCTCATGGCGCAACGGGTTGAGCGGATGGTCAAGGGCAACCACTTCGGCCAGCCGGAAGCTAGACAGCCACATCAGCCGCGCGCTGGCGCGCCTGCGTGCCACGTAGTCGATCAGCTGGATCGTTGCCCGGTCGCTCCAGTGCAAGTCCTCGGTCACGAGCAGCAACGGCCGGCGCTCGGTGTAGCGGTCGAACAGCTCTCCCATCTCACGCAACATTCGATCGGGGCTCACGCCCACCAGCTCGCGGCGCAGCGCTTCCCGCTCATCGCTGGTACTGAGCCACGGCAACTGCAGCAGCCAGGTGGGCGCGAACTCCCGCAGCAGTGCGGGAACCTCATTGTCTTTGCGACACAGTTCCGCAAGTGCCTCCAGCACAGGGAGATAGGGCTCACCGGCACCGTACAGATCGACGCACTGACCGCGCACCCAAGTGACGTCGCCCAAACCTGCGACGAAGTGTTCAATCAGCGTCGTCTTGCCGATCCCGGGTTCGCCGGCAATCCAGACCACTGCACGTTTGCCACCGAGCGCGCCGTTCCAGAACCTGCGCAAACGCGCCAGCGCTTCGTTGCGGCCGATGAACCAGGACCCGGCGTAACTGGGCTGCAGTGCCTGGCTCTCGTGGGCGGCCGTCCCCGCCAGCGGCGCTGCGGTCGGCACGGCGATGAATCGATACCCGCGCCGCGGCACCGTCTCGATGAAGCGCGGCTGGCGGGCATCATCGTCGAGCACCGTCCGCAGATCGCTGATCGCCGTCTTGAGTACCGAATCGGTGACGTACTGGTGACCCCATACCTCGTCCAGCAGTGCGTGCTTCGTGAGCAGCATCCCGGGCCGTCGGACAAGCGCGCAGAGCAGGGCGAAGGGTGTCGGCGCAAGGGCAACCGGCTTTCCGCGGCGGTGCAGGGAGGCGTTCGCTTCATCGAGATCGAACTCGTTGAAGTGAGCCAGCACAGGTTCGGAGGAGGCTGAGGCCGAGCCATGGGCGTCCTATCGCTTCAGCAGCGGGCGGAATTTGCCGCCGGGCCAATGATTATCGCCATGATAGCGATGACCCCGTAACGAAGATTAGCGAAGGGGCATGGATTCTCGGTTGGGCCACAACGTAGTGCGAGCGTTGTGCGCGGGGCCAACGTCACATTGCGTTCGATGGCCATGGAAAACACACAGGCGTGGCTGGAGCGCCGCCTATACCACCAAGGACGAGTCTTTCAACGGCGTAAAACGACGGCGGCCAGGACAGATTGATTGCCGGACTGGCGCTGGGGTAAGTGCCGCGCCAGTCGGAGCGATGAATCGATAGCCCCGTCGGGATACCGTTTCTATGAATCGCGGCTGCCGAGGATGGTCAGCGAGCACCTTCCGGACCTCGCTGACGGCGGTCTTCAGTACCGAGTCGCTGACGAATTGGTGGCCCCAAACTTCGTCAAGCAACGCGTGCTTCGTGAGCAGGGATCCGGGTCGCCGTGCGAGCGCGCAGAGCAGCGCGAATGGCCTCGGCGCGATTGCAACGGCCTTTCCATTGTGCAGCAGGAGGGCATTCGACTCATCAAGTTCAAATGCGTCGAAGCGCA
>CAVYNB010000002.1:0-192957 GCA_963769745.1 uncultured beta proteobacterium
AGAACTTTCGCTTAAGGAACAACAGCCGGGTCTATCGTTGCGACTCGCCGCGGCGGTCCAGCGTGCCCGCGACAGGCTGGACCTGCTCCGCACGCCGAGCGAAGTCGCTCGGCAGAGGGCGCTGCTCGTCGACTATCGAAAGGCCATGGCGATCGGTTCGGCCGAGGATGCCTGGCGCGAAGGCCAGGCCTGGGAAGTCGAGGACGCAGTGCGCAACGCCCTCGAGGGCACGACCCTCTCTGCGGATGTGGGTTAGAGCCCTGCTAGTGGGAAGTCGCCAAGCGAACCGGTGCACGACCCCGGCGGCGCAGCGCCGCGCCGATTGCCGCCATGGCGAGGAACACCAGCGCAAGGCTGGCGGGCTCCGGCACCACCCGGAACGTAATGAACGGCGAGCCGTCGGGCGGATTCTTGTCGCTGATTCCCTTCGTCTTCGGACCGTCGGGCGGATCGGAGATGAACACCATCCGCGCAATGTCGTCCTGGAAGAGCAGAACGAACTCCGTGTACCCGCCCCCGGCGATGGCGAGCGTCGACGGCACGAAGTAGTCGAACGTCGCGTACAGACCGGCCAGCTGGCCATCCTCGATCCGCATCGCAGCGACCCAGCGAAGTCGGGTCGTCGAAACGACAGCGTTTCCTGGAACAGCGCGATTACTCGGGTCGGAGAGTTTGTAGAACTCGACCTCTGCGCTGAGCACCTTCATCTCGCCGCTCGGAGCAGCTCTCGAAGTTGAATACCCAGCCCGACTCTGCGAGGCACGCATCCGGCACGAAGAACTTGGCCTCGCCGCGCCAGCCGAGTTCGGGGAACGCCGAACCGAAGGCCGGGTCCCAGGCGCCGATAAAGATAATGGCCTGCGACGGCGCACTGCACGCCAGACCCGCCGCCACCAGCAGCGCCGCGCGCGCCTGCTTCAACTTTCCAAACCAACGCAATGACATCGACGATCCTTCCCAAGCCGGTTGCTCGCCTCTTACCAGACGATTCGTGGCTGATTCTATGGGGCGCATGGTCGCACGCGTCCACAGGATCCGGCCGCCGTCGGTCGCTTCACGCCGAAACTTCGCTTGCCAGATCGCGCAACAACTGTCGGAAATTCTTGACACTGTTCAGCGCGAGAATCTCTAAAGCCGCGCCAGGATCGGTCGTTGCGCACCAACCCGCAACGAGAGTGCACCACGGTGCATGAGTCGAAACGACATGCCGTGCACAGGACGTCTAGGAAAGGAAACGCTGCTCCGGCTGCCTCAGCTCTCGACACGCACACGCAGTGAGTGTGTGCCGCGGCAGCGATTTCGCCGCATGCAGGGGGACGACGGAGCCAGCGCGATAATTGAGTCGTAGGTAACTTCGATCAGTTCGCTGGACTGGAGCCCGAATGAAGGGATACGAAATCGTCGGCCGCGCGTTGCTCGCCCTGGCAATTCTTGTCGCACTCTCGCTGGGTACCGCTCATGCGCAGTCTTCCAAGCCAATCCGGATCCTCGTCGGGTTTCCGCCCGGCGGTGGCACCGACGCCATCGCACGCACGCTCGCAGACCGACTCAAGGACGAGCTGGGCGCTCCCGTCATCGTCGAGAACCGCCCGGGCGCCGGCGGGCAGATCGCCGCACAGGCGCTGAAAGCGGCTGCTCCGGATGGGACTACCTATTTCATCTCGCATGACCACACGATCTCGATCCTGCCGCTCGTGGTGAAGAACCCGGGCTTCGATCCGGCGCGCGACTTCGTCCCGGTGGCGGGCTTCGCCACGTTCGTCAACGCGCTGGCGCTGTCCGGCGGTACACCGGCTAAGTCGTTCAAGGACTACATCGCGTGGGTGAAGGCGCAGGGCGGCAAGTCGGCGGTCGGCGTGCCGGCACCGGCGTCGGTGCCGGAGTTCCTCGTCAAGGTCATCGGCGAAAAGTATTCGCTCGATCTGGTCGCAGCGCCCTACCGCGGCAGCGCGCCGATGATCGGCGACATGCTGGGCAACCAGATCCCGGCGGGCATCGGCTCGGTTCCCGAGTTCGTCGAGAACCATCGGGCCGGCAAGCTGCGTGTCGTTGCAGTTCTCGGCGGTGCGCGACAGGCCGCGATGCCCGATGTGCCGACGTTCGCCGAGCTTGGCCTCGCCGGTTTCGAGGACGTGCCGTACTACGCCTTCTTTGCACCGGTGGGTACGCCCCAGGTCGAGATCGATCGCTTCGCCGGCGCACTGGCCCGCGTCATTGCCACGCCCGAAGTGAAGGACAAGCTCACTGCGTGGGGACTGACGGTCGGCTTGCTGCCACAGGCGCAACTCGCGGCCCGCGAGCGTGCCTACTCGCAGGCCTGGGCACGCATCATCCGCGCGAGCGGCTTTCAGCCGCAGTAAAGGTCGACGGACCTCGCCGACGCCAACTCCGGGTGGAACGCGGTCGCATCACTCGGAGTCAGGGCGCGACCTGCTGCCAGTAGCGCTTCACGGCGGCGGCGTCGATGTCCGCCGGCCCTGACGTCGCCCGCTGGCTGGCGGGCATCGCCACCGCCCGCGCCCGGCACGCCGGATCACTCTCGTCCAGCGGTCGCAGGCGCAGAGGCAGGTCGCTCAGGTGATGAACGACAGCCATCGCAACACGTGACGCCTCGGCTCCGCAGATATCGACTTCGACAACGGTGGGACGGGAAGCCCGGACCGCGGCTTCCAGCGCATCGAGGCTCCCATACATCGTCGATTGGAACGAGACGGCATCGGACCTGGCGACAATGCGTGCATCCATCGACGCGGCAGTCACGGTCGCGCAAGCGGCGACGAGCGCAAGTGCAGACAGCAAGCGGAACCTGACGTGAGGCGTGCATGGACTTTTCATCTTCAGCTCCTTGGCCGTCGGACGGCGTTGATCTAAAGTGGTTGCATTGTTCGGCCGTCGACTCCTTTGTTCAAACGATGAATTCTTGCGGCTCGCATAAGACGAACTGATGGAACCGCAACGCACGCCGCGTTTGTCTCTCGATCTGTTGCGTGGCTTTTGCGCGGCTGCGCGCCACCTGAGCTTCACGCTGGCCGCGCGCGAGCTGTGCGTCACGCAGTCAGCCGTCAGCCAGCAGGTAAAAGCGCTCGAGGAACAACTGGGCGCTGATTTGTTCACCAGGGCAAACCGGACATTGCGCCTGACGCAGACCGGCGGACAGCTCTTTCGCGCTGTCGATGAGGCACTGACGCTGATCGATTCGACTACGGAGCAGATCGCCGGGGCCGGTCGGTCCCTGTCGATCACAACCACGGTGCCGTTCGCATCACTGTGGCTAGGCCCGCGTCTGCCGGCATTTGCGCGCCTCCATCCGGAGATTCGGCTGCGCATCGTCGCCAGCAACGACAACCTCGACATCGCGCGCGAGCAGATCGACATCGCGATCCGCTATGCGCCTAACGGAGCGACTCCGCCGGCGGGCGAGCCTCTCTTCGACTACGAGACGTTCCCCGTCTGCTCGCCGGCGTTGCTGCAAACGACGCATCGGCCCATCGGCTCTGTCGCCGATCTGGCGCAACACGTGCTGCTGGATTTTGAAACGGTGCGCAACGGACACCCCTGGTACGACTGGCACCAGTGGCTGGACGCGATGAAGGTGCGCGGCCTGAAGCCCGCCGGGTCGCTTCGCTTTACGCACTACGATCAGGTGATTGCTGCGGCCCTGGCGGGCGGAGGTCTGGCCATCGGCCGATGGCCGCACCTGTCGAGCCACATGCATCAGGGCGTCCTGGTTTCGCCTCTGGGCGACGCCGGCGTCGTGCGGTCGGGTCGCTTCTACATCGTCCTAGGGCACGGCGTTCCCGCCGAACCGAGCGGAACATTCCTCGATTGGCTACGTGGCGAGGCGCGCGACGACATCAGCAAGCGCAGCAAGGCGCGGTGCGAGCCTCGTGTCAAACCGTCAAAGCGCGCCGACTTTTCTCGCAGATCGGCATCGAAGCGGAGGGCAAATGAACGCTCTGCATGAAGGCGGATGCGCCTGCGGTTCGGTCCGTTACCGCGTGCAGGGCGAACCCGAGATTTGCCAGATCTGCCATTGCCGCTTCTGCCAGCGGCGCACCGGCAGCGCGTTCGGCACAGTCGCCTACTTCGCTGAGGACAGGGTCACGCTCCTGCACGGAGAGCTGACCGACTACGAACATCGCTCCGACGAGACGGGGCGGTGGCTGCGCACTCAGTTCTGCCCCAGGTGCGGGACGACCGTCAGCCATACGGTGCAGATACGACCCGGGCTGAAGGCCATTGCCGTCGGAACACTGGACGATCCCGAATGGCCCGCGATTCAGCGTCACATCTGGGTTCGGTCCAAGCGCTCCTGGGTCACGGTGCCGTCGGGCATGGTCGTATTCGAGCAGGGAGCGCCGGGCTCTTCAAAGTAAACCCGAACCGCAACCCCCGAACGCCCTAGGCCCAGAGCAAAGGCGAAGCCCGTCGGCTCCGCGGTTCCTAGGCAGCCTGCAGCAAGGGCGCAGCGACTTCGGCTGCCTCTACACCGGTCCCGTGGCGTATCAGGTGGTCGAACGCGGACAGCGCCGCCTTCGCCCCCTCGCCCGCCGCGATGATGATCTGCTTGTACGGCGTCGTCGTCACGTCGCCGGCGGCAAACACACCCGGCACGCTCGTCGCGCCCTTCGCGTCGACCACGATCTCGCCGTGCTTCGACAGTTCGACGGTGCCGCGTAGCCACTCGGTATTCGGTACGAGTCCGATCTGCACGAACACGCCGGCCAGTTCGATCTCGCGCTCGGCGCCGCTCGCGCGATCGCGATAGCGCAGCCCGGTGACTTTCTGACCGTCACCGGTGATCTCGGTGGTCTGCGCGTTCGTGTGGATGACCACGTTCGGCAGGCTCTTCAGCTTGCTCACCAGCACGGCGTCGGCCTTCAGCTGGTCGGCGAACTCGATCAGCGTCACGTGTTCGACGACGCCCGCGAGATCGATCGCTGCCTCGACGCCCGAGTTGCCGCCGCCGATCACCGCGACTTTCTTGCCCTTGTACAGCGGCCCGTCGCAGTGCGGGCAGTAGGCCACGCCCTTGTTGCGGTATTCCTGCTCGCCCGGCACGTTGACGTTGCGCCAGCGCGCGCCGGTCGACAGGATCACCGTCCTGCCCTTCAGCTGAGCGCCGTTGGCGAGCGTCACCGTGGTCACGCCACCCGGCGTGGCCGAGGGCTCCAGCGACTCGACCCGCTGGCCGCCGATGATGTCGACGTCGTACTGGCGCGCATGCGCTTCGAGCGCCGCGGCGAACTTCGGTCCCTCGGTCTCGAGCACCGAGATGAAGTTCTCGATGCCGAGCGTGTCCAGCGTCTGGCCGCCGAGGCGCTCGGCGACGATGCCGGTGCGGATGCCCTTGCGCGCCGCGTACACGGCGGCCGCCGCGCCGGCAGGTCCGCCGCCGACGATCAGCACGTCGAACACGTCCTTCGCGGCCAGCTTCTTCGCATCGCGCGCCGCCGCGCCGGTGTCGATCTTGGCGAGGATCTCGCCGATCTCCATGCGGCCGGAGCCGAACGGCTGGCCGTTCAGGAAGATCATCGGCACCGCCATGATCTGGCGCGCCTCGACTTCGTCCTTGAAGAGCCCGCCGTCGATCGCGACGTGGCGGATGCGCGGGTTGAGCACCGCCATCAGGTTCAGCGCCTGCACGACGTCCGGGCAGTTGTGGCAGGTGAGCGACATGTAGGTCTCGAAGGCGAACTCGCCTTCCAGTGACCGGATCTGCTCGATGACTTCCTGCTCGAGCTTCGGCGGATGGCCGCCAGCCTGCAGCAGCGCCAGCACCAGCGACGTGAACTCGTGGCCCATCGGAATCGCGGCGAAGCGCACGCCCATGTCATGGCCGGCACGACTGATCGAAAACGACGGCCGGCGCGCATCCTGGCCGTCATGGCGCACGCGGATCAGCGGGCTCAGCGCCGCGATCTCGTCGAGCAGTTCGCGCATCTCGCGCGAGGCTTCACGCTCGTCGAGCGACGCGACGATCTCGACCGTGTCCGTGAGACGCTGCAGGTACGCGGCAAGCTGGGTCTTGAGGGTGTCGTCCAACATGGCGAACTCCGAAGTGAGGCAAAGTGACGCCCCCGCCGGCGTGCAGCCGGCGGAGGCGATGACTAACGGGATCGATCAGATCTTGCCGACGAGGTCGAGCGACGGGGTCAGCGTCTTCGCGCCTTCCTGCCACTTGGCGGGGCAGACCTGGCCCGGGTTGTTGGCGACGTACTGCGCGGCCTGCAGCTTGCGCAGCGTTTCCTTGACGTCACGCGCGATCGCGTTGTCGTGGATTTCGGCGGTCTTGACGACGCCGTCCGGGTTGATGACGAAGGTGCCGCGCAGCGCCAGACCTTCGGCGTCGATGTGCACGCCGAACATGCGCGTCAGCGTGTGCGTCGGGTCGCCGACCAGCGGGAACTTCGCCTTGCCCACGGCCGGGCTGGTCTCGTGCCACACCTTGTGCGCGAAGTGCGTGTCGGTCGTGACGATGTAGACCTCGGCTCCGAGCGTCTTGAACATGTGATAGTTGTCGGCGGCGTCCTCGACTTCGGTCGGGCAGTTGAAGGTGAAGGCCGCGGGCATGAACACCAGCACCGACCACTTGCCCTTGAGGGACTGGTCGGTGACTTCGATGAACTTGCCGTTGTGGAAGGCCTGGGCCTTGAAGGGCTGGACCGGGGTGTTGATGATCGACATGGTGTTCGTCCTTGATTGGATGGGTAGGGGGAATCGAATCTGAGGACTGAATATTGAGGCTATCGATCAGGCCTTTCCAATTCAATTTCGCTAATTGGCCGATAGTCTGTCGCCCCGGGACGGCGATCTGGCGGCCGGCGGCGCAGCGGCGGCTTCGGCGTCTGCAAGAATCCGGTCGTGAGCGCCTCCCGACCCTTCGACTCCAGCCACTTGCTGGCCTGGTTCTTCGTCACCGTCTGGGGCTCGGGATACCTGGCGACCAAGGTCGGATTGCAGTACGCGCCACCGTTCACATTCCTGACGTTGCGCTTCATCTTCGGCATCGCACTGGTGTTGCCGATAGCGCTGGTCGCGCGTCCCAACTGGCCGCGCGGGGCCCTGCTGGGGCACGTCATCGTCGCCGGGCTGCTGATGCACGCGGTCAATCTCGGCGGCAGCCACTATGCGCAGTACCTCGGCATGTCGGCCGGCATCGCGGCACTGATCCTGGCGCTGCAGCCGCTCGTCACCGCAATGGTCGCGGCACCGCTGCTCGGCGAGCGTCCCCGGCCCCCGCAGTGGCTCGGCGTTGCGCTCGGCCTGCTGGGAGTCGCACTCGTCGTCTGGCACAAGATCGACGTGCGGGCGCTGACAGCCGCCGGCGCTGATCGCGGTATCGATCGCGCTGGCAGCGATCACCGCCGGCACGCTCTACCAGCGCATCTTCTGCCCGGCCGTTGACCTGCGCGCGGCCGGCGCGGTGCAGTTCATCGCCAGTGCGCTGGTGCTGGCCCCACTCGCGGTCGCCGTCGAGGGCTTCCCGGTCGACTGGTCGTGGCCCCTTGTAGCCAGCATCCTGTTCCTGGTCGTGCTGGCCTCGATCCTCGCGGTCAACGCGCTGCACACACTGATGCGTCGCGGTCAGGCGACGCGCGTCACCAGCCTGCTGTACCTGACGCCGATCATCGCCGTCGCGCTCGAGTGGGCCATGTTCGATGTGCGCCCGACACTGCTGACGGCGGTCGGCATCGCGGTGACCTGCGCCGGCGTGGCACTGGTGGCCTGGCGCCCGGCGCCTGCGGGCGCTGCATGACGCTGAGCCTGGGCCGCATCATCGGCTTCGTCGTGCTGACGCACACGGCCTTCGGCGCTGCGCGCGTCACGCTGTCGCTCTACGCGCTGTCGAACAATGCCTCGACGTTCACGGTCGGTGTGCTGATGGCGCTTTACGCGCTGGTGCCGGCGCTGCTGGCAGTGCGGGCCGGCCGCTGGCTCGACCGGGTCGGGCCCTTTCGTCCGCTGCTGCTCGGCACGGCACTGATGACCGGCGGAGCGCTGTTGCCGGCAGCATTCCCCTATGCGGTGGCCGACGTCGCCCCGCTGCTGGTGGCAGCGGCGCTGCTCGGCACCGGGTTCATGTACCTGCAGATGACGGCGCAGAACCTGGTCGGCGTACTGGCGGATCCGACGCGACGTCCGGCGGCGTTTTCGGTGCTGGCGCTGGGCTTTTCCACGTCCGGCCTGATCGCTCCGGTCTCGAGCGGCTTCATGATCGATGCCTTCGGCCACCGGGCGACGTTTGCCGCGATCTTCGTGCTGATGGCCACCAGCCTCGCGCTGTTGCTGACCCAGCGCCGGCGACTGCCATCGCCCGATGTGCACGGCAGGGAGTCGGAAGCGTCCGACCCGTTCGAACTGCTGCGACATACCGAAGTGCGGGCGGTGCTGATCGTCAGCGGCGTGATCTCGATGGCCTGGGACCTGCAGTCGTTCATGATTCCCGTGTACGGCACCAGCATCGGCCTGACGGCATCGCAGATCGGCCTGGTGCTCGGCAGCTTCGCCGCGGCGACCTTCGCGATCCGCCTGGCCATGCCTGCGCTGTCGCGCCGCTATCGCGAATGGCAGGTGCTGCTGTTCACGCTGCTCGCTTCGGCAGTAGCCTTTGCGCTGATGCCGCTCTTCAGTTCGATGGCTCCCTTGATGGCCGTGGCCTTCCTGCTCGGGCTCGGCCTGGGCTCGGCGCAACCCAACGTGATGTCGCTGCTGCACGAACGATCGCCGACGGGGCGCGTCGGCGAAGCGCTCGGCCTGCGCACGACGATCATGAACAGCAGTCACGTGGTCCTGCCGCTCGTGATCGGCGCGTTCGGCTCGGTGCTCGGCGCAGCCGCCGGCTTCTGGCTGATGGCAACGGCGCTGGTGGGCGGCGGCTGGAGCGCATGGGGCCGACTGAAGCTCGAAGCGCCGCGACCAGGACGGACACGATGACCCCGGACGACGGATCACCGCGACGCCTCAGCTACGAGGAACTCGAGGCCTCGCTCGAGGCGTTCCTGCGTGACTGGAATGGAACGACCGCGCTCTGGGTTTTCGGCTACGGGTCCCTGATCTGGAAGCCTGAACTCTCGTTCGACATGCGTCGGCCGGCACGCGTGCACGGCTACCATCGGCGGCTCTGCCTGTGGAGCCGCATCAACCGCGGCACGCCGCAGTGTCCGGGACTCGTGGCCGGGCTCGACCGCGGCGGCTCGTGCACCGGCGTCGTGTACCGGGTGCCGGCGACTGCGGTGCGCAGCCAGTTTTCGCAGCTCTGGCAGCGCGAGATGATGACCAACTCGTACGCCCCGCGGCACCTCGAATGCCGTCTCGACGACGAGTCGCTGGTATCCGCCGTCGCGTTCGTCGTGCGGCGCGACGCGCCCAACTACGCGGGCCGGCTCGATGAAGGCCAGATCCTGGACGTATTCGCACGCGGCAGCTTTGGGCGCTACGGCACCAGCCTCGAGTACCTCGTCAATACGATCTGCGCCCTGCGTTCGCACGGCATCGTCGATCCGCACCTGGAGCGGCTTGCGCGACACGCCGGTGTCGACGCCGCGACCTGGCGCCACGGCGACGCGACATAAAATGTCACCCATGGACGACATCGCACGCCTGCGCACCGACTACATGAAGGGTGCTCTCGATGACGAGCACGCCGATCCGGATCCGATCCGCCAGTTCACGCGCTGGTGGGACGAGGTGACGAAGTCGCAATTGCGGGAGGCGAACGCCATGACGCTCGCCACCGCCGACCGCAGCGGCGTCCCGTCCGCGCGCATGGTTCTGCTCAAGGGCTACGACGACCGCGGCTTTGTCTTTTTCACCAACTACGACAGCCGCAAGGGCCGCGAGCTGGCCGACAATCCGCGCGCATCGCTGCTGTTCTTCTGGTGCGAGCTCGAGCGCCAGGTGCGGATCGAAGGCCCGGTCGAGCGGATCGCCGCGGACGAGTCGGATGAGTACTACCGCAGTCGCCCGCTGACGAGCCGCATCGGGGCCTGGGCCTCGCCGCAGAGCGAGCCGATCCCCAGCAAGGCCTGGCTGCTGGCGCGCGCGGCCGAAATGGGACTGCGCCATGGCCTGAATCCGGCGCGGCCGCCGCAATGGGGCGGCTACCGGGTGCGGCCCGAGACGATGGAATTCTGGCAGGGGCGGCCCTCGCGACTGCACGATCGGCTGCTGTACACGCGCGATGGCGACGCCTGGCGGCGGGCGCGTCTGGCGCCCTAGCGCCTGTTCACGCTAAAGGCGGCCACGATAGTCCGGGGATTGGACCGGAATTGCCGCGGCGCTCCGGCCATGTCCCGGCGGTGTCCAGAGGCTATGATCGCGTATTCGCAGGGTTGGGGGGTTGGATGAGCGAACAGCCGATAACGATCATCATCGTCGAGGACGAACCGGAGTTCCGGCGTCGCTTCGTGCAGATCGTCGAAAATGAGCCCAGCATGAAGCTGGTCGGCGTCGCCGCCAACAAGCGCGAGGCGCAGGCCATCGTCGACAAGGAAGTCTTCGACGTCATGCTGATCGACCTCGGCCTGCCCGATGGCAGCGGCATCGAGCTGATCCGCCAGGTCAGCCAGAAGAAGCCCGACGTCGACATCATGGTCGTGACCGTGTTCGGCGACGAGCAGCACGTCGTTTCGTCGATCGAGGCGGGCGCGACCGGCTACATCCTGAAAGACTCGGCCCCGGCCGACGTCATCTCGTGCATCCGCCTGCTGCGTGCCGGCGGCTCGCCGGTGAGCCCGGTGGTCGCACGCAGCGTGCTGCGCGCGATCCGCAACCGCATGGGCACGACCGCCCCGGCGCGGGTGCAGGGCGCGGAGCAGAATCCGCTGTCGGCGCGCGAAACCGAGATCCTGCAGCTGCTCGCCAAGGGCATGAGCTTCAACGAGATCGGCGAAATCCTCGGCATCTCGCCGCACACCGTCACCGCGCACATCAAGAAGATCTATCGCAAGCTCGCCGTGCACTCGCGCGGCGAAGCGGTGTACGAAGCCACCCAGATGGGACTGCTGCGCAGTTGAGTCTCCGCTCGCCCGCCGACGTACTCTCCGGCGGCCGCTTCGCCATGAACTTCGCATCTGTCTGCGGCGCGAGCCGCATCCTCCGCGCGCTGGTCCTGCTGCTGTGCCTGCTCGCGCCGCTCACGCCGGCGGTGGCCGAGGAAGCGACGCATATCAAGAGCATCGAGTTCCTCGCCGGCCAAGGCACAACCGTGCCCAACCCGGACGCCGCCTGGCAGACGCACACGCTGCCGATGCGATGGTCGTCGTCGAGCGGCTCGCGCCAGGGACTTTGGCTGCGGCTGAGCTTCGACCTGCCCGAGGTGCCAACCCACGGCTGGGGCCTGTTGCTGCAGCGATTGCCCACGGGCGGCGCCATTTACCTGAACGGCCGTCGGGTGGCGGACCTGCCGACCGACTCCGATGCACAGCGCGTCCGCTGGCGGCGGCCGCACCTGATCAATCTGCCGACGGAGTTCCTGCGCGCCGGCCGCAATGAGGCGCTGATCTTCACCTCCTACGGCAACGGCGTACACGGAGTCGGCGCGGTCGAGGTCGGGTCGACCGCGACGCTGCAGCCGCGCTATGGACGCGAGTTCTTCGCCAGCCACACGCTGCGCTGGATTTCCCTGCTGCTGACCGTGCTGCTCGCGATCGGATTCGCAGCACTCTGGTTCCGCCGTCGCAGCGAGAGCCTGTTCGGGCTCCTGTCGCTGATCGCGATCTTCTGGGCCCTGCGTTCGCTCGATTCGACCTTCGAAGTCCTGTCGAACGACGCGTATCAGCTGAGCCGCTGGGCGTTCTACCTCGGCACCGCGGTCTTCACTGCGCTCGCGACCGTTACCCTGTGGCGCCAGAGCGGACGGCCGCACGGCCGCGCCGAAGTCGGGATCGCGGTGCTCGCGTCCATGGGCCCGGTGCTCTACATGCTATCGGGCGACTCATTCGACCTGACCGTCGGACCGCTGTGGCTGGCAATCATGCTGGGTGCGCTGGCGCTCGGTGTGCTGTCGCTCGCGCGCCGCTCATTGGGCGAGACCTCGCTGATGCTGCGCTTCATCGTCGCCGCGCTGCTGATCGCGCTGGCGGCTGCGCTGCACGACTTCCTCGTCGCCACGGGTGTGCTGCCCTTCGCCAGTCCCGCGCTGCTGAACATCGCCACGCCGGTGCTGGTGATCGCGCTCGGCGCGGCGCTGATCGATCGCTTCGTGCGCTCTCTCGCCGACGTCGAGAAGACCAACACCGAGCTGGAAACGCGCATCCACGAGCGCGAGCAGCTGCTCAAGCGCAATTTCGACCGCCTGCGCGAGAGCGAGCGCGTCAAGGCCAGCGCACAGGAACGCCAGCGCATCATGCAGGACATGCACGACGGCCTCGGCTCGCAACTGCTGTCGTCGCTGATGCTGGTCGAGCGCGGCGCGATGACCAACGAGCAGGTGGCGCAGATCCTGCGCGAATCGATCGACGACATGCGGCTGGCGATCGATGCGCTGGCGGCCGAGGACTCCGACCTGCTCGCGGCGCTGGGCAACATGCGCTTCCGCATGGAGCCGCGCCTCAAGGTGGCCGGCATGGAACTCCAGTGGGATGCACGCAACCTGCCGGAGGAAGTCGACATCGATCCGAACGGCGTGCTGCCCGTGCTGCGCATCGTGCAGGAAGCGCTGACCAACGCCATCAAGCACAGCCGCGCGCGGGTCGTGCGCGTCACGCTCGGTGTCGACCACGACGGCGATGCCCAGTGGCTGTCGATTCGCATCACCGACAACGGCCGCGGGCTGGCCGCCACCGGCAATATCACCGGCCGCGGCATGCTGAACATGAAGAGCCGCGCAGGGCGCATCGCCGCGTTCCTGAAGGTCGAATCCGTGCCCGGCGCGGGCACCATGATCCTGTTGCGCGTGCCACTCGACCTGAGCCCGGGTCCGACGACGCGGGCGATGCAGCTTTCGCTCGATACCGAGGCGGTGATCGAACAGCTCCGCAAGGAGTAGCCCGCCGTAGACTGCACCCCATGCAGTCGCGAGCCGTCCCCCCGGATTCACTGTTCGACGACGAGATCCCGCCGACCACGCGCGGGGTGGCCAGCGTTCGCGCGGCGGAGGTCGACGACACTATCGTGCGGCTCGGCCGACAGTTGCCGGCGAGCGTGCATCTCGGCACGTCGTCGTGGAGCTTTCCGGGCTGGCAGGGCATCGTGTATGGCGATGCGTACAGCGAGTCCGCGCTCGCGCGTGTGGGACTCACGGCCTATGCACAGCATCCGCTGCTGCGACTGGTCGGCATCGATCGCGGCTACTACCAGCCGCTTGCCGCGCAGCGACTTTGCGCGCTACGCGAGCCAGGTGCCGGCCGGATTCCGCTTCCTGGTCAAGGCCCCGGCGCTGGTCGCAGACGCGTTCATGCGCGGCGAACGCGGCGCGCCGGCCGAACCCAATCCGTACTTTCTCGACGTCGGCACGGCCATCGAGCAGTTCGTCGTGCCGGCCATCGAGGGCCTCGCATCCCACGCGGGGCCCTTGCTGTTCCAGCTGCCGCCGCTGCCGCGCGAGATGACCACCGGCGACGGAGGCCACTCGACCATCGACCGGCTCGGCGCCTTCCTCAGTGCGCTGCCCCGCCGCGTCGGCGAGATTGCACCGCTGTACGCGGTCGAGCTGCGCAACGCCGAACTGCTGACACCGCGCTTCATCCGCATGCTGCGCGAGACGGGAACCCGACTGACGATCGGCGTCCACGCGCGCATGCCGGCGGCAGCGCGGCAGAGCGCCGCGCTGCGCGCGCTCGACGCACTGCCGGAGGAGGGCGACGACTGGCGCCTGAAAGGCCCACTCGTCGTACGCTGGAACCTCCACTCGGGATTTCGTTACGACGACGCCAAGACGCGCTACGCGCCTTTCGACCGGCTGATCGATCCGGACATTGCAACCCGCGGCACGCTCGTCCACCTGATGCACGTGGCCATCAAGAGCGGCCAGGAGAGCTTCATCATCGCCAACAACAAGGCCGAGGGCAGCGCGCCGCTGACGCTGATCGAACTCGCCAAGGCGGTGGTCGGCTAGACCTGAAGTCGGCTGCCGGTCACGCCGTGTGGCGCTGCCCGGAGGCATCGATCGCCAGATAGCGCACGCCCTGCGCCTCGAGAAAGTCCAGCGCCTCGGCGACGGGGTACAGCATCGCCACGGTGGCACACGCCCCGGCCGCGATCGCCAGCGGCGCCACGACTGATACCGACTGGAAGGCGCCCACCGGCCAGCCACTGCGCGGGTCCATCACATGGCAATAGCGACGGCCATCGACCACGATGTAGCGCTCGTAGTCGCCGGAGGTCGCGAGAGCTCCGCTGGCGACATCGAGCCGTGCGAGTGTTTCTCCCGGCCGGCCGCGCGGGTGCTGGATCGCGATCCGCCACGGTGAGCCATCGAGCGTCGGTCCGATCACGCGCACATCGCCGCCGAGATTGACCAGCCCGTGCACGGCGCCCTGCTCCATCAGCATTGCGCCGGCACGGTCGGCGGCGTACTCCTTGCCGATGCCGCCGAAGTCGATCTCCATGCCCGGCTGCGGCAACCGCACCTGGCCATCGTGCCATTCGACTTGCGACCAGCCAATCAGCGGCAGCACGGCGTCGACCTGTTGCTGCGCCGGCAGCTGTTGCACCTTGAAGTCCCAGACCCGCCGCAGTACGCCGCTGGTGAGATCGAACCGCCCATCGCTCTGTGCATGCAGGGCGGCTCCGAAGTCGAGCAGCCCGGCGGTCTCGGCATCGACGGCAACCGCCGCGCCGCCGGCCGCACGGTTGATGGCCGTGGTCACGCTGTCGTCGCGATAGCGCGAGTACTTGATCTCGATGCGCCTCACCTCGTCGATCGCGGCATCCGACCACGCGCGCGCCGTCTCCGCGTCTGGCGCAAACAGGCGCACCTCGCAGCGCGAGGCCATCGCCTTGAATTCAAAGGTGTAGGGAGCGAGCGTCACAAGAGCCGCGATGCTACCGGCCAGGCTGGTGATTTTGCTCAAACCCTCCCTCTCGCGGGGAGGGGCAGGGAGGGAGTGCCGTGCCGTTGACGATCGGCGAAGCGCGCGGCCGCTCCGGAGCGAAGCCGACAAACTAATCGGAACGAGTGCACGTGCAAGTCCCGGCCTGCGGGACTGCGACACGAGACGCGACGTCGCGTACACGAGGAGCGCTAAAACTTTCTCGTGACGCCGACCTGATACATCTGCGCCTTGAAGGTCTCCAGTCCCGGGCTGCCTTCGCCGCCCAGGCGCCAGTCGGCACGCTGCTCGAGGTATTCGGCCTTGGCGTCGATCAGCCAACCGGCCGGCAGCGCCTTGGACACCTTGAGACCGGCGGTGATGCCGCCGAACGCCGAGAGGCGCTGGTCCGAGGTGTAGTAGCCGCCCGGATTGTTCAGGTAGCCCGGCGGATACGGCGCTCCAAGCATCGGGTCGTAGATCGGGTCGTAGTAGAAAAGCGCCGCGCTCTGCGTCGTGTAGCGCAACCCGGGCGTCAGCAGCCAGCCATCGGGAAGCGTCTGTGCCCAGTCGAACGTGACGGTGTTGGCCACCACTTCCCAGTCGTCCTGGTAGTAGCGGTACGACATGCGCAGCGTCGCATTGGCGGAATCGAAGAAGTGGTTCCACCGCACCAGGCCCGCGAACTGATCGCGCGTGGCCGGGCGGTTGTCGATGCCCCAGTACGCCTTGTACGGGTCGGTCAGATAACCGCTCTGGTGCGCGTAGTAGAAATTGAACTGGGCGGTGTCGTTCGGCGAGAACACCTGTGACAGGCCAACGATGGCGTCATAGGTCCGCTTCTGCCGCGTGGGCGGTGGCTGGGTTCCGACGGTGGGAAAGACTTCGTCGCCGGAGTACCCGCCGCCTACGGTGAACGTCGTGTTCTGATCAGGCGTCGCGTGCCGGATCGTCACGGCCCCTGCGGTCGAGCGGTAGTCGTCCTCGTCCGAGTAGGCCGCGCGGATCGCCACCGACGTGCGATTCGCGAAATACTTGGTGACCGTGACATCCACCGCGGTCCGCGCGTCCTTGATGCCCAGGCCCGACGCTCCCGACAGCGTCGTGTGGTAGTACGGCGACGCGCCCGACATGCTGTCGTAGACCGCACCGATCTCGAATACCCAGTCGTCGGTGATCGGCGTGAGCAGATAAAGTGCCGGCGACTTCACCGTCATGCGGTCGCCGGACTCCTGATAGTCCCTGTAGTACAGGTACTTGAACTGCACCAGCGTCGCGTTGGGGGCGGTGACCTGAGCCTGCGCAGCACCCGGCATCAGTCCCGGCAGCGCAAGCGCTGCGGCCAGAACCGCGCCGCGTCGTGGCATCTTGAGCGCGGTATCCATCGTGTCTAGTTGCAGCCGCATCCGCCGCCTCCGACGCTTGCGCCGCCCGATGCGCCTTCCTTGCTGAAGTAGGTGTGATCGGCGAAGCGCGCCTCGAGCGCATCCGAGTCGAATGCCATCTCGGGCTTGGCGAGATTGCCCTTCTGCCACGGCTGCACCTTGGGCATCGATTCGCAGCCCGTCACCAGCACGGCGGCTGCGATCGTGATCAACAAGCGCTTCGTCATCGTGTCCTCACTTGCGCGCGGCGGCCGACAGGGCGGCGGCCAGTTCGGCTTCGAGCTTGTCACGGTCGCCTTCACGGAAGCCGACGTGCATGGCCCGCACCACTCCATCGGCGCCGATCAGGAACGAGGTCGGCATGCCCTGGGGTTGATACATCTCGGCAACCTTGCCGGTGGAGTCGAACGCCACCGTGAACTTCGCCGGCGTACCGGTGAGGAACTTGTCGGCGTCCTCGCGCTTCTTGTCGACGTTGATGCCGACGATCGTCAGTCCCTTCGGCCCGTACTTGGCCTGCATCTCGTTCATCCAAGGGAACGACTGCTTGCACGGCGCGCACCATGAGGCCCAGAAGTCGACCAGTACGACGCGACCCTTGAGGTCGGCCAGTCGGACCTTCTGCGCACCGGCCGCCGGCAGATCAAATGCGGGGGCAGGCTTGCCAACGTCTTTCGCTGAAACAGCACCGACGAACAATGCGGCACAGACCGCAACAAACAGTTTTTTGGACCGCATGCACATCCTCCCCAATGACGACCGTGCGATGGTAGCGGCACCATCGCACTGCGACATCGCGGATTGCGGCTAATCCCCCGCCGAATTCCGACGTTTTGCCGCGAAGGTCTTCCTGAACTTCGCCACCTTGGGCGCAACGACGACGGCGCAGTAGCCCTGCTCCGGATTGTGGCGGAAGTACTCCTGGTGATAGACCTCGGCACGCCAGTAGGGTCCTGCATCGGCAAGTTCGGTCACGATACGGTCGCGATAGTGGGCCTGCGCCTCGCGGATGACGTCCTCGGCCACGCTACGCTGTTCGGCTGAGTGAAGGTAGATGGCCGACCGGTACTGCGTGCCGACGTCGTTGCCCTGGCGATTGAGCGTGGTCGGGTCGTGGATCGCGAAGAAGATCTCGAGCACCTCGCGGTAGGAGATACCCGTAGGATCGAATTCGATGCGCACCACCTCCGCGTGTCCGGTGGTTCCTTCGCACACCTGGCGATAGGTCGGCTGCTCCACGGTACCCCCGATGTAGCCGGACTCGACATCGACGACGCCTTCGACTTCCTCGAACACCGCTTCCAGGCACCAGAAGCAGCCGCCGCCGAGGGTCGCAAACTGGTTGCCGGGCCGGGGGGTCGCTGCGAGGGGATGCTGGATCGACATGGTTTCGACTCCCTTGTTTCGACTCAAATTCGACACCGCCGGAGGTGACGGCCAGTCACTTGGTCGCAGCAACGGCCGCAAGCTTACGGGCATCGACCCGGCTGCGCCCTCGCCGTTCAGGACGGCAGGGCGGTCGTCAACAGGAACACCACCGCACTCGATGCCATCAGCGTGACGGTCACGAACTCCGTCGCTTCCGAGTGCGGCACATCGAGCAGTTCGCGTGCACCGATCACCCACCAGACAAAGCTGACGGCAAATGCTCCCAGCACCAGGATGATTCCCGGCAACCAGACCATGGTGAGGCCGGCAAGAAACAGTGGCACAGCGCCGACCACGGCGACCGCGATGGCGGCGCGCCACCGACGGGTACGTCCATACATCGGGAGCAGGAGCGCACCAACGACGCCCTGCAGATACGGGGCCAGGGCCAGGGCGACCCAGAGCGCACGAAACCGGGATCCGTCCGCATCCGGTCGCGCTGAATAGCCGAACACGGCATGCCATTCCGTGTTGAAAACGCGCACTCCGGTTTCGGCGGCGATCGCGACGGCAAACGCACCGACAACGGGAATCAGGGCCAGCCAGCCGAATGCGCCGGGACGTGCAAGGCGTTCACGCACCGCCTCCCACAGGCCGTCGGGCTCGAAGACATTCAACTTGGGCCTGATTGCGCTAAAGCCGGGTCACGCTAGAGGACAGCGGGATGGTCGGGCAGTTCATTGGGATTGCGCTCGCCATCGGCCAGCGGGTAATGCCGGGCCAGCAACGCGCCGACGGCCTGCACGCCTTCGATGGCACCGGCCTCGAACTCCCCTGAGCGAAATCGGTCGCGCATGGAAGCTGCGATGCCGGCCCATTCCTGGGCGGTCACATGGGCACCGATACCGCGGTCGGCAACGATCTCGATCTGGTGATCGGCCAGTTCGACGTAGATCAGAACACCGTTGTTGCTGGCGGTGTCCCACACGCGCAACTTCGAGAAGATCATCTGCGCACGTTCGCGCGCCGGCGCATCGCGCCGCAGGTAGCTCCACGGCAGCGCAGCCTCGACCGCGAAACGGATCTCGCCGCTGTGCGCGACCTCGCTCGCCGCGATCGCTGCGCGGACGCGCACCAGCGCCTCCTCCGGAAACGCGCGGCGCACCGCGCCCGGAGTGGTCAACAAGTGCCGCAGGGTTCGTCCGATGTCCATGGTCCTACCAGCTGCTGCCGCCGCCACCACCGGCAAAGTCGCCTCCACCACCGGAGCTCCAGCCTCCGCCCCCGCTGCCGCCTCCGCCCCAGCCGCCTCCGCCGGACCAGCCCCCGGGAATGATGATTGGCCCACGGCGTCGCCCGCCCAGCACCCGCCCGCCGCCACCTCCACCACCGAAGAAGCCGGAAAACACGAACACCGCCACGGCCGCGATGGCGCCCATGACCAGCGACGTCAGCAGGACTCCGGCGAGCGCACCGACACCCATGCTGGTGACTGCGGCACCGGGCGTGCCGAACGCACGCCGCAGCAGTCCCGCCACGATGGCGCCGAAGATGACCAGCGGCACGAGTGCAGCCATCAGGTCCTCGCCCGCGTCCACCTTGTGGCGCGGGATGCCGGCCGGCGTCGGCAGTGCCTCGCCTTCGATGCGCTTCATCACCGCATCGACACCGGCATTGATGCCGCCGGCAAAGTCACCCTTCGCGAACGACGGACCCATGAGTTCACGCGTGATGCGCGACGCCATGACATCCGGTATCGCCCCTTCGAGCGCACGCGCCACGCTGATCCAGACCTTGCGATCCTGGACCGCCAGGGCGATCAGCACGCCATCGCCGACGCCCTTGCGCCCGATCTTCCACGCGTCACCGACGCGGTTCGTGAAGTCGGCAATCGGTTCGGGTTGCGTCGTCGGTACGACGATGACGGCGATCTGCGATCCGCGTGCACGCTCGAACTCGATCAGCTTGCTGCGCAGGGCCTGCTGCGCCGCGGGGGTGAGCACGCCGGCCAGGTCGGTCACCGGCGCCGCCGGAGGGATGGCGACCCGACCGAGCGGATCACGCGCGATTTCGCGCCCCGCCGGCGCGTCCGTCGCGGGCGGCTCGGCTCGCGGCGTGGGCGCCGGGGCGGGTGCAGACTGGGCAGGTGCGGTCGGCGGCGCAGCGCTCGGCTCGGCCCCGGGGAAGACGCCCTTCGGGAGCGGCGCCGGTGCCTGCTGCGCGCCCGCGAGCGCGGCAACCAGCGCGAACGCCAGCGCCGCGAGCGGCGCTGCCACCCGCTTCATCGACCGCATCAAGCCTGCCCTGTGCAGTGTCGTTCCGTCGCTACTTCTTCGGCGTGCCGAAGTCGACGGTCGGCGGCTTGCTGATGGCCGATTCGTTTTCGACGGCAAACTGCGGCTTGGGCTTGTAGCCGAACACCATCGCGGTCAGGCTCTGCGGCAGCTGCCGCACGAACGTGTTGAAGTCCTCGACCGCCTTGATGTAGCGATTGCGCGCGATGCCGATGCGGTTTTCCGTGCCTTCGAGCTGCGTGCGCAGTTCCTGGAACCCGGCATTGGCTTTCAGGTTGGGATAGTTCTCGACCGTCACCAGCAACCGGGACAATGCCGAACTCAGTTCACCCTGCGCCTGCGTGAACTTTGCAAACGCTTCCGGATTGTTGACGAGTTCGGGTGTGGCCTGGATGGCAGTCGCCTTGGCGCGCGCCTCGATCACGTTCTGCAGCGTGGTCTTCTCGAAGTCGGCCTCGCCCTTGACCGTGCTGACGATATTGGGAATCAGGTCGGCGCGCCGCTGATACTGGCTGAGCACTTCGGCCCACGCCGATTTCACGGCCTCGTCCTTCTGCTGGATCGTGTTGTAGCCGCAGCCGGCCAGCAGGCTGGCCAGAATCACGGCAAAGAGTCCCCGCAATGCCTTCATCATGTCCTCCGGATTGAACGTCGTTCTGTGACTTTGTTGAACCTGCTGGCGACGCCTGCACAGCCGGTCCGATTTCTGCAGCGAGGATCATAGCGTTCGCAGCGTCGGTGCACGCCCGGCACGTAGAATCGGCGCATGCAGGCGAAAGCCCATGACACGGATTACCGCCGGGCGCTTGCCCAGTTCGCCACCGGGGTCACGGTCGTCACCACGCGTGACGCCCATGGCGCACCGGTCGGCCTGACCGTCAATTCCTTCAACTCGGTGTCACTCGAACCGCCGCTGGTGCTGTGGAGTCTGGCGTACAAGGCGCATTCGCTGGCCGCTTTCGAGTCGTGCACGCATTACGCGGTCAATGTGCTCGCCGGCGACCAGCTCGAGGTGGCGCGGCGCTTCGCCACGCACGGTGCGGATCGTTTCGGTCCGGCCGACTGGCACGACGGGCCGCATGGCATGCCGTTGCTGCATGGCTGCGTCGCCACGCTGATTGCGCGCAACCGCAGTCGCCATCCCGAGGGCGACCACGTCATCCTGGTCGGCGAGGTGGTGCACTTCGATGCGCCGGGCGGCACGCCGCTGGTGTTTCATGACGGCCGCTACTTCGCCAGCGCCGTCGAGGAGCCGCTGCCCCCGGCGCTGCGCACGCCGTGGCGCTGAACGGGCCGAGCCGGCGCGTCGCAGGGGCGTCGAATGCGATATTGACCGCAAGAAGCGGATGGGCCGGTCATTCCGGTCCGTCGACAATGTCGTCATGAAACGCCGCGACCTAGCCGATCTCGTCCTGCTCGCCGCGCTCTGGGGCGCGAGCTTTCTGTTTACTCGCATGGCGGTGCCTGCCTTCGGCGCCTTCGCTCTGGCCGAACTGCGCGTGGCGATCGCGGCGCTGATGCTGCTGCCGCTGCTGGCGCTGCGTGGTGATTTCTCGGAACTACGGGCAGCGCCGGCGCGGTTCGTACTGCTCGGGGCAGTCAACACGGCGATCCCGTTCGCACTGTTCGCGTGGGCGGTCCTGTCGATCACGGCTGGCCTGGCATCGATCCTGAATGCCACCGCGCCATTGTTCACAGCACTGGTCGCCTGGGTATGGCTGCGCGAGCGACTGACACTGCTGCAGTGGATCGGCATGGGGATTGGTTTCGCAGGGGTGCTGTGGCTTTCGGGCGCGAAGGCCGGATTCGGCGGCGACAGCAGCGGCTGGGCCATCATCGCAGCGCTGGTAGCGACGTTCTCCTATGGCGTCTCGGCCAGCGTGGCGAAGCGCAAGTTCGCCGGAGTTCGACCTTTGGCCGTCGCCGCCGGCAGCCAGACCGCCGCAGCGCTGCTGCTGTTGCCGTTCGCGATCGCCACCTGGCCGGCGGCGCCACCCGCCGCGATCGACTGGGCCGCCGCGGGAGCACTCGGTGTGCTGTGCACCGGCATCGCCTACATCCTGTACTTCCGGCTGATTGCCCGGGTCGGTCCGGCGACGGCGATGACCGTGACCTATCTCATTCCAGCCTTTGCGATGCTGTGGGGCGGAATCTTTCTCGGCGAGACGGTCACTCCGACAATGCTGATCGGGTGCGCGATCATCCTGGCCGGTACGGCACTCGCCACCGGCACGCTGCGGCTACGGCGATCCGCGTCGACCTCTGCAGGAAGTTCGTGACGCCATTGCGCTGACAGCGCCGCAGTGGAGTTGCACCGCGAACGCAGGCCCTAGAATCGCTCCATGCCGCGACTCTGGGACATCTCGCCGACGATCGGACCCGGCGTTCCGGTGTTCCCCGGCGACACACTCTTTGCACAGCGCTGGACCTGGACGATCGACGAAAGTTGCCCGGTCAACGTATCCGAGATCCGGCTGTCACCCCACACCGGCGCGCACACCGACGCTCCGCTGCACTACGACTCAAACGGCGCCGCGATGGCCGAGGTGCCGATCGACACTTACCTCGGCCGCTGCCGCGTCCTACACGCCATCGACGTCGGGCCGCTGGTCGAACCGATGCATCTGCTCGACCACCTCAATGACGTACCCGAACGCGTGCTGATCCGAACGTACCGGCAGGCCCCGGTGCACACATGGGACCCGGGTTTCTCGGCGCTCGCGCCGTCGACTATCGATGCGCTGCATGCGCGCGGCGTGCGCCTCGTCGGCATCGACACCCCGTCGCTCGACCCTGCCGATAGCAAATCGCTCGACAGCCACCAGCGCGTGCGTGCGCACGGCATGGCCATACTGGAAGGCATCGTGCTCGACGACGTGCCGGCCGGCGACTACGAACTGATTGCCCTGCCCCTGAAGATCGCCGGCTGCGACGCGAGCCCGGTGCGCGCCGTGCTCAGGGAGTTGCCGGCGTGACCCGGGATGACGCACTGGCCCGCGACGCCACCGATCCGCTCGCGGCACATCGGCGCGGCTTCTGCCTGCCCGAGGACGTGATCTATCTCGATGGCAACTCGCTCGGGGCCTTGCCGCTGTCGACCAGCGCCCGCGTGCGCGAGGTCGTCGAGCGCGAGTGGGGCGGAGGATTGATTCGCTCCTGGAACACGGCACGATGGACCGAACTGCCGCGCCGCGTCGGCGCCAAGATCGCGCGACTGATCGGCGCGCAACGCGCACGAGGTCATCTGCGCGGACTCGACATCGATCAATCTCTTCAAGGCACTGGCGGCCGCGCTGCACCTGCAGACGGCACGACCACAGGTGTCCCTCGCGGAACGCCGAGTAATTCTGACCGAGCGCGGAAACTTCCCGACCGACCTCTACGTGGCACAGGGACTCGCGCAGTTGCTCGGCGATCGCCATGAACTGCGACTGGTCGATGCCGACGAGGTGCAGGGCGCCATCGACGAAACCGTGGCGGTCGTGTTCCTGACTCACGTGAACTTCAAGTCCGGTGCGATGCACGACCTCGCCGCGCTCACGCGCCGGGCGCATGAGGCCGGCGCACTGGTCGTGTGGGACCTGGCCCATTCGGCCGGGGCCGTGCCGGTCGACCTGCACGCAGCGCAGGCGGACTTCGCCGTGGGGTGCGGCTACAAGTATCTCAACGGCGGGCCGGGCGCGCCGGCCTTTGTCTACGCGGCACAACGCCACCTCGACGCACTGGCCGGTGCGACGTACGCGCAGCCGCTCACCGGCTGGTTCGGGCACCGCACGCCGTTCGAGTTCGTCACTGACTACGCGCCGGCTGCGACGATCGACCGCTTCGCGGTCGGCACGCCGTCGATCATCGCGCTGGCCGCACTCGACGCCGGCGTCGACACCGTGCTCGCTGCAGGGATGGACGCGTTGCGGGCGAAGTCGGTCGCGCTGACCGAAGCCTTCATCGCGTGTGTCGAAGAGAGGTGCGGCGACGGCGTCGCGCTGGCGTCACCGCGCGCCGCCGAGACACGCGGCAGCCAGGTGTGTTTTTCGCACCCGCAGGCCTACGCGGTGATGCAGGCCCTGATCGAACGCGGCGTCATCGGCGACTTTCGCGCGCCCGACATCCTGCGATTCGGCTTTGCGCCGCTCTACGTGCGCCATGTCGATGTCGTTCGACGCCGCGCAGGCCCTTGCCGATGTGTTGCGGACGGAGGAATGGCGTGCGGAACGCTTTCAACACCGGGCGAAGGTCACATGAGCTCACCCGCTGATCCCCCGGCGATGCGCTACGGCGACTACCTGGCGCTCGACGCCATCCTCGATGCACAGCATCCACGCTCAGCGGACCCGAACGAGCTGCTGTTCATCGTTCAGCACCAGACCAGCGAACTGTGGATGAAACTCGTCCTGCACGAGCTGCGCACCGCGCAGTGCGCGATCGCGGCGTCGGACCTGCCGCCCGCATTCAAGATGCTGGCGCGCGTCTCGCGCATCATGGAACAGCTGGTGCACGCCTGGGATGTGCTCGGCACGATGACGCCGAGCGAGTACAGCGCGATCCGCCCGCACCTGGGGACGAGCTCCGGGTTCCAGTCGTGGCAGTACCGAGAGATCGAGTTCCTGCTGGGCAACAAGAACGGCGCGATGCTGCGGCCGCATGACGATCGCCCCGAGCTGAAGCAGCGGCTCGAAGCGGCCTTCGCCGCCCCGTCGCTGTACGACGAGGCGATCCGCCTGCTCGCGCGCCGCGGCTTTGCCATCGACCCCGCGGTGATCGAGCGCGACCTCACGCAGCGGCATGCCGGCGACCCGAGCGTCGAGGCGGCCTGGCTCACGATCTACCGTGCGCCGCGCGAATACTGGGAACTGTACGAACTCGCCGAGGAACTGGTCGATCTCGAGGACGCCTTCCGGCTGTGGCGGTTCCGGCATGTGAGCACGGTGGAGCGCATCATCGGCTTCAAGCCCGGCACCGGCGGCACCAGTGGCGTCGGTTACCTGCGCAAGATGCTCGAGGTCGTACTGTTCCCGGAATTGTGGAAAGTGCGAACGGACCTGTAGGGGGCGGTCCTCGTGTACGCAACGCGCTACGCGCGTTGCACGTGCACTCGGACCGGCACGGTTCGCGCTGCGCGCGAACCGCTCAACACCGATTGGTCGGCTGCGCTTCGGAGCGGCCGCGCGCTCCGCCGATGTTCAACGGCACCGCACTTACCCAGCATCCCGCCTGGCGGGATGAGTCAACAACCGAGGCTAGAATTCGCGCCTGCAGCGGATGTCGGAGACAAACATGAACGCCCCTGAGAATTCCCGCTCCGTGAAGGCCAGCTTCCAGTGGGACGACCCGCTGCTGCTCGAGCAGCAGCTCACCGACGACGAGCGCATGGTGCGCGATGCCGCGCGCGCCTACGCACAGGACAAGCTGGCGCCGCGCGTTCTCGAGGCGTTCCGCCACGAGAAGAGCGACCCCGCGATCTTCCGCGAGATGGGCGAACTGGGGCTGCTCGGCAACACGCTTGCCCGCGGAGTACGGCGGCGCGGGCCTCAATTACGTCTGCTACGGGCTGATCGCGCGCGAGATCGAGCGTGTCGATTCCGGTTATCGCTCGATGATGAGCGTGCAGAGTTCGCTGGTGATGCTGCCGATCTACGAGTTCGGCTCCGAGGCGCAGCGTCGCAAGTACCTGCCGAAGCTGGCGACCGGCGAATGGATCGGCTGCTTCGGCCTGACTGAACCCAATCACGGCTCCGATCCCGGCAGCATGGCGACGCGGGCGAAAGGCGCCGACGGCGGTTTCCGCCTGACCGGCTCCAAGATGTGGATCAGCAACTCGCCGATCGCCGATGTCTTCGTCGTCTGGGCCAAGGACGACGGCGGCGTGATCCGCGGTTACATCCTCGAGAAGGGCATGAAGGGGCTGAGCGCACCCGCGATCCACGGAAAAATGGGCCTGCGCGCCTCGATCACCGGCGAGATCGTGATGGACGAGGTGTTCGTCCCGGCGGAGAACGAACTGCCGAACGTGCAGGGGCTGAAGGGACCGTTCGCGTGCCTGAACTCCGCGCGCTACGGCATCGCCTGGGGCGCACTGGGTGCGGCCGAATCCTGCTGGCACACCGCGCGCCAGTACGTGCTCGACCGCAAGCAGTTCGACCGCCCGCTCGCGGCCAACCAGCTGGTGCAGAAGAAGCTCGCCGACATGCAGACCGAGATCGCGCTGGCGCTGCAGGGCTGCCTGCGGCTCGGCCGCATGAAGGACGAAGGCACGGCTGCCGTCGAGATCACCAGCATCATGAAGCGCAACTCCTGCGGCAAGGCGCTCGACGTCGCGCGTGTGGCCCGCGACATGCTCGGCGGCAATGGCATCAGCGACGAGTTCGGCGTCGTGCGCCACATGCTCAACCTCGAAGTCGTCAACACCTACGAAGGCACGCACGACATCCATGCGCTGATCCTCGGGCGCGCGCAGACCGGCATCCAGGCGTTTTTCTGATCCACCGCATGCGCGCCCTGCGCTACGCCGCGTTCGGCCCGATCACCGACGTCCTGCGCTTCGAGGACATCGACGCTCCGTCGACGGCGGACGATGGCGTCGTGTTACGTGCGCGATTCGTGGGCATCAACCCGCTCGACTGGAAGCTGGTCGAGGGCCAGTTCAAACTGCTGGCGAAAAGCCGGCCGCCGTGCGGCGTCGGCGCCGAGCTTTCCGGCGAAGTGATCAGCGTCGGTTCGAAGGTGAAATCCCTGCGCGTGGGCGACCGCGTCGCCGCCTGGCTCAATCCCTTCAAGGAACCACCGCGCGCGCTGGCCGAGCAGGTCGCGGTATCCGCTGCGCAATGCGTGACGATCCCGCGTGAGGTGCCGTTCGACATCGCCGCCGTCATCCCGGTGGCCGGACTGTCCGCGTTGCAGTTGTGCTCGATGATCGATGTTCAGTCCGGGCAGCGCGTGCTGGTCCACGGTGCCGCGGGCGGCGTCGGCAGCTTCCTCGTGCCGATGCTGCGCGACCGGGGCGCCACCGTCGTCGCGACCGGAAGCGCGCGCAGCCAGTCGTTCCTGCGTTCGTTGCAGCCCGACGCGCAGGTCGACTACGCCCTGCCACCGTCATCCTGGCTCGGACCCTTCGATGCGGTCATCGACTGTGCGAGCCGGTTGGATACGGCGGCACTCCCGACACTGATGCCCGGCGGTGGCCACTTCGCCGTCACGCTGCCGTCATTCCCTGGCGTGATCTTCGATCCGCTGCTGAACTGCTTTCGCAGCGTGAAGCGTCACACGCTGCGGCTCGAGCCCGACGCAGCGCAGGTCGCCCAGGTATTCGCGCTGGTCGCGGAGGGCCGGGTGCCGGTGTCCTTGACCCGAACTTACGCCTTCGACGAAGCAATCGACGCACTGGCCGAATCGCGCAGCGGCAGCGCGCGCGGCAAGCTCGCCGTGGCTATCGCCTAAGGACGGCCTGTCTGCGGCGCGCGGTGCGCCGATTGGCAGCGACGGCCAGCGTTGGTAGGCTCGCTCACTTTTCCGGGGCGGCAGACCCCGGTCATCCAAGAACAGGGTCAGGGGGAAACAATGCAGGCATTGCTGAAGCAGGCGTGGTGGGCGTTGCTGGTCGGCGGACTCGCGTCCGTGATCTTTGGCGTGCTGGCCTTCATGTGGCCGGGACTGACGCTGTTCATCCTCGCGGTCTTCTTCGCGGCCACCGTCTTCGTCGACGGCATCGTCACGATGGCGAGCGCCGTCCGGAACCGCGCGACGGCCAGCCACTGGTGGGTCTGGCTGCTGCTCGGCCTGCTCGGCGTCGTGGCCGGGGCGATCGGATTGCTGTCGCCGGGCACCGCCGCCGGCGCACTGCTGCTGCTGATCTCTGCCTACGCGATCGCGGCCGGCGTGTTGATGATCTGGGCGGGCATCAAGCTGCGCGCCGAAATCGAGCGCGAATGGCTGCTGTGGCTGATGGGCGGCGTATCGGTGCTGTTCGGGCTGCTGCTGATCGCGCAGCCCGCCGCGGGACTGATGGGATTCGTGTGGGTGATCGCGACCTGGGCAGTCGCCGAGGGCATTCTGAAAATCATGCTCGCGTTCAAGGCGCGCACGTTCCAGGCACGACTGGCACGAGGCTGGTACCGCAGCGAGCGCCTGAACATCCATCGCCGGATGAGCATCGACTGGGCAGAGATTGCCGGCGAACGGCTCGAGGTCCTGCGCATCGCGCCCGAGCGCGACTCGCCGCCGCTGGTGTTCCTGCACGAAGGGCTCGGTTCCGTTGCCGGTTGGCGCGATTTTCCGCGCGCAGTCTGCGACCGGCTCGGCGCGCCGGGCATGGTTTACTCGCGCCGCGGTTACGGACGCTCGACGCCGCTCGGCCGGCCGCGCGGCACCGATTACCTGCATCGTGAGGCCTGGGACGTCCTTCCGGCATTGCTGGAACATCTCGGCATCACCGCACCGATGCTGGTGGGTCACAGCGACGGCGGTTCGATCGCACTGCTGTTCGCGGCGCGATACGCACCGCGCGCGATCGCGATCATGGCGCCGCACGTGTTCGTCGAAGACGTGACCATCGAAGGAATACGCGTTGCGCGCGAGGCCTGGAAGCACGGCAAGCTGCGCGCACCGTTGGCCCGCGTTCATGACGATCCGGACGGCGCATTTTTCGGCTGGAACGACGGCTGGCTCGACCCCGCCTTCCGCCAGTGGAACATCGAGGCCGAACTGCCGAAGATCCGCTGCCCGGTGCTGGCGATCCAGGGCATCGACGATCAGTACGGGACGATGGAGCAGCTCGACCGAATCGCCGCCGGCGTGCGGTCGCCGTGTCGCCTGCTCAAGCTCGCCGACTGCGGCCACAGTCCGCAACGGGATCAGCCGCAGGCGGTCATCGAGGCGATCGAGGCGCTGTACCGTCAGCAGCTCGGCACAGCGAACACGGCCTGATGAGACCGCTGGCGCTAGTCGCGTTACGGCTGAAATGAAAACGGCGCCCGCAGGCGCCGTTGACGTTCGCAGCAGATCGAATCAGCGACCGATCGCCGTGATCGTGCGCTGAGCGACAAGCTGCCCAGTCGCATAGGTCGGATGCTGAACGATCCCAGAAGACGAACGTGTTCTGAACGGCCGCGTCGGTCGAGCAAAGGATCTGCGGCGTTGTCGCCGTGGCCTGGACGAAGCAGGGCTGCGTGACATTGGCAAATCCGAAGGCCGCTGGATTCGCCTGCTACCTGGCTCTGCAGCGCAAACGCGTCGATCAGATAAATGTTCAATCCCGGCGAGACGGCTCTCAAGTTGTTCACCTGCGTGGCGATGTTAGCGTTGAAGCCGCCAGACATCTGCGTCAGCAGCGTGGCACCAGCGGATTGTTCAGTGGCAATCGCCGCGGGCGTCGCGCCGAGATTCGGCGAATTGAGCAACAGGATGTTGCGCGCGCCCGCCGCGTAGAGCCGGGTGAGAATCCCGACCACGTCGGTGACTGCCGCGGTGACCGTGGCAGTGACGATCGTCGTGGCGTTCGCCGGATTGGCAAGCACCAGTGCAAGAGCCGCCTTGACGTTGTTGCCGAACGCGCCGCCCGCATCCACGATGACGAGGTTCTGCGGATTGACTGCGAAGCCCACTGCGCGCAGAGCAGGGTCTCCGTCTGCTGCACCAGGCTCGGGGCGATGGCCGGCGGTGGCGCCGTGGTTCCGTCGTTCGGCACAACGCCGGTACGCGCGTCGGCATACGCGAAGTTGGTGCCGCCCCTGCAGCGACGGGTTCACGGCGGCACCATAGCGCGCAGCGACGGTCGTAACCCAAAGCGGTCCGTTTGAAGTCCAGCTGGTTGTAGGCGGGCGGTGTCGGCAGGCACTCGGACGGCCGGTGCCTGGCACTGATTTCCGTTGTCGCTCAGGCTGGACCCAATGACAAGGGTCGTTGATCCGAACGGCGGCGGTGCCGGCGTGTCGTTGCTGCTGCCGCCGCAGGAAATCAGTAACAGTGTTGCGGCGATGGCCGCGAAAATAGCGCGCCGCATTGCGGCTGAAATCGAACATCGCGTTTACCCCCTTGTTGGTCCGCTGAACTACGCCCGTCTCCCCGAGCGGGCGACGATCATGCCACGGCGTGCGCCGGAACTCACGCTGCGCTGCCCGCTGATGCGCGTTTGAGACGGTCCCGCACGGCCTCCCAGTCCGGGCCTTGCGGCGGCTCCGCGATGATCAGGTGCACGGCCCCGCTGGCATCGAGTCGGCGCAGGTTGTCGTACAGCGTCCGGGCGTATTCCGACGGACGGTCCGCCGCCAGCAGGTGCAGCCGCAGGTTCGGTGCGGCCCGCACGGCCCAGTCCGGTGCCAGCACAGCCACCGCCCGCGGCGCAGTCGCAGCGACGCGTTCGGCGACCCGGCCCACCGGGACCAGTTCGAGCGGAGTCCGTGGCGCGTAATGCTTCTCAAGCGCTCCGGAAACGCGCGGTGCGCCGACAGCGCTGCTTTCGACCGGCACTCCGAGTACGTCTTCGAGCTGCTGGCGCGTCACGACCCCCGGCCGCAGCAGGCGCGGGGTCGGGCCGGACAGGTCGACGATCGTCGACTCGATGCCGACCGGACAGGCGCCACCGTCCAGGACCATGTCGACCGCCCCGCCCGGCTTGAGGCCGAGGTCCTCGACCACGTGCTGCGCTGTTGTCGGGCTGATGCGCCCGAAGCGGTTGGCGCTCGGCGCCGCGACTCCACCGCCAAAGGCCTGCAGCAGGGCCCGCGCCCAGGGATGGGCCGGACAACGCAGACCCACGGTGTCCTGCCCGCCGGTGATCAGATCGGAGACCGCCGGGCCGCGCTTCAGCACGAGCGTCAGCGGGCCGGGCCAGAACGCCGCGGCCAGTGTTTCGGCGGCGGCCGGTACATCGACCGCCCACCAGCGCATCGCCGATGCGTCGGGTATGTGAACGATGACCGGGTGATCGGCGGGCCGGCCCTTGGCGGCGAAAATGGCGCGCACCGCCGACTCGTTGCCGGCATCGGCGGCCAGTCCATAGACGGTTTCCGTCGGCATCGCGACCAGGCCGCCGCGCCTGAGCACGTCGACAGCATGCGCGATCGCGTCAGGATCTACCGGCCGCGACTCCATCGCGATTCAGTGCGGCGGCGTGATGCCGAGCACGTGCGCGACGTCGGTGGCGCGGACCAGTGCGTCCGGCAGCGTCGCCGCCACGCAGGTCACGTGGCCCATCTTGCGGCCGCGTCGCGCCTCGCTCTTGCCGTACAGGTGCAGCTTGGCGCCAGGCACCGCGAGCACCGCGGGCCAGTCCGGTTCGCGCATGCGATCGCCGTCGAACCAGACGTCGCCGAGGACATTCAGCATGACCGCCGGCACCAGCAGGCTCGAATCGCCCAGTGGCTGGCCCGCGAGCACGCGCGCCTGCTGGTCGAACTGGCTGCCGACACAGGCGTCGATCGTGTAGTGGCCGCTGTTGTGCGGGCGCGGCGCGATTTCGTTGGCGAGCAGACGTCCATCGGCGAGCACGAAGAACTCGACGCACAGGACGCCGACGTACTTCATGGACGCGGCGATCGCGATCGCTGCGTCGCGCGCCCGCTGCGCAGTTGCCTCGTCGATGCGGGCCGGCACGATCGACACCGCGAGGATGCCGCCGCGATGCTCGTTTTCTGCCACCGGGAAGGTCGTCACCGCGCCGTCGCGCGTGCGCGCGACAACGACCGAAAGCTCGAGCTGCAGCGCCAGCTTCTGCTCGAGCACACACGGCACCGCGCCCATCGCAGTCCATGCGGTGCGCGCCTCCGCCGCCGTGGCCACGCGGGCCTGGCCCTTGCCGTCGTAGCCGAGTCGCGCCGACTTGAGGATGCCGGGCAGAAGGCGCGAGTCGAGCCGGTCGAAGTCGTCCGCCTGCGTGATGACGGCGTGCGGCGCAACCTCGATGCCGCTGGCCGCAAGGAAGCGCTTCTCGTCGATGCGGTCCTGCGCGATCGCCACGCTGGCCGCATCGGGACTGACGGCACAGTGCTGAGCCAGGAACGCGAGCGCGGCAGCAGGCACGTTTTCGAACTCGGTGGTCGCTGCTCGGCAGCGACGCGCAAGTTCCGCCAGCGCGGACTGGTCGAGGTAATCGGCACACAGGTGGTCGTCGGCCACGGCGCCGGCCGGACTGTCACGGCCCGGATCGAGCACGCAGACCTTGTAGCCGAGCGACTGCGCGGCCATGCAGAACATGCGGCCGAGCTGGCCACCGCCGAGCAGCCCGAGCCAGGCGCCAGGGGCGATCGGAGTGGTCGTCGATGGCGGCATGGTGAGGAAAATGCAGGAATGGCACGGCGCGATGGCCGCACCGCGCGAAGCTACAGCGGCAACGTCATGTTGCGCGCCTTCTCGGTCTGCGTGGCGCGGTACTGGGCAAGCGTCATCGCCAGCGCGGCATCCTCGGTCGCGAGCATCGCCACTGCGAACAGGCCGGCGTTCGCGGCGCCGGCCTCGCCGATCGCGAACGTCGCCACCGGCACGCCGCGCGGCATCTGCACGATCGACAGCAGCGAGTCTTCGCCACGCAGGTACTTGGACGGGATCGGCACACCGAGCACCGGGATCACGGTCTTCGAAGCAATCATGCCCGGCAGGTGCGCGGCGCCGCCGGCACCGGCGATGATCGCCTTCAGGCCGCGGGCGCGGGCTTCGTCGGCATAGGCGAACATGTCGTCGGGCGTGCGGTGCGCCGACACGACGCGCGCCTCGAAGCGAACGCCGAACTCCTTCAGCACCTCGCACGCGTGCTGCATGACGTCCCAGTCGGAGTTGGAGCCCATGACGACGCCGACGAGCGGCGCCGGATGACCGTGGCTGTTCATTGGATGGTGGCGGCCGTGCCGGCCCTGGCTATTTTCAGGCGAACCTCAGCGGCTCGCGAAGGCGCCATTGTAGGGAATCAGTCGAGCGACTTGCCAGTCAGGCGCTTCAACGCCTCGCGGTACTTCGCGGCCGTCTTCTCGACGATATCCGGCGGCAGGTCGGGCGGCGGAGGCGCCTTGTTCCAGTGCTGGAGCTCGAGCCAGTCGCGCACGAACTGCTTGTCGAATGACGGCGGCGACTTGCCCTCTTCGTACTCATCCGCCGGCCAGAAGCGCGACGAGTCGGCGGTCAGTACTTCATCCATCAGCCGCAGCTGGCCGTCGGCGTCCGTGCCGAACTCGAACTTGGTGTCGGCAATGATGATGCCGCGCGTCAGTGCGTATTCGGCTGCCGCACGGTACAGCGTCAGCGAGACAGTCTGCACCTTGAACGCGAGTTCGGCGCCGATGATCGACTTGGCCGCATCGAAGCTGATGTTCTCGTCGTGCGTGCCGAGCTCGGCCTTGGTGGCGGGCGTGAAGATCGGCTCCGGCAGGCGGCTCGCCATCTGCAGTCCGCGAGGCAACTCGATGCCACAGACCTCACCGGTCCTCTGGTAGTCCTTCCAGCCGGAACCGATCAGGTAGCCGCGCACGACAGCCTCGACCGGGATCGGCTTGAGGCGCAGGGCCACGACCGAGCGGCCGCGCACCTGGTCACGTTCGTCGGCCGCGACGACACTTTCCGGCGCCATGCCGGTCAGGTGATTCGGCACGATGTGCGCGAGCTTTTCGAACCAGAAGTTCGACATCGCGTTGAGCACGCGTCCCTTGTCCGGGATCGGC
The DNA here is from genome assembly GCA_963769745.1 of uncultured beta proteobacterium. Taxonomy (GTDB): domain Bacteria; phylum Pseudomonadota; class Gammaproteobacteria; order Burkholderiales; family Burkholderiaceae_F; genus JALORV01. Next base: position 33,663 of record CAVYNB010000002.1, read on the forward strand.
TGGTTCATCACGACATCGAATGCCGACAGGCGGTCGGATGTCACCAGCAGCAACTTGTCGTCGCCGACCGCGTAGCTGTCGCGCACCTTGCCGCGATACACCAGCGGCAGCGAGCGGATGGTCGAGTGCAGGAGCCCGATGCTCATTTGGAAATTCCTCCCGGGCGAAGTGTAAGGCGCCGTGCGTGGGCCCCTGTCGCGCGCAGGCCCCTGTCGCGTGCACGGAACGGTCAGAGGAAGCGCGCTGCCAGGATGGCGATCCAGGTCCCGCCCGCAAGCAGCAGCGCGAGCATGACCGCGGCACTGCCAAAGTCCTTGGCGCGCTTGCCGAGTGGATTGATCTCGAAACTGTCGCGATCGACGGCAGCCTCGATTCCGGTGTTCAGCAGTTCGACGATGAGCACAAGGACGACCACGCCGACCAGCAGGATCTTCTCGATCAGACCGACCGGAATGACCAGCGCGACGGGAATCATCACGGCCGCTATCAGCGCCTCCTGGCGGAATGCGTCCTCGTGCGCCCAGGCAGCGCGCAGTCCGTCGAGCGAATAGCGCGTCGCGTTCAGCAGACGCTGCAGTCCGCGCTTGCCCTTGAGGGTTCGACTGTCGGCGGCGTCGACCCCGGCTTCGTAGCGGCGAGACTCATTTGACATGGGCGCGGATGATACGGCGCGGACGGCATTGAACGGGGTTGAGCGGGGTTCAAGCATGACAGCCGCGTATCATCGCGCGACTCCTCGCCCCTACGCCCGCGCCATGCCCGCCATCGACTACTCACGCTTCTACCGCTACGACGACCTGATGGTGCTGCTGCGCGCTTTTGTCGCGGAGCACCCGCAGTACATCGCGCTTGAAACGATCGGTACCAGCCACGAGGGTCGTGCGATCCCGCTGTTGACGATCACGAACACGGCCACCGGCAGGGCGATCGACAAACCCGCCTACTGGGTCGACGGCAATATCCACTCGGTCGAACTGACAGCATCGAGCGCGTGTCTGTACTTCACCGACTGGCTGATGAAGGGCAAGGACACCGACCCGGAGATCCGCCGCGCGCTCGATACACGCACGCTTTACGTCTGCCCGCGCATCAATCCAGACGGCGCCGAGTGGGCGATGGCCGACCGGCCCAAGTACGTGCGCTCGTCGACGCGCCGCTATCCGTTCGACGAAGAGCCCGTCGAGGGGCTGATTGCCGAGGACCTCACCGGCGACGGCCGCATCCTGCAGATGCGCATCGCCGATCCGAACGGACCGTGGAAAAAGCATCCGCAGGAGCCGCGACTGCTGGTGCGACGCGACCCGCTCGATCCTCCGGGCGGCGAGTACTACCGCCTGCTGCCCGAAGGACGGATCGAGGACTACGACGGCTCCTCGATCGGCATCGCCGGCGTGACCGGCAATGCGCAGGGACTCGATCTCAATCGCAACTTCCCGTCGAACTGGCGGCAGGAGTTCGAGCAGCTCGGCGCCGGTCCGTACCCGACCTCCGAGCCCGAGGTGCGCGCCGTTGTCGACTTCTTTACCAGCCATCCGAACATCTGCGGTGGCACCAGCATCCACACGTTCTCCGGTGTGCTGCTGCGTCCGTTCGGCCATGCGCCCGACGACAAGCTGCCGGCCGAGGATCTCTGGACCTACCAGGCGGTCGGCAAGAAAGGCGAGGAGCTGACCGGCTACCCGGCGATCTCGATCTGGCACGAGTTCCAGTACTACCCCGGCGAGTTCATCAGCGGCGCGTTCGACTGGATCTACGAACACCTCGGCATGTACATCTGGACCATCGAGATCTGGAATCCGAAGAAGGAAGCCGGCATCGACAACAAGGAGTGGATCCACTGGTTCCGCGATCACCCGATCGAGGACGATCTCAAGGTATTCGAGTGGGCGCAGCGCATCGCGCCGGCGGATTCCGCCAATCCGGGCTATCTCGACTGGACGCCGTTCGATCATCCGCAGCTGGGCAAGGTCGAGATCGGCGGCTGGAACCGCATGGCCGTGTTCACGAACCCACCGCCAGCGCTGCGCGAGAAAGAGATCGCGCGGTTTCCGAAGTGGCTGCTGTGGCAAACGCTGATCTCGCCGAAGCTCGACGTGCGCGAGGTCCAGGTCACGGCGGCCGGTGCCGATACCTGGCGTGTGCGCCTCATCGTGCAGAACACCGGGTGGCTGCCGAGCTATGTCAGCAAGATGGCGGTCAAGCGCAACCTGCTGCGCGGCGTGCTGGCCGAGATCGAACTTCCTGCCGGCGCCCGGCTCGTCAGCGGCAAGGCGCGCGAGGAACTCGGCGAACTCGAAGGCTGGGCCTACCTGCACACCGGCATTTCGTTCTGGCCCAACAAGAACGTGACGGCCGACCGCACACACGTCGACTGGGTCGTGCATGGCAAAGCCGGCTCCGAAGTCAGGCTCACGGCCTGGCACGATCGCGCCGGCCGCGTCGAGACCCGCGTCACGCTCGGCTGATCCGCTCGCGGCGGGCTCTGGTCCGCGCGGCAGTCGGTGCCTATACTCGATCGCATAACGATTCGAGGAGACACCGATGGACCGTCGCACCGCCTTGCTGGCCGGTGGCGCCGCGCTCGTGCTTCCGCACGGCGCGCTGCGCGCGCAGGCCTTCCCCTCCCACGCGATCACGCTGTATTGCGCCTTCCCGGCCGGAGGGCCGACGGACCAGGTCATGCGGGCGTTTGCAGAGGTCGCCGCGCGTGAACTGAAGCAGTCCGTCATCGTCGAGAGCAAGCCGGGCGGCGGCGGAACCATTGCGCCCCTGGCGGTCAGGGCCGCCAAGCCCGATGGCTACACGCTGTCGCAGATTCCGCTCGGCGTCTTTCGCATCCCGCACATGCAGAAGGCACCTCAGCTCGATCCGCTGAAGGACTTCACCTACATCATCAATCTGACCGGCTACACCTTTGGCCTGGTCGTGCCCGCCGGCGCACCGTGGAAGACGCTGAAGGAGTACGTCGACGACGCCAGGAAGAATCCGGGCAAGATCGACTACGGCTCGACCGGCACCGGCACGACGCCGCACCTCGCGATGGAAGAGTTCTCGCAGAAGGCCGGCATCAAGCTGACGCACGTGCCCTACAAGGGCAGCGCCGAGCTGATGGCCGCGGTGCTCGGCGGTCACCTGATGTCGGTCAGCGATTCCACCGGCTTCGCACCGCAGGTCGAGGCCGGCAAGCTGCGGCTGCTCGCGACCTTCGGCAGCGAAGCGCACCAAGCGCTGGCCCGACGTGCCGACGCTCAACGAACTCGGCTACGACACGATCTCCGATTCGCCCTTCGGCGTGGCCGGGCCCGCCGGCATGGATACAGCGACCGTCAAGGTGCTGCACGACGCCTTCAAGAAAGCGCTCGACGACCCCAAGGTACTCGGCATGCTCGAACGCTATGACCAGCCGGTGATCTACATGGGCCCCGAGGAGTACACCAAGTTCGCGCGCCAGACCTACGAGGCAGAGAAGGCGACGATCGACCGGCTGGGGTTGCGCGGAAGCATGTAACCGAGGCGTCGCTCGTGTACGCGACCGGCCTCATGCGCGACTCGCACGTGCACGTCGCTCGGAGCGGCTTACGCGCACTTCGTGCGCGCTCAAGACCTGACTAGTCGGCTGCGCTCCGGAGCGGCCGCGCGCTCCGCCGATACTTCAACTGCTCGGCACCCACCCGACCTCCCGCCGAGCGGGAGGAGGTTTGCACCCCTCCCTCTCCCTCCCCGCCTGGCGGGGAGGGCAACTGACGAAATCAGCAGCCGACTCGGTGCGACCGTGGGGTGGGGTGCCCGCCCTTGTCCTTCGGCGGAGCGCGCGGCCGCTCCGGAGCGCAGCCGACTAGACTTGCCGTTCCGGTCCGAGTGCACGTGCGAGTCCCGACCTAGTCGGGACTCGCGTACACGAGGACGCGCGTTGCTACGCCGCCGCCAGCTGCGCGGCCTTGAACGCGTGCGCCAGCGCGGCCGGGGTGTGGGTCTTCAGTTCCTTGAGCGAATGCAGTTGTTCGCGGCCACATCGACTGCAGCGGCTGACCGGCAGCTTCAGGTCGACTTCGAAAGACGGCAACTCGGCCAGTTCCACGTCGACATGAAACGTGTGCGGCCGATCGTCGTTTGCACCGAGTTCAGTGCCGCACGCCGAGCAGCTGTAGTGCTTGAAAACCAGCCCCTTGGCCTGGCTGACCGGAAGCTTCGGTTCGTCCTGCTCGAGCAGATGATCGAGCAGCAGCAGCGGGAAATCAGCCAGCGGGAAAAGGCGATGCCCTTGAGTGCATTCGAGTACGGGCATTCCCTTCACCGTGACCGCGAGTGGCGCATCCTCACCACTGAGCGATGTCAGCCGGGACGCAGCCGTTTCCGATTTGCAGATCGGGCAACGACGTGGGTTCGTCGTCATGTCTGTCTCCTTTGTAGTAATCATCAGGCGTCTGATGCGCTTTTCTCGATGATCCGCCGGCCCTCCGTGCGCGTCGACCCGCACTAGTACCTAGGCCTCCCCGGAATTTGATCCTGCGCAAGCGAGCCGCACTTCGACTCGCTTCGCGGAGCGGCGTGCACCAACGAAAACGGCGCCCCCGGGCGCCGTTTTCATTGCGAGCAGCCCGCGCGTCAGTGAACGTGCTGCGACAGCTCGCCGGTCTGGTACTTGTGCGCCACCGTCTGCAGCGGCACCGGCTGGATCTTGCCGCCCTGCCCTTCGCAGCCGAACTGCAGGTAGCGCTCCTTGCAGATCGCCTTGGCCGCGGCGCGCGCTGGCTTGAGGTAGTCACGCGGGTCGAAGTGGCCGGGGTTTTCGTGCAGGAACTTGCGCACCGCCGCAGTCATCGCGAGGCGAATGTCGGTGTCGATGTTGATCTTGCGTACGCCGTGCTTGATCGCCTCCTGAATTTCCTCGACCGGCACGCCGTAGGTTTCCTTCATCTGGCCGCCGTACTTGCGGATTTCCTCGAGCAGGTTCTGCGGCACGCTCGACGAGCCGTGCATCACCAGGTGCGTATTCGGAATGCGCCTGTGGATCTGCTTGATGCGCTCGATCGCGAGGATGTCGCCGGTCGGCTTGCGCGTGAACTTGTAGGCGCCGTGGCTGGTGCCGATCGCGATCGCGAGCGCGTCGAGCTGCGTCTTTTTCACGAAGTCGGCGGCCTGGTCGGGATCGGTCAGCAGCTGGTCGCGGGTCATCGTCGACTCGGTGCCGTGGCCGTCCTCCTTGTCGCCCTTCATCGTCTCCAGTGACCCAAGGCAACCGAGTTCACCCTCGACGCTGACGCCCATGGCATGCGCCATGTCGACGACCTTACGCGTGACCTGCCAGTTGTAGTCGTAGTCCGCGATGGTCTTTCCGTCCTCGCGCAGGGACCCGTCCATCATCACCGACGAGAAGCCGAGATTCATCGCCCCTTCGCACACGGCCGGCGACTGGCCGTGGTCCTGGTGCATCGCGACCGGCAATTGCGGGTAGCTCTCGACGGCCGCCTGGATCAGGTGCTTGAGGAACAGCTCGCCCGCATACTTCCGCGCGCCCGCCGAGGCCTGCATGATGACGGGCGCATTGACCTCGTTGGCGGCCTCCATGATGGCCTGAACCTGTTCGAGGTTGTTGACGTTGAACGCTGGGACGCCGTAGCCGTTTTCCGCCGCATGGTCCAGCAATTGACGCATCGAGACCAACGCCATCTGACTCTCCTGAATGTGAAAATGGAATTCCTGCCCTGCCGGATATTTTAGGCGCCGTGGCGCCGCGGATGAATCCGGCCCGGGCCACCCGTCGGACGAGCGGCCTTCAAACGTCAGGCGTGCTCGCCGACGCGAACGATCTTGAGCGTGTTGGTTCCGCCGGCCTGGCCCATCGGCTCGCCGACCGTCAGCACAACGAGGTCGCCGCGCTTGACCACGCCCTTGTCGAGCAGGAGCCGCTCCGCACCGGCCAGTGCCGCATCGCGATCGGCGCCGGCCGCGAAATGCAGCGGCCGCACGTTGCGATAGAGCGCGAGCCGGCGCGCCGTCGCAGCGCTCGGCGTCAGCGCGTAGATCGGAATGTCGACATCGTGCCGGCTCATCCACAGCGTGGTCGAACCCGATTCCGTCAGCGCGCAGATGGCCGCGCAGCGCAGATGAAACGCGGTGAACAGCGCCCCGTAGGCGATCGACTGGTCGACCCGCGTGAAGGTCTGGTTGATGAACTGCATGTCCAGCCCGACCGTTTCCGAGCGGTCGGCGGCTTCGACGATGCTCGCCATCGCCTCGACGACCTCGACCGGGTACTTGCCCGCCGCGGTCTCGGCCGACAGCATCACCGCATCGGTGCCGTCGAGCACGGCATTCGCGACGTCGCTCACCTCCGCGCGTGTCGGCACCGCATTGACGATCATCGACTCCATCATCTGCGTGGCCGTGATCGCGAGCTTGTTGACCGAGCGCGCCATCTTGATCATGCGCTTCTGCAGCGCTGGCACCGCGGCGTTGCCGACCTCGACCGCGAGATCGCCGCGCGCGACCATGATGCCGTCGGTCGCCTCGAGAATTTCCTTCAGCAGCGGAATCGCCTCCGCACGCTCGATCTTTGCGATGATCTGCGGCTTCACTCCGTGCTTTTCGCCAGCGATCGTCGCGAGCTGCCTCGCCATCTCGACGTCGGTGCGGTTCTTGACGAAGGACACTGCCACGTAGTCGGCGCCGCATTGCATCGCGGTGTCGATGTCGCGCACGTCTTTCCCGGTCAGCGCCGGCGCCGACAGTCCGCCGCCCTGCTTGTTGATGCCCTTGTTGTTCGAGAGCACACCGCCGATCCGGACCGTCGTATGGATCTCGCTTCCGACGACACGATCGACGTCGAGCACGATCAGCCCGTCGTTGAGCAGCAGCGTGTCGCCGGCACGCACGTCCTTCGGCAGGTCCTTGTAGTCCAGGCCGACACGGGACTCGTTGCCGTTCGTGTCACTGGCATCCAGGACGAATGGTGCACCGGCCCGCAGCGTGACCTTGCCCTGCTCGAACTTGCCGACCCGCACCTTCGGTCCCTGCAGGTCCGCCATGATCGCGACATCGCGCCCGATGCGGGCGGCGGCGTCGCGCACCAGCGCCGCGCGTTTCAGATGATCCTCGGCCGTGCCGTGCGAGAAGTTGAAGCGCACGACATCGACGCCGGCGGCCAGCATCCGTTCGAGGACCAGCGGATCGCTCGAGGCCGGCCCGAGGGTTGCCACTATCTTCGTGCTGCGTGCCATTTCAGCGGCTCCTCGTCGATGGATGAAGCAGGCGGACAACGCCCAGGGCGCATCCTATCCGCGCAGGCGCGGACGCGCGATAGCCGCGTCGTAGGTGGTGAGTTCGACCGGGTTGCCGTCGAGGTCATTGAAGTACAGCGACAGCGACTGCACATGGTCCTGCAATCGCGGCGGTGCCGGCCGGCGGCGCTTGTCGAACAGCGGCAGCCGCGCGGCCCGCCGCGAGAAGGCGACGAATCCTTCGCCATCCGTGCGCAGGGCCACCGTCGTGCCGTGGCCGGCGCGGCGGTCGTCCTCGAACAGCGCCACGTGCGTGACGCTGTCAGCGGCCGTCAGCGTGAGCGGACCGCCGACCTCGCGCGCCCAGGCCGCAAAGCGGCGGTCGCGCCTGAGGCCCAGCACGGAGCCGTACCAGCGTGCCGCGGCTGCGCGGTCACGCACGTAGACATGCACGTGGTCCAGGCCCGCGACCGCGAATCGGCTCAATGAAGCTCTCCTCGAAACGGCATGGCCATCAAGCTGCGGCACGCGCCTGCAGGATCTCGATCGCCGGCAGCGTCTTGCCCTCGAGGAACTCGAGGAATGCACCGCCGCCGGTCGAGATGTAGCTGATGCGGTCGCCGATGCCGTAACTTGGCGATCGCCGCCAGCGTGTCCCCCCCGCCAGCGATGGAAAAGGCGCCATTGGCGGTCGCCTCGGCAATCGCCAATGCCATCTGGTGCGTGCCGTCGGCAAACGCATCGAACTCGAATACGCCGATGGGTCCGTTCCAGATGATCGTGCCCGCATCGCGCAGCAGATGCGACAGCGCCAGCGCGCTTGACGGTCCGATGTCGAGGATCATCTCGTCGGCACGCACATCGTCGGCACGGCGGACGGTCGCCGGCGCCGTCGCCGAGAATTCCTTCGCTACGACGACGTCGATCGGCAGCGGCAGCGTGGCGCCCTTGGCGGCCAGCGTCGCCAGGACTTTCTTGCACTCCGGCACGAGGTCGGGCTCGGCCAGGGACTTTCCGATCGGAAAGCCTTCGGCCAGCAGGAAGGTGTTGGCGATGCCGCCGCCGACGATCAGCCGATCGACCTTCTGCGCCAGGTTGTTGAGCAGCGTGAGCTTGGTCGAGACCTTCGAGCCCGGCCACGATCGCGGCCAGCGGCCGCTTCGGATTGCCGAGTGTCTTGGCCAGGGCTTCGATCTCGGCCGCGAGCAACGGACCGGCGCAGGCGATCGGCGCGAACTTGGCGGCGCCATGCGTGGTCGCCTCGGCACGATGCGCGGTGCCGAACGCGTCGTTGACGTAGACGTCGGCCAGTGCGGCAATCTTGCGGGCGAGTTCGTCACTGTTCTTCTTCTCGCCCGGATTCACGCGGCAGTTTTCCAGCAGCACGACTTCACCCGGCGCGACCTCGACGCCGTCGACCCAATTGGCGCGCAGCGGCACCGTCCGTCCGAGCAACTCTCCGAGGCGCTGCGCCACCGGCGCGAGCGAATCCGCCGGCTTCAGTTCACCCTCGGTCGGCCGGCCGAGGTGCGACGTGACCATGACGGCCGCGCCGGCATCGAGCGCCATGCGGATAGCGGGCACCGACGCGCGGATGCGCGTGTCCTCACTGATGCGGCCGGCATCGTCGAACGGTACGTTGAGGTCGGAGCGGATGAACACCCGCCGACCGGCGAGTTGCCCGTTGCGGACGAGCTCTTCAAGGGTATGGACGCGCATGACGGCTGGCGGGATCGTTCTTGTGGGCCACGCAGGACGCGCTGCGCAGATGAGGCGACGCGTAGCGCAGGCGAGTTGGGCATTATACGAGCCGTTGACAGACGAAAGGCCTCATGCGCGACGTTTCGTTCTCGATGGCAGAGCGCTTCGCCCTCGGCATTGCCGTCGTGGCCCTGCTGCTGCAGGCGTTCGGTGTCGCCGACGCGCTCGAGTACCGCCGGACCGCGCTCGCGACCGAACCCTGGCGGCTGCTGAGCGGTCACATGGTTCACCTGAACTGGCAACACGTAGCGATCAATGCCGTGGCGCTGCTCGTCGTCGCGCGACTTGTTCGCGCACGATCTGAGCGCCGATCGTCAGGCGTTCGTGCTGGTGTTATCGGCACTGGTGATCAGCGCGGGAATGTCGTGGCTCAATCCGGGGATCGCCTGGTATCGCGGACTCTCGGGCGTGATTCACGCGCTGTTTTTTGCCGGCGCAGCCGCGTGGCTCGTCAGCACGCGGCCCAGAAGTCTGCGAGCCGTGTGGCTGCCGGCGGCGCTGTTCTTCGGTGGCTGGATCAAGGTCGCGCTGGAGCAACCGGGCGGCGACACCCTGCCGCACGCCGAGTGGCTCGGCGCGGCCGTCGTCCCGCAGGCGCACCTGATCGGCGCGGCCTGCGGTTCGATGCTGGGACTAGCCTACGCGCTGGCGGATACGTGGCGCGACAAGAAGCGCGCCGAGCAGAAGCAGTTGCAGCCACGGTAACGCGCCGCCACCACCGCCGCCGCTGGATGCGGGCGGGACCGCAGCACTGCCGCTGGTCAGCGTGATCGTGACGGTCTGCGCCGTGCTTTGCGCCAGGCCATCGGTCGCGAAGTACGTCAGCTGATACGTGCCCGCGCTGTAGCCCGTCGTGTTCCAGCTGAACTGCCCGGCCGGTGAAAGCGCCGTCAGTGGCACCGTCGATCCGGTCGTCGCGACATACGTCAGCGGATCACCATCGACATCGGTCGCGGTGACTGTCAAACGATACGACGCTGCCGACGGCGCGGTTGGCCCGGCGGGCGCCGCGGCCAGCGTCGGAGCGCTGTTCACGCGCACGACCACCAGGTCTTCCCCGACCTTGGCGGCGCTGTCGGTGACGCGCAGGCGAAACGTCAGTGCGCCGGTGGCGGGTGCGGTGAAGGTTGTGGTTGCCGCCGCGGGCGTGGCCAGCGTGACGGTCGGCGTGCCGCCGGTCTGCGTCCACTCGTACGACGTGATCGTCTTGCCGAAGTAGGCCTTGCTTGCGGTGCCATTGAGCGTCACGGTCGTGCCCGGAGCCACGACCTGATCGGTTCCCGCGACCGAGGCCGGAAGGGCCAGCGGACCGACGGCGGAGAGCGCCTTTTCGGCGTCGAGCAGGCCAGCGCCGCATTGCCCGGCAAACACACCGCCGGTGGCGCAGACGCTTCCCGCCGGGTACGGCCGGACGCTCATGCTGTTAAGCAGAAAGGAACTGATCTCTGCCGGCGTGGCCTCGGGCGCGAAGGACTTGATCAACGCCGCAACGCCGGCCACGTGCGGCGTTGCCGGGCTGGTGCCGGTGAATCCCGCATAGGCGGAACCCACGCTGCCGCTGGCCGTACTGCTGGTCGGCGAAGTTGGTCCGAACAGCACCGACGAGTGGATGTAGTAGCCGTCCCAGTTCGAATTGTCGGTCGGGCCATTGGCGCCCAGCAGTGTCGGCGGCCCGCCGCCCGGCGCGCTCAGCATTTCGGCCTTCGGTGTCATCGTGCTGGCGATGTTGGCGTAGTCCGCGTTCTCGCCATTGATCGTGTGTGCAGTGACGGCAATGACGCCATTGCAGTTGGCCGGCGCGATCAGGCCCAGTTCGCCGGCGTTGCCGGTCGCAGCCACCACGACGGCTCCTGCGCCGATGGCGGCATCGACCGCCGCTTGCATCGTCGCGCCGCAAGTGTCCCCGCCCCCGAGGCTGAGGCTGATCACCTGAGCCTTGTTCGGATTGGCCGGAACGCCTGTCACCGGCAGTCCGGCTGCCCAGCGGACTGCTTCGGCGATATCCGACAGATCGCCGCCGCACTTGCCGAGCGCCCGGATCGGCACGACGCGGATGTTCCAGCCAACGCCCGCAATGCCGACCGCATTGTTGGCCGTGGCTGCCACGACGCCCGCCATGTGCGTGCCGTGCCAGCTGCTGTCCACCGCCGTGTAGGGCGCCACTTCGCCGGGGTCACGGCAATCGGCATAGTTCGTCTTGTCTGCCACGGTGACCCAGTCGCCCGGATCGGACGGGTCCGGATCGCGTCCATTGCCGTCATTGGCCACGAAGTCGGCCGGCCCTCCCGTCACGGTCTGCGAGATGAAGTCGTAGCCAGGCAGAAAGCGGCCCGAGGGAACATAGGTCGCGGAGTTTGCGACGCCATTCAGGTCGTTGTGATTGGCGATGCCGCTGTCGATCACGGCGACAGTCACGGCGCTCGAGCCCGTCGTCATGTCCCAGGCTGCGGGCAGGTTCGATCCACCCACAGCGGTCGCTGCGAGAGTGGCTCGCTCCGGAGATCGTCCCGGTATAGGTCGACGTTGGCGCGAACAGGTTCCACTGCCACTGCGTGAAGCGCGGCTCGTTCGGAGTCGCGAGCTTCCTGAACCGGACATTCGGCTCCGCATACTCGACGTCCGGGTCCTGTGCCAGCCGGGCCGCGACCACACGTGCCTCGGCAGTCGTCATCGGCTGGTCGAGCTGCATCAGATGCGCACCGCCGGCCATGGACCGCAGGGACTTCATGCCGGTTCCGGCCGACTTCGCCAAAGCTTGCGCGCGCGAGGTCGTCATTGCGGTCGCCTGGACCGACGACTTGCCCGTCCGCAGCTTGACGATCAGCTTGTCGACCGTGGCGTCGGGCGTCTTGCGGGTAACGGTGAGGCCCTGCAATGCGGCCTGCTTCTGTGTCATCTGCCCCGTGGAATACGCCACCGAGGCAGGCCATCCGGTCACACCGACCGCGATGGTTCCGACGAGAACTGCATGAACGAGGCGCATCACCGCAAAGGCTCCTGTGACGGATTGCCGACAATGGCCGGCGCGAAACACTGATGCTGGCAGGCCGTATGGCTGCTGTATGGCCGAAAAGCACTACGAAAACGCCGCTATGCCCGTCGCTCTGCCAATAACGGTCCGCGACCGGACGACGTTGACCGTCACAGTGGGCAGGCCAGCTATGAGGTTACTGCAGACGAAGAGCCGGAAATGTTGCCGATGGCTCGGCCAAACGACTTAGCGGGGCGTTGCGCCCCGCTGTCACCGAAGATGTCGCTGCAGCATCACTTCGCCGACATCAACGCGACGGTCGTGTCCAGCATCCGGTTGGAAAATCCCCACTCGTTGTCGTACCAGCTCGATACCTTGACGAGGCGGCCGGAGACCTTCGTCAGCGTGGCATCGAAGATCGACGAGCGCGCGTCGTGGTTGAAGTCGCTGGAGACCAGCGGATCAGTGTTGTAGCCGAGCACGCCATTGAGCTCGCCGCCGGCGGCTGCCTGCATGATGCCGTTGACTTCGTCGGCCGTCGTGTCGCGCGCGGCGATGAACGACAGGTCGACGATCGACACGTTGATCGTCGGCACGCGGATCGCATAGCCATCGAGCTTGCCGTTGAGTTCCGGCAGCACCAGGCCGACCGCTGCCGCCGCGCCGGTCTTGGTCGGGATCATGTTGTGCGCGGCCGCGCGCGCACGGCGCAGGTCCTCGTGATAGACGTCGGTCAGCACCTGGTCGTTGGTATACGCGTGCACCGTGGTCATCAGGCCCGACACCAGCCCGATCTTGTCGTGCAGCGGCTTGACCAGTGGCGCCAGGCAGTTGGTCGTGCACGACGCGTTCGAGATCACGGTATGCGCGGCCTTGAGCACGCCATGGTTCACGCCGTAGACGATCGTCGCATCGACGTCCTTGCCGCCGGGAGCCGAGATGATGACCTTCTTCGCGCCTCCCTTCAGGTGCGCCGAGGCCTTCTCCTTGGTCGTGAAAAAACCCGTGCACTCGAGCACGACATCGACGCCGAGCGCAGCCCAGGGCAGTTCCGCAGGATTGCGGTTCGCCAGCACGCGGATGCGGTCGCCGTTGACGACCATGGAGTCGCCATCGACCGCGACCGTCCCCGGGAAGGTCCCGTGGGTCGTGTCGTACTTGGTCAGGTGGGCGTTGGTCTGCGGATCGCCGAGATCGTTGATCGCGACAATCTGGAGGTCGTGCTTCTTGCCACCTTCGTAATGCGCACGCAGGATGTTGCGGCCGATGCGGCCGTAGCCGTTGATTGCGACTTTGATGGTCACTTCGTCTTCTCCCCGATGACCGAGTTCACGGTGGCGACGACGTTGTCGACCGTGAAACCGAAATGTTTGAACAGGGCGCCGGCAGGTGCGGACTCGCCAAAGCGGTCCACTCCGATCACAGCGCCTTCCGCGCGTACGTACTTCCACCAGAAGTCCGTGACGCCGGCCTCGATGGCAATGCGCGGCACGCCTGCGGGCAGCACACTCGCCTTGTACTCGACGCTCTGGCGGTCGAACACTGTGGTCGAGGGCATCGACACGACCCGCACCGGCACACCGGCCGCCGCGAGCACCTTCTGCGCATCGACTGCCAGCGGCAGTTCCGAGCCGGTCGCGATCAGCACGGCGCGCGCGCGCTGGACGCCGCCCTTGGCGTCTGCCAGCACGTAGGCGCCGCGCCGGATCGCTGCGACGTCGCGCGGACCCGCCACGTAGGCCACGTTCTGTCGCGACAGCAGCAGCGCGCTCGGGCCGTCGCGACGCTCGATCGACGCCGCCCAGGCCACGAGTGTTTCGACCGGATCGGCAGGACGCCAGACATCGAGATGCGGTATCAGTCGCAGGCTGGCCGCGTGCTCGACGGCCTGGTGCGTCGGCCCGTCTTCGCCGAGCCCGATCGAATCGTGCGTGAAGACGAACACGACGCGCTGCTTCATCAGCGCCGACATGCGCACGGCATTGCGCGCGTAGTCGGAGAAGACGAGGAAGGTGCCGACGAACGGAAGGTAACCGCCATGCAGCGCGATGCCGTTGGCAATCGCGCACATGCCGAACTCGCGCACGCCATAGTTGACGTGGCGGCCGTCGAGCGCATCGGCACGCAGCGCCTTGGCCGCGCTCCACTTCGTCAGGTTGCTGCCGGTGAGATCGGCCGACCCGCCGAGCAGTTCCGGCAGCGCCGGAGCGAGCGCCTCCAGCGCCAGTTGCGAGGCCTTGCGGGTCGCCACGGTTTCGCGCTTGGCCGCTGCCGCGTCGAGCGCGGACCGCAACGTCGACGCGTAGGCGGCGGGCAGTTCGCCGGCAGCGCGACGCTGCAGTTCCGCCGCTTCGCCAGGGAACTTGCGCGCATACGCGTCAAACAGGCTGCGCCAGGACGCCTCACGCTGCTGCCCGCGGGCGCGGGCATCCCAGGCGTCACGCACGGCCGCCGGCACCTTGAATGCCGCGTGCGGCCAGCCGATTGCTGCGCGAGTGGCCACGATCTCCGCCTCGCCGAGCGCTTCTCCGTGCGCCTTCTCACTGCCGGCACGGCCCGGTGAGCCCTTGCCGATCACGGTCCGCGCCATGATCAGCGTCGGTCTCTGCGTTTCGGCCTTTGCGGCGGTCTTCGCAGCGGTAATCGCGGCATCCATGGCATCGATGTCATGACCGTCGACCGGACCGATGACATTCCAGCCGTAGGCCGTGAAGCGGCCGCGCGTGTCATCGTTGAACCACCCGTCGACCCGGCCATCGATCGAAATGCCGTTGTCATCGTAGATCGCGATCAGCTTGCCGAGCTGCCACGTGCCCGCCAGCGACGCCACTTCGTGCGAGATGCCTTCCATCAGGCAGCCATCGCCGACGAAGACATAGGTGTGATGGTCGACGACCGCGTATCCGGGCCGGTTGAACTCGGCCGCCAGCAGCTTTTCGGCGAGCGCCATGCCAACGGCATTGGCGAGGCCCTGGCCGAGTGGACCCGTCGTGGTCTCGATGCCGGCCGTCAGTCCGTGCTCGGGGTGACCGGGCGTCTGGCTGCCGAGTTGCCGGAAGCGCTCGATTTCATCGATCGAAAGCGCGTAACCGGTGAGATGCAGCAACGCGTACTGCAGCATCGATCCGTGCCCGTTGGAGAGCACGAAGCGGTCACGATTCAGCCAGTGCGGATTCGCCGGATTGTGCGACAGGTGCCCGGCCCACAGAGCCACCGCGATGTCGGCCATGCCCATCGGCATGCCCGGATGGCCGGAATTGGCCTTCTGGACCGCGTCCATGGCCAGCGCGCGGATCGCATTGGCCATGTCGGCACGAGTCGACGTCGGGATCGCGCGGAAAGTTGAGCCGTCGTTCATCGTCGCGCGTCTCGAAGAAGGGGAAAACCCGGAGAAGTTGCGGCTGCCGTGGCAAGTCTGGTGCTTGCGGTTGGCGCAGCCCCGGAAGTCCGGTTCTTGCCGTGGAAAGCGCGCGATTTTAACAAACGCGCGCCGTCTGACCGGCGCCACCGCAGTGGCACCGCCAACTCCTTGACGCGCGACACATCCGGCTGGAGCAGTCGCTCCAAACTCTGGTCGTTTGGAGAGGCAACTGTTTGAGCGCGCTGCAATTTCCTATACTATGCGCGGCTTTTCCAAATTCGATCCGGATAACAAAAGGACGCAACGGGCGCCGAGTTCGACCCCAACCGCCGCAGGCAGTTTCTGTGGCCAGGATGTCGAACGCAGGCAACGTGCCGTTAGGCAGATTCCCGCCATAGCCAGCAGGTGCAGCGCAAGCTGCAAGGACTCGCGTGCCGCGCCACAGCGTGCGAGTCCCGGATCGTGGGGTTGCGACGCGAGTCGCGATTCAGGTCGATAAGGGCGGACCTGCTGGGGGACGAAGATGCAAGGCCTTCACCTGACTGGCGATCTGTTCGGTTGCGGCTGCAGTTCAGCCACTCTCACGGATCTCGAAACATTGTCGACGCTGTGCCGAACGGCCACGCTCGACGCCAAACTCACCATCGTCGACGAGAAGTGGCATGTCTTTCCCGACTGGAACGGCCAGCCGGGCGGCATCACGGGCACGATTCTGCTCGCCGAATCACACCTCGCGATCCACACCTGGCCTGAAAGCCGCGGCGTGACGCTCGACGTCTACGTCTGCAATTTCACCGAAGACAACACGGCCAAGGCCGAACAGCTGTTCGACGCGCTTACCGTCGCGTTCCGGCCGCAGAAGCAGATGGTCAACCGCATCACGCGTGGCGACGTCGCCGGCGCGACGATCGAAGAATCCGAGGCGGCGGCCACGGATAGCGCCCAATCGCAGCTGAGCTTCGACTGGCTCAACGCGCACTCCGGCTATGGCTTCACCGTCAAGGAAAAGCTGGCGGAGATCGAGTCCGCCTACCAGCGCGTCGAAGTCTTCGATACGCACCAGTTCGGCCGGCTGTTTCGCCTCGACGGGAGGCTGATGACATCGGAAGGCGATGAGTTTTTCTATCACGAGTGCATGACGCACCCGGCAGCACTCGCCCATCCGAATCCCGAATCGGTCCTCGTGATCGGCGGTGGCGATGGCGGCTCGTCCGAGGAGCTTTTCAAGCACCCGAGTATCAAGCGCATCGTGATGGCGGAACTCGATCCGGTCGTCATCGACATCGCGCGCAAGTACCTCGGCACGATCCACAAGGGGTCGCTCGACGATCCGCGACTGGACATCCGCATCGGTGACGGCTTCGAATATGTGCGCTCCTCCACCGAGCGCTTCGACATGATCGTGCTCGACCTGACGGATCCCGACACCCCGGCGTTTCACCTGTACTCGGAAGAGTTCTTCCGGATGTGCCAGCGCTGCCTGAAGCCGGGCGGCATGCTGACGCTGCACCTGGGCTCGCCTGTCTACCAGCCCGAAACCGTGCGGAAGAATGCCGCGAACCTGCGCAGGGTGTTCAAGCACGTGGCGCCGCTGTCGCTCTTCATCCCGCTGTATGGATCGCAGTGGTGCCTGGCGGTCGCCAGCGACACGATCGATCCGCGCGCCATATCGGTGGAAACCATCGCGCAGCGCATGATCGAACGCCGGCTCGACGACCTGCGCTTCTATCACCCGGCGATGCATCCGGCGTTGTTCACGCTGCCGCGCTTTGCGCAGGAGCTGGCAGCGCCACCTCCGGTCGACAAGGCGCGCGTGGCCCAGTTGCGCGCCGCTTGATGCGCGCTGCTTGAGTCTTTGGGGGCGCACCCGTTCGTACGGGTGACTCGGAGGAAGCCCCGGAGGCCGGCGCAAGCCGGCCTCTCTTTTCATCAGTCGCATCCGGAGTTCGCAGTCGCCTTAAGCTTGGATTCATGCCGCTCGCCCGCTTCTACGTCGACGCCGACCTCGTTCCGGATGAGGAGACGCCCCTGCCGCCCGAGGTCGCGCACCACGCGGTGCGCGTGCTGAGACTGCGTGAAGGCGCCGCGATCACGGTGTTCAACGGGCGCGGAGGAGAGTTCAGCGGTCACCTGCGCATCGAAGGTGCGCGCGCCTGGGCGATTCCTGAACACTTCGATCCGATTGAGCGCGAGTCGCCGCTTGCGGTGACGCTGGTACAGGCCTGGGTCGCCACCGACAAGCTCGAGTGGATAGTCGAGAAGGCCGTGGAACTTGGGGTCGCTGCGCTGATCCTGGTCCCGACCGTGCGCAGCGTCGTGCAACTCGACGAACCTCGTCGCGCCCGCCGCCTGTGGCGCCTTCAGGAACTCATCATCGCGGCCTGCTGCCAGAGCGGCCGCAATCGCATTCCCGGCATCCGCGCGGCCGCCACACTGCAGCAGGGACTCGAACTCGCGCTTGCTGACGGCAGCCGCGGCGTGCTGCTGGATCCGCACTCGGGGGAACCCGCAGCTGATTTGCTCGCCGGCGTCGATCGCATTGCACTGGCCGTCGGCCCGGAGGGCGGACTCGATGATCGCGAGGGCGCGCTCGCCACGAGCCTCGATTTCCGTCCGATTCGGCTCGGTCCGCGTATTCTTCGGACAGAGACCGCTGGCCTGGCCGGGCTCACCGCACTTCAGGTGCTGGCCGGAGATCTGCGGTAATCGGCCGTCGCGACTCACAGCACGGCATGGCATTCATCCCACACTGACATGCGGAGGTTCCATGGGTTTGCTTGACTCGATTCTTTCCGGAATGGCCGGCCAATCGGCGGGTCAGTCGGCCGGTCAATCGGCCGGTGGCGGCCTGGCCGCCAACCCCCTGCTGCAGATCGCGCTGCAGATGCTTGCTGCCAGCGGGCAATCGAGTGGGCAGGGAGGCGGTCTGTCGGCGCTGATCGAACAGTTTCAACGCGCCGGCATGGGGCAACAGATGAATTCGTGGATATCGACCGGACAGAATCTGCCGATCTCGCCCGAGCAGCTCACGCAGGTTTTCGGGCAGGATCAGCTGCAGCAGATGGCGGCGAACAGTGGCCTGGATTCCAGCCAGTTGTCGGGTGGACTGGCGGACATGCTGCCGCAGCTGATCGATCAGCTCACGCCTGGCGGTCAGGTGCCGGCTACGGGGATCGACGGTGCACTGGCCGAGCTGTCGAAGATGATGCCGCGCGGCTAGGGCCTGTAGAGAACGCGGAACGGAATCTTCGCTTCCGCAAAGTCGTCGACGACGTCGCGGAACACGTCGAGCAGCGCGTCACGCTGCTCGACGCTGAAATCTCCTGTGTGCTGCAGGTGATCCAGCACAACGACATAGCCGGGCGCCGGCTGCGTGTCGCGCAGATCGGTGAGCGAGTCGTAAAGCGCGTCCAGGTTCATTCCGAACCACGCCGGCAGTGCAAACGCCTTGGCAATCGCGCGCAGCACCGACGGCTTGTCGTTGCAGGCGCCCAGATCGATCTCGATCAGGCGCTGGCCCGAGCGCTGCGTCCAGTCACGGAGTGCTGGCAGATCGATCCCACGCAGTGTCCTTACGGTATGGCTCGGCAGCGAGTCGCCAGGGCCGGACGATTTTCGTCTCATGCGTGTTCCTTCATTCCTTGCGCTCTTCCGCGAGGGCCTACCTTCAGGTGACCGTGCGCAAAACTCATTCGCGTATCCGTCGAAACGAGTTGTAGTGATCGTCGGTGTAGTAGTACTCGCCGCCGGTGGCGGGATCGCCGGTGTCGCCCTTGCCGGCAACGATGCGTCGTGCGCCGCGGTCGCGCTCCCAGGGGGTGCGCACCGTGTACTCGGTGTAGTAGCCGCGGGGCCGGCGCGGCAGATGGCCTTCCCGGTTTCCGAATGTCGAGCCGTCCTTGCGATAGTTGAACGGCCCGCCCTTCCTGATCAGCACGAGCGTGTCGCGCGCTTCGCGCGGCAGGTCGGCCAGCGCCACCTCGCCGGCCACACCGTGCACCTGCTGCTCGCGCGCATCGCCGGCCGGCCCGCAGGCCACCAGCGCAAGCGCAATGCCGGCGTGCAGGACGCAGCGGACGAGACGCCAGACCACGCTACAGCAACTCGGGTTGGCGCAGCGAGTTGGCTTCCAGCACGGTCAACGCGGTCATGTTGACGATCCGGCGCACCGTGGCGGACGACGTCAGGATGTTGACGGGCTTGGCGGCCCCCAGCAGGATCGGCCCGATCGCAATGTTGTTGCCGGCCGTTGCCTTCAGCAGGTTGTAGGAGATGTTGGCCGAGTCGATGTTCGGGCACACGATCAGGTTTGCTTCGCCCTTCAGCGTTGAAAACGGCATGATCGACTTGCGCATTGCCTCGTCGACCGCGCAGTCCGCGTGCATCTCGCCGTCGACGTCGAGTTCGGGCGCGCGCTTGCGGACGAGGTCCAGCGCGGCCCGCATCTTCAGCGCAGTCACGGCGTTGCTCGAACCGAAGTTGGAATGCGACACCAGTGCCACCGACGGCTCAAAGCCCAGCCGACGCAGTTGCTCCGCCGCGAGGATCGTGATTTCGGCAACTTCCTCGGCGCTGGGATCGACGTTCACGTGCGTGTCCACCAGCGCCAGCTGCCGGCCCGGCAGCATCAGCACATTCATTGCAGCGTAGACGCCGCAACCCGGCCGTCGACCGATCACCTGGTCGATGTAGTGCAGGTGCAGGTTGTGCGTGCCGAACGTCCCGCAGATCATGCCGTCGGCATCGTCCCTGAGGATCATCATGGCGCCGATCAGCGTGTGTCGGCGACGCATTTCGATCTTGGCGTACTGCGCGGTCACGCCCTTGCGCGCGGCAATGCGGTGGTAGCTTTCCCAGTAGTCGCGATAGCGCGCGTCGAACTGCGGATTGATCAGGTCGAAGTCCTGCCCGGCCCGCATGCGCAATCCGAAGCGCGTGAGCCTCCGTTCGATCACCTCAGGCCGGCCGATCAGCAGCGGTCGCGCGAGCCCTTCGTCGATGACGACCTGCACCGCTCGTAGCACGCGCTCTTCTTCGCCCTCGGCGAACACGACGCGCGAGCGACCTCCCGTCGCGACCGCATTCTTCGCGATCGTGAAGATCGGCTTCATGAACGTGCCGGAGTGGTAGACGAACTGCTGCAGCTGGTCGCGGTAGGCGTCGAGGTCGGCAATCGGCCGCGACGCCACGCCACTCGTCATCGCGGCCTTCGCGACCGCCGGTGCGATGCGTGTGATCAGGCGCGGATCGAACGGCTTGGGAATCAGGTATTCCGGACCAAAGGCCAGGTTCGAGATGCCGTAGGCCGATGCGACCACGTCGCTCTGCTCTTCCTGCGCAAGCGCAGCGAGAGCCTGCACCGCCGCGACTTCCATGGCCTCGGTGATCGTCGTCGCACCAACGTCGAGCGCGCCGCGGAAGATGAACGGGAAGCACAGGACGTTGTTGACCTGGTTCGGATAGTCGGACCGGCCGGTGGCAATGATGGCGTCGTCGCGAACGCGCTTGACCTCCTCCGGCAGGATCTCGGGCGTCGGATTCGCCAGCGCCAGGACCAGCGGCCGCGCGGCCATGCGCGCCACCATTTCCCCCTTGAGCACGCCACCCGCCGACAGGCCGAGGAAGATGTCCGCGTCCACAATGACATCGGCCAGCTTGCGCGCCGACGTGTCCTGCGCGAACTTCGCCTTGTCGTCGTCCATCAAAACGGTACGGCCGCGATAGACGACCCCTTCGATGTCCGTCACCCAGATGTTCCTGCGCGGAACGCCGAGGCTCACGAGCAGTTCGAGGCATGCCAGCGCCGCGGCACCGGCGCCGCTCGTGACGAGCTTGATCTTGTCGAGTTGCTTGCCGACGACTTTCAGGCCGTTGAGGATCGCCGCCCCGACGATGATGGCCGTGCCGTGCTGGTCGTCATGGAACACCGGGATCTTCAGCCGCGTGCGCAGCTTGCGTTCGACATAGAAGCACTCCGGGGCCTTGATGTCCTCGAGGTTGATGCCGCCGAATGTCGGTTCCAGCGCCGCGATGACTTCGATGAGCCGGTCCGGGTCGAGCTCATTGAGTTCGATGTCGAAGACATCGATGCCGGCAAACTTCTTGAACAGCACCGCCTTGCCCTCCATGACGGGCTTGGCGGCCAGCGGACCAATGTTGCCGAGGCCGAGCACGGCGGTGCCATTGGTCACGACGCCGACCAGGTTGCCGCGCGCGGTATAGCGGAATGCTGCCGCCGGGTCTTCGTGGATCGCCTCGCTCGCCGCGGCAACACCCGGGGAATAGGCCAGCGCCAAATCGCGCTGGTTGACGAGCTGCTTTGTCGGAGCGATCGCGATTTTTCCCGGCGTCGGCTTCTCGTGATACTCGAGCGCCGCGCGGCGCAGGTCATCGTGTTCGGTCGTGGGCATGGGGTGTGATGGGCCTGATGCGCAGAACGGTCATTATCCGTGCCGACCCGATCCTGCGCTCGGCCGGGCACCCCTGGCTGATCGCCCATCCCATCGCCAACGCGGCTGGGCCTTCCGATGTCTATACGAGAGTCGGCGTCCGGAATTGACTTACCCCGCGCCTATCTCCACGCCGCCCGTAAGTCTTATTTGACCTAGACAAACTTGACAATTGCCGCCGTGAACGTAAACTCCAGGCAACCTTCCCCAAAGCCTGTCGCATGGCCTGGGCGCGGCAACCCTAGTCGGTGTTTCTCCTCCTCCCTCCTCTGCCGAATGTGGGCGCGTCCAGGTGACAGGCTTTCTTTTTGTCCATGACAAATAGAGAGGTGCGCTCACGTATGTGACGCGCCTGCCCGGCGTTTCGGTCAACGTCTGTGCAGATTTCTTCGACGCAGATCAGCGCTCGCAAAGCGCCACAACGGAAATCCGATGAAGTCGCTGTCGGATGACAGCGCAAGGGTTCGGACCCGGCACCCTGCTGCGTTCAGCAGGGTGTTAGGTCAAGCGGAACGGGGAGGCGCGGTCTCTTCGACCGGGAGTGGAGAGTCGACTGTCGGGCGCGTCTGCGGCTGTGCCATTGGAGTCGCATCGGCCGTTGCCGGCTTCTGCTCCGAGGCTACAGTCGGCCGCCCGGCCGAAATGGCCGCATCAACTTTGCCGCTGGCCGCGAGTGCCATCCGGGACCGTTCGCTCAGGACTCGTGCCCCGTAGCCGCCGTCGTCCGGCAGGTTGCCCGCCCCGACGTACAACTGCAATCCGCGCTCGACCGAGCCACCACGCGAGATGAGATCGCTCAGGATGGCGGAACCGACCTTCATGTTGGCCACTGGATCCAGCGCTGCGAGCTGGCCGCCATGCGGTTCGAACCGTTCAGCGTGGATGCGGGTCATGACCTGCATGAGTCCCTGGGCGCCCATCGAACTTTCGGCGAAAGGATTCAGGCTGGACTCGATCGCCACCACGGACAGGATCAGCAGCGGGTCCAGCTTGTACTCGTGACCGATCTGGAATGCAGTCGAAACCAGCATGCGCGTCGCTCCCTCGGCAACGCGGTAGCGCCGCGACAGGTACTGGACGACGTGCTTCTGGCGCGGATCTGCGGCCGCAGGTACCGCCGCCGGGACCGTTGCTGGTTCCGGCGCGACCTCGGCCAGTTCCTCGATCGGCGCCGAAACCGCTGCGCTGGAAAATGGCAGTGTGGACCTCAAGGCAGACCGTACATCTTCGTTGGCGATCACGACGGCACCGACCAGCAGCGCGGCGCTACCGGCCAAAGTCACCAGGGCGCGCACGGTCGCCAGCGCACCGTCACGGACGTCGAGAACAACTTCGGCCCACGCAACGGTCGTCGCGGGAGCCAGGGAAATCGAATTCGTGGCTGCAGACATGCGTGCCTCCTTATGCTGAACGGCCACGGGTCACAGGACCTCCGGTCGCCACTCACAGGTTGGTACGTTGAACCCGACGGCCCACGAGCCGGCTCGGATTTTCGGAATGCCGGCTCGGCCCAAGGGCCAGAACCGGCACCAGTTCGAACGGGACATGTCCCGATCTCTCAAAAGAACGAACAGCAGGACTCGTTAAGTCCCTAGACTCCGGTTTTGCTGCTTCGCCGAAGCGGGAGAGCGGAGTCGGCCGAATGGCTGAACGGAATTTTAGGGTCTGGGGTCGGCGGGTCAACCCGAAAATTCGGCATTTCCGACCGGCGGACACAGGGCAGCGCTCGTTTCGAGTCGACTCCTCGTCAGATTTATCATTTATTTTCATAGACTTAAGTCCACATTAGCAATGTTAGTGAGTGCTCATTTAGAGTCTTCGATTCTTTTCTGCTTTGCAACAAATTTCCGATGAAATACCGCGACTTGCGGGACTTCCTGGGCCGGCTGGAGAGCACGCAGCAACTCCGCCGTATCCGCGCATCGGTCTCGACCCACCTCGAAATGACCGAGATCAGCGACCGCACCCTGCGGGCCGGCGGGCCGGCGCTGCTATTCGAGCGCCCGGAAGGCCATGACATTCCGGTGCTGACCAACCTCTTCGGGACCCCCGAGCGGGTGGCGCTCGCGATGGGAGCCGACAGCGTCGGCGCCCTGCGCGAGGTGGGCGAACTGCTGGCAAGCCTCAAGGAACCCGAGGCACCGCGGGGCCTGCGGGATGCGCTGGGCAAGGTGGCTCTATTGAAGAGCGCGCTGTGGGACATGGCTCCCAAAGAGGTCCGCTCGGCCCCCTGCCAGGAAGTCCGCATCGAGGGTCCGGACGTCGACCTGGCGCGCCTGCCGGTCCAGACCTGCTGGCCCGGAGATGCCGGCCCGTTGATCACCTGGGGTCTCGTCGTCACGCGCGGCCCCAACAAGCCCCGCCAGAATCTGGGCATCTATCGGCAGCAGGTGATCGGTCGGAACAAGCTGATCATGCGCTGGCTGGCCCACCGGGGAGGTGCACTGGACTTCCGCGACCACGCGCTGGCCAATCCAGGCCAACCCTTTCCGATCGCCGTCGCCCTCGGCGCGGACCCGGCCACCATCCTGGGTGCGGTTACGCCGGTCCCGGACAATCTTTCCGAGTACCAGTTCGCCGGCCTGCTGCGCGGCGGTCGCACCGAGACGGTGAAGTGCATCGGCAGCGAGCTGCGGGTTCCCGCGACGGCGGAGATCGTGCTCGAGGGGCATCTCAACCCGGAGCCGGTGCCACCTCCCGCACCGGCCGACGCGCCGGTCCGGCCCGACTCCGATTACGAACTGGCACTTGAAGGGCCGTTCGGCGACCACACCGGCTACTACAACGAACGGGACTGGTTCCCGGTGTTCACCGTCGACCGCATCACAACGCGACGCGATCCGATCTATCACTCGACCTACACCGGCAAGCCGCCGGACGAGCCGGCCGTCCTCGGCGTCGCGCTGAACGAAGTCTTCGTACCCATCCTGCAGCGGACCTTTCCGGAGATCGTGGATTTCTACCTGCCTCCGGAAGCCTGCAGCTATCGCATGGCCGTCGTTTCGATGCGCAAGCAGTACGCGGGACATGCCAAGCGCGTGATGTTCGGCGTCTGGAGCTTCCTGCGGCAGTTCATGTACACGAAGTTCATCGTCGTGGTCGACGACGACGTGAACCCGCGCGACTGGAAAGACGTGATCTGGGCGATCACGACCCGCGTCGATCCGATGCGCGACACGGTGCTGGTCGACAACACGCCGATCGACTACCTTGATTTCGCCTCGCCGGTGTCGGGGCTCGGCAGCAAGATGGGTATCGACGCGACCAACAAGTGGAGCGGAGAAACGACGCGCGAATGGGGCCGGCCGATCACGATGGATGCAGCGGTCAAGGCACGCGTCGACTCGATCTGGAAGGAACTCGGACTGTAGGAGTGCAGCATGGCGATTGAACGCAAGCCGATCCGGCGCGGCGGCATCAAGTCCGCCGGCTATGACCGCAACCTGCGCGTACTCGAAATCGAGTTCGACAATGGGCAGGTGATCCAGCACACCGCCGTGGGCGAGGAGATCGCGCGCCGCTTCCTGGCCAGTTCATCGCCCGCGAGTGTCTACAAGGACACGATCCAGGAAGAGTTCACGGTGAAGCGCGTCAAGTGACTCGAACGACTCGGAGACACGGCGCCATCACCCCCTCGCATGGCGAGGGGGCAGGGGGAGTGTCCAGCGTTTGAGTTTCGGCGGAGCGCGCGGCCGCTCCGGAGCGCAGCCGACTAACTAGTCTTGAGCGGCTCGCGCAAGCGCGAACCGTACCGGAGCAGGTGCACGTGCGATCGGCGGAGCCGATGCGTACACCAGGACGCCTACCGAAAGAACAGCGTCGCCAGCCCGAGAAAGATGAAGAACCCGCCGGAGTCGGTGGTGAAGGTCAGCAGCACCGATCCGCCGATCGCCGGATCGCGACCGGAAGCCCGCAGAGCCATCGGCACGGCGAGCCCGACGGCCGCGGCGACCAGCATGTTCAGGATCATCGCCAGGAACATGACCAGTCCCAGCAGTACACCGTTGGGCGTGTCGCGATACAGCAGCCACGCCATCAGTCCGGCCAGGCCGCCCCACACCGCGCCGTTCAGCACCGCGATGCCGATTTCCTTGAGGATCAGCCGGCGCTGGTTTCCGGACGTGACCTGGCCGAGCGCGAGTGAGCGCACCAGCAGTGTCAGCGTCTGGTTGCCCGAGTTGCCGGCGACGCCGGCAACGATCGGCATCAGCGCGGCCAGCGCGACCACCTTCTCGATCGTGCCCTCGAATGCGTCGATGACACGACTGGCGAAGAACGCGGTGCACAGGTTGACCGCCAGCCACAGCCAGCGGTTCTTCGCCGAGTTCCAGACCGACGCGAAGATGTCCTCGTCTTCGCGCAGACCCGCCTGCGCCAGCGCGGCCTCCTCGCCTTCCTCGCGGATGACGTCGACGACTTCGTCGATGGTCAGGCGCCCGACCAGCCGGCCACTGCTATCGACGACCGGCGCGGACACGAGGTCGTAGCGCTCGAACGCCTGTGCCGCCTCGCCACCGTCGTCCAGCGGCGACAAGCGTCAGCAGGTCGCTCTTCATCACCGCGGTGACCTCGGTGTCCGGCTCGTTGATCAGCAGCCGGTCGAGCGGCAGCGCGCCCTTGAGCACTTCGTGACGGTCGACGACGAACACCTGATCGGTGTGATCCGGGAGTTCGTCGAAACGACGCAGGTAGCGCAGCACGACTTCGAGCGTGACGTCCTCGCGGATCGTGATCATCTCGAAGTCCATCAGCGCACCGACCGACCCCTCCGGGTAGGACATCGCCGCGCGCAGCTGCGCCCGCTCTTCGCTGGTCAGCCCCTCGCGCACCTCGTCGACGACGTCCGCCGGCAGGTCGTGCGCAATGGCTGCGATCTCGTCGGTCTCGAGGCTCTCGACGGCATCGACGAGTTCCTCGCGGTCCATCGAGGCGATCAGCGTCTCGCGGACCGCGTCATTCACCTCGATCAGGATCTCGCCGTCACGGTCGGCCTTGACGCAGTCCCAGACGACCAGGCGATCGTCGAGCGGCAGCGCTTCGAGGAGGTAGGCGATGTCGGCGGCGTGCAGCCGGTCGAGGATCGAACGCAGCTCGTTCAGGTGCTGGCGATGCACCAGTTGCTCGACCAGCGCCTTCTTCTGCTCTGCGGGCGTCTGCTCGCGATGCACCAGTGCCTCGACGCGCCGCTGCTTCTCGAGCACCTGCTGGACGCGCACGAGCGCGCGCTGCGCGGCCTCGGGGTCGCGCACCGGAGCATCGCGTTGCGCGGCGCGGTCCAGCAGTTCCTGTTCGGTCACGGTGTCTCCCTCGCGCTGCGCGCAGTCCCTCTGCGAGGGACGCTCGCCCTCCGACGATCGCAAGGCGGGCTCAGCGCGCCGCCAGGACGAGGCGGTTCAAAGGCTGCGGGATTGTAAGCGCGCGCTCGCGCTGGAAGGCGTCGAGACGAGAGGTGTTAGGGAACGATGGCGTCGGGCATGTAGCGCAGGATCGCTCCGGTGCGGCCGTCGAGATACGGACCGGAACGGACACGCCCGTAGCGCTTCGGGTTGGGCAGAAACGCCGCCAGTCGGGCCGCCTGCTCGGAGTTCAACTGTGCCGCGGACACGCCAAAGTAGTAGCGCGCGGCTGCCTCTGCCCCAAACACACCTTCACCCCACTCGACGACGTTCAGATAGACCTCGAGGATGCGGCGCTTGTCCCAGAACGCCTCGATCATGTACGTGATGACGAGCTCCTGCGCCTTGCGCACGTAGCTGCGCTCCGGCGACAGGAACAGGTTCTTCGCCAGCTGCTGCGTGATCGTCGAACCCCCGCGGGCCGGACGACCGCGCTTGACGTTGTCCTTGTAGGCCTTCTCGATCGCCTCCCAGTCGACCCCCTCGTGCTCGGCGAAGCGCGCATCTTCGGCCGTGATCACTGCCCGCTTGAGACTCGTCGCGATGCGCTCGTACGGCACCCATCGATGCTTCAGCTCGGCCTTCGGATTGCGCGCCTGGAGTGCCGCACGCTCGCGCCGCATGAACGCGGTTTCGTCCGGATCGTTCCAGCGCCACCAGGCGATCCATCCGGCGTACCAGAGCTGGACGGCCACAAGGGCCAGAACCACCAGCAACGCAATGCGGATGAGCCAGCGCGCGAAAGAAGCTCGGAACTTCACTGAGGGGTTTGATACGTCACGCGACGCCGGCGCCACCACGCACCGGCGACTGCGTCCTAGCGCACAACAGTGGCGTTCTCGGCCGCGGCCTGGCTCAGCAGTTCGCGCAGTTCGCGGTACACGGCGGCGGTGTCGGGCCGCACCCCGCGCCACAGCAGGAAGGACTCGGCCGCCTGTTCGATCAACATGCCCAGGCCGTCGCAGACCGTCTTGGCACCGCCGCTGCGAGCCAGCTCCATGAAGGGTGTCGGATCGGCCGCATAGACGAGGTCATAGGCCAGCGTGCAGTCGTTGAAGGTCTCCGGATCGATCGGCGGAGCATCGTGTTTCAGCCCCGTGGTCGTGCCGTTGACGATGAGGTCGAAGTGCTCGGCCGGGATCTCGTCGAGATGAATCGCCTCGACGCCGAACTCCTCACCCAGTTCCTCGGCCCGCTGGTGCGTGCGATTGGCCACCGCAATCCAGCGGGGACTGGCGTCGAGCAGCGATCCGATGACGCCGCGCACGGCGCCCCCCGCTCCGAGCACCAGTACCGAGCAATCGCTCAGGTCGAACTTGAGCCGCTCCCGCACATCGCGCACAAAGCCGATGCCGTCCGTGTTGTCGCCGATGATCGTGTCCCCGTCGAACACGAGCGTGTTGACCGCGCCCGCGAGCCGGGCCCGCGGCATCAGGTCATCGGACAGTTTCGCCGCATCGAGCTTGAACGGGACCGTGACGTTGAGTCCGCGATAGCCGGCGTCGCGCAGCGCAAGTGCGCGGTCCTCGAATCCGTCGAGCGGAACCTCGATGCGCTCGTACGTCATGCGCTGCCGTGTCTGCCGGGCAAAGCGCTCATGGATCTCAGGCGACCGACTGTGGGCAATCGGATTGCCGACGACTCCGTACTTGTCTGGCGCGCTCATTGAGTGACGCTGCTTCGTGTCGACAACTGGTCGTTGGTGAAAATCCAGGTTCGCGTGATCTCGAGTACGTCTGTGTCGCGGGCAATCTCCGGAGGAAACGGAGGAAACGGAGCAGCCATGTTAACGATGCGGCGGGCAGCGCGGTCAAGTACGGGCGATCCCGAGGATCGGTCGACTGCCGCCTCGATCACCGATCCGTCCTTGCGCACCGCGACGGTCATGCGAAGCACACCGTACACCTTGCCGCGCGCATCGTCCGGATAATTTTCATTGCCGATCCGTTCCACGCGTGCGCGCCAGTCCTCGACATAGCGAGCGTAGCGATATTCCGAGGTGCTGGGCATGAAGTGATGCTTGCGCGGACGCTTCTGGTAGTCCGACACCTGCTTGGCGATCTCGGCCTGCGCCCGCGCGAGCTTCTCGCGGGTTTCCTCGTCCGACGATCCGGGTTGCGCGGATTCGGCCGCTGAGTCTTTCCTGGGCAGAGGGCGCATCTGCAGCGAGTCCCTGAGCGCCGTCAGCAGCTTCTTCTGTTCTTCCTCGAGCTGCTCGACGAGGCGGCGCGCGGAATCGAGCGCATCCCCGTCCTGCAGCTGCTGAGAGTTCGGCAGCGGTGACGTGCGCCGCCCGGCCTCGTTCGAGCCGCCACCGTCGAGATTGGCCTGCGCCAATGCCTCGGCCTTGCCAGGACGAGTCTCGCTCCGGGCATTGACCAGGATGATCTCGAGCGGTGGATCGGTCGAGCGCACGCGCAGGAAGTCCGGGTCGACGAAGCGCACGGCAAGCACCGTCATGTGCAAACCGATGGACACTGTCAATGCCATGACGAGGATCCTGTCGGCCAGGAAGGCAGCAAGGCCCCGCGGTGACGCGTCGGCAAGATTCATGCGCTAGGCAGCAGTGTCCATGGAGGCGAAACGATTGTAGCCATGGCCTGCGCGCGTTGATCACACGATCACGCGACTGTCGTGCGGATGACTCAATCGATCAAGCCCTGCGACGGCAAGGTCGTGCCAGGGGTCTTCGGGGACGATTCTTCCTGCGTCGCGCCCCCAAAGTCTGCTGACTGCACTTCACCGACCTGCACTTGGCCGTCCTGCGCTGCGTTGTCATCCGCGCCAGCGCCTTCGTCCCCGTCAGAGCTTTCGTCCCCGTCAGTGCTTTCGTCCCCATCAGTGCTTTCGTCCACTTGCACCGCAAGTACGCGATGAACACGCGCTTCGAGTGTCAGATCGACCGGATCGCCGCCGATGACATCCAGTTCGAGCTGCTGGCCGCGCGGCAGCTCGGGCAGGCCTGGCAGGCGTGTCACGAATGGCAGCCCGGAAAGACGCAGCACGTCGCCGCGTAACACAGTGGCGCCGATGCGCTGCACGTTTTCCTGGCGCAGCCAGCGCAGCCCCCAGTAGCGCTCCATGCGCTCCTGGAACTCGGCATAGGCCCCGTAGGCGGCGTCAAAGCCCGACACGATCGCAAACAGATCCGCGTCACCTGCAGCATAGGGCGCCGTTTCATTGCGCACGCAGGCGATCAGCTGGTGCTGATTGACCAGGTCGACATATCGCCTCAGCGGCGATGTGCTCCAGGCGTAGTGGCTGACACCGATACCTTCGTGTGCGGCCGGCGTCGTCGACATGCGCACGCGCCCCATCGCTTGCGAGCGATAGATGCCCGCCACCGCACGCTCCGCGAGCCACCGACCCCAGGTGCTGTTGGCCAGGATCATCAGTTCGGCCACGAGCAGGTCCAGCGGTGCCCCACGCCGTCGTGGCTTGATGCGCACATGCGCGTGCTCGCCTTCGCCATCGATCTCGAACGAGTAGTCGACGCGCCCGAGCGGCTCCGGCCGTCCGCGCACGGCCTCGCGCCGCGCCAGCAGCGAGCGGGCGAAGTGCCACAGGAACGAAAGCTCGTTTGCGAACGGCGCGGCGAAGCTCGCGTCGGCGATCGACTCATCGGTGACGATATCGTCGAGCCGGTCATGGCGCAGGTTGGCGGCAATCCGTACGCGCTCGACCCTCGATTCGGTCCCGAGTACCTCGAAGCTCGTGCGGTCGACATCGGCATACAGCGACAGCACCGGAACTTCACGCGCCTCCACCAGCGAGTACGCCGCGACCCATTCGGTCGGCAGCATCGTGATCTTCAGTCCGGGCGCATAGACCGTCGACATGCGCGACCGCGCAACCGCATCCAGCGCATGCTCGCGTTCGAGGGCGACTGCCGGCGCGGCAATGTGGATGCCGACACGCACCCGTCCGTCACCCGACGGCGTCACCGAGAAGGCATCGTCGATCTCGGTCGTGGCGCTGTCGTCGATCGAGAACGCGGCCACCTCCGCGAGCGGGAGATCGCCACCCAGCCGTGGCGAGGGCAGGTCCGCAGGAAATCCCGCGCCCCGGGGAAAGTGCTGCGCGAGAAAGCTGTCGACGTGCCAGCGATACGGCGATTCGATCGCCTTGGTGGCCAGCAGCAGGCGCAGTGGCGTTGTGTGCGTTTCGGCGGCGGCCTGTTCCAGCGCTTTGAATTCCAGCGACCCCCGATCCGGGTGCACGAGCATGGACACCGCCTGGGCAGCAATGGCGGCGGGCGCGCTGCCCTGCTTCAACGCATCGACATACTGCTGGCGCAGTTCGTCCTGGCGGCGCTTGCGTTCGACTGCAGCGAGCGCAGCCTTGAGCGTGTCCGGGGGCGCTGGCCGATACCGTCCGCGACCCTTGCGGTAGAAGTAGACCGGCGCCGCATGCAGGCGAATCAGCAGTGCCGCTTCCTGCACGCTCGTCGGCTTGGCGCCGTAGTAATCCCGAGCCAGGTCCCGGAAGCCGAACTCGTCCTGCGGCGCCGCTTCCCAGAGGAAATCGAGATCGATCGATTCGGACTCGGCATGGGCGCGCTCGAGCAGCTTCGCCGCCGGCAGGTCGTCGAACTGCAGCAGGACATGCGAGCCCTTGACCTTGGCACGCTTGCCGCTCGGCAGTTCGACCTGATACGACGCCTCGGTCGAGGACAGGACGCTGCCGGCCCGGAATACGCCGTCTTCCTCGAAGAGCAGGTTCACCGGATCATCATGCCAGCGTTGCCACGAACGCCCGCACTCCGCGCAGCAGCAGTTCGACCGCTATCGCGGCCAGCACCAGCCCCATGAGCCGCTCGAAAGCAAGCGTGACCCGCTCACCGAGCAGCGCCTGCAGCCGCCCTGCCGAGACCAGGATCAAGGCACTGACGGCCATGACCACGGCGATCGCTGCCACCCACTCCGGCCAGCGCGCCGGGTTCTTCGAGACCAGCAGCATGACGGTCGCCAGCGCCGACGGACCCGCCAGCGCCGGAACCGCCAGGGGGACGATGAACGGTTCACCGCCCGGCGACGTGCCGTACACGCCATCGGGCGACGGAAACACCATGCGCAAGGCAACCAGCATCAGCACGACGGCGCCGCCGATCTGCAGCGAGGTTTCTGAAAGACCGAGGGTCTCCAGGAATGGGCGGCCTGCAAACACGAAGAGCGTCAGCACGAAGAATGCGATCAGGCACTCCCGCAGCACGATGAGCAGGCGCCGCTGCTGCGGGACATCGCGCAGGGCGGAACTGAAGATCGGAATGTTGCCGAACGGGTCCGCGACCAGCAGGAGCAGCAGGACCGCGGAAAGAAAGGTGTCGTTCATGCGTCGGTTTGTGTTTCGTTGCCGGCACTGACCCGCACCAGCATGTCTGGAGAGATCGGAAATACACAGTGGGGAGTTCCGCCGGCCGCCCACACGGTTTCAAAGCGTCGCAGCGAGGCGTCGATATAGGTCAGCATCGGCTGCGCGTGCGCGATCGGTGCGACCCCGCCGATCGCGAATCCCGTGTGTTCACGGACAAAATCCGGCGTGGCCCTTCCGATGGGTTCGCCGACGAGCTGCGCGATCCGCGCCTCGCTCACGCGCCGGTCACCCGCCGCGATCACGAGCACGGCGCGTCCCGACGTCGCGGCCCGAAAGATCAGGGACTTCGCGATCTGACCGACCTCGATCCCGAGTGCATCCGCAGCCTGCTGCGCGGTGCGCGCCGCCACGTCCAGTTCGACGATGCGCGCACCGACGCCCGCGGCGTCGAGCGCACGCTGCACCCGCTCTGCGGAGGACGGCAACGGGGTGGCTGGCGTCATGCGCTAGACGGTCAGGCCGCCCGCGACTTCGATCACCGCACCATTGATGTATGAAGCGTCATCGGAAGCCAGGAACGCATAGACATTGGCGACATCCTCGGGAGTGCCGAGGCGCCGCAGCGGCACGCGCTCCTTCATCTGCTGCAGCACCTTGTCCGGAATCGTCCTCAGGATCGGAGTCTCGATGAATCCGGGTGCCACCGCATTGCATCGAATGCCTTTGGGACCCAGTTCGCGCGACCAGGTCTTGACGAAACCGATCACGCCGAACTTGCTGGCCGCATAGTTGGTCTGGCCGAAGTTGCCGTAGATCCCGACCACGCTCGAGGCATTGAGTATGACGCCACGTCCCTGCTCGACCATCGTATCGACGACCGCGCGCGCGCAGTTGAACGTGCCCTTGAGATTGACCTCGATGACCCGATCGAACCGGTCCTCGTCCATTTTCTGCAGGCGCGCATCGAGCGTGATGCCGGCATTGTTGACCAGCACGTCGATGGCGCGATGGCGCGTGCGCACGGCATCGACCATGGCATCGATCTGGTCTCGCTCGGTCACGTCGACGACATGGCCCTCGACATTGCCGAACTCCTGCAGCGCTTCCACCGCAGCATCGACGCTTTCGCGACGGATATCGCATAGCGCGACCGTCGCCCCTTCCTCGAGAAACCGGCGCGCCGTCGCCAGCCCGATGCCCTGCGCTGCACCGGTCACGATGCACACCTTGCCCAGCAAACGCTTCATTGCACTTCCCTTCCCTCTGAATTCGATGTCTTGCTTCCCGCGTCGCAAAACGACAGCACCTCGTCGAGGTACTGCGAAAAGTCGGACAGCTCGTGATCACTGCCCGCTATCACGTGCTGCCGCGCTCCCTCGTACTTGCGCACCATGGAGCGGTAGTCGATCACCGCATCGCCCGTCGCCGCAATCAGGAAGTAGCGTTCGGGTCGGGTGATCGCCGGGGTGTCGATCGCATCGAGCTCGGCCAGGTACTCGCGGCGGAACTCGATCTGCGCCTCGGAAAAATAGACCGGCTGCACGCCTAAGTGACGAGCCAGATCATCCTGCGGGCGGATCGCCGGATTCAGCAGCACCGCGCGGCAGTCCAGCCGCTCTGCGATCCAGGTCGCGTAGTACCCGCCCAGCGAGGAGCCGATCAGCGCGACGCGTGCCGGGGCAATTCCCTCAACGGCACGCTGCGCGACCTTGATCGCCTCGGCCGGCGACGCCGGCAGCGCAGGACAGGCGTAGTCGGCGGATCGACCGCGCCGAGCCATCGCTTCGCGCAGCATCGTGGCCTTGCGCGATGCGGGCGACGAGCGGAAGCCATGGAGGTAGACGATCACGCCGCCGCCGTTCGGCTCGCCAGACGGTCGAGCAGACGGGAATGAATCCCCCCGAAGCTGCCATTGCTCATCACCAGGACGCGATCGCCTGCTCGCACGCAGGCCAGCACGTCGTCGACCAGTGCCTGCAACTCCGCATGGATCGATGCGCGTTCCCCGAGTGCGGCCAGTGCCTCGGCGACGTTCCAGCCGATGCCCCCGGCATAGCAGAACACGCGATCCGCGCCCTGCAGGCTCGGCGCCAGCTCGGCTTTCACGATGCCCTGCTTCATCGTGTTCGAACGTGGCTCGAGAACTGCAAGGATGCGCGCGTCGCCGACCTGTCCGCGCAAGGCGGCGATCGTCTCGCGTATCGCCGTAGGATGGTGCGCAAAATCGTCGATCACTGTGACCCCGGCGACCGTCCCGCGGACTTCAAGCCGCCGCTCTGACTCCACCGAATTTCGCGAGTGCTTCCAGTGCGTCGGCCGGGCCGACGCCGACATGGTGTGCGGCAACGATGGCCGCCAACGCGTTCATGCGGTTGTGTTCGCCTGGGAGCACCAGCCGCAGCGATCCGACCCCGCGGCCGTCATGCACTACTTCATGCGGCGCCTCGGGATGGACATGCCACCGTTCGCCGCCGAATCGTTCGACTTCGCTCCAGCAGCCCCGCGCCAGCACGCGCTCGAGTGCCGGGTCTCGCTCGTTGACGATCAGCCTGGCCGTCGCCGGCAGCGTGCGGACGAGGTGATGAAACTGGGTTTCGATCGCCGCCAGATCCGCGAAGATGTCCGCGTGATCGAACTCGAGATTGTTCAGGATGGTCGTACGCGGCCGGTAGTGGATGAACTTGGACCGCTTGTCGAAGAACGCCGTGTCGTACTCATCCGCCTCGATCACGAAGAAGCGGCTGGCCGTCAGACGTGCGGACACGCCAAAGTCGGTCGGAACGCCGCCGACCAGGAACCCCGGGTCCATCTGCGCATGGTCGAGGATGCACGTCAGCATCGCCGTGGTCGTTGTCTTGCCGTGGGTGCCCGCGACCCCGAGCACGTGACGCCCGGCCAGCACATGCTCGGCAAGCCATTGAGGTCCGGAGGTGAACGGCAGATCGCGCTCCAGGATTTCTTCCATCAGCGGGTTGCCGCGCGTGACGACATTGCCGATCACCCACAGGTCGGGCGCGATGCTGATCTGGTCGGCGCCGTAGCCTTCGATCAGTCGCACACCCGCCGCCGCCAGCTGATCGCTCATGGGCGGGTAGACACTCGCATCGCAACCGGACACGCGATGGCCCGCGGCGAGCGCCAGTTGCGCCAGACCGCCCATGAAGGTGCCGCAGATGCCGAGGATGTGGATGTGCACGGGGTAAGGAACGGAGCGAGCGGCGTGGGGTCGTAACGCTGACCGCCGCGAAGGCGCGCGATTGTAATGCGCGGCACCCTTCCGGCCGGCGGCTAGACTTCCCGACCATCATGAGCTCAGGCAATGAAGCGCTTAGAACGGAACTGGCGGCTGCGGCGGCCCGCCTCATCGCGGAAGAAGGTTGCGATTACGGGCAGGCCAAGCGACGTGCGCTGCATGACCTGCTCGGCGATACCGCGTCCCGGCGCCTGCTGCCGGACAACGCCGAGATCGAACACGAACTGCGTCGGCACCTGCGGCTCTTTGCCGCAGAGTCGCATCCCGCATTGCTCGCGGCCCTGCGGCGTACTGCCGCCGGCGTGATGGCACGTCTTGCCGACTTCAGTCCGCATCTGGTCGGAGCGGTGCTGAGCGGCACGGCCACCGAGCACTCCGATATCGAGCTGCATCTGTTCACGGACAGCGCCAAGGATGTCGAGGTGCATTTGATGGACGCGGGCATCGAGTTCGAAGCCGAAGGCACCGATGACCACGTTCGTCCCTTGCCGCTCGAGCGACTGTCGTTTGTCGTGCCCGCCGCGGAGCCCGGATTGCCTCCGACACTGCGTCGCATCGGCGTACGGCTCCATGTCTATGACCGCGATGCGATCCGCGTCGCCCCGAGACATCGCGCCCTGTCGACCTCCGAGTTCGATGTCCATCCGATCGCCGCAGGCGGCCGGGCCAACCTGGCTGCCCTTCGGCAACTAATCGAGGACTCCGAGCCATGAACGCGTCACGTCGCCGCCTGCTGCTCGTCGGAGTTGGCGCCGTCGCGCTCGCGGGCGGAGCTGGACTCGCCGTGTACCGGCTTCGACCGGACCCTGTCGGCACCGCGGCGGTGGCGACGCTGTTCGCGCAATCGTTCGACGACGCCCAGGGTAAGCCGCAGCCGATGGCGCAGTGGAAGGGACAGTGGCTCGTACTCAACTTCTGGGCCACCTGGTGCAGCCCCTGCGTTGAGGAGATGCCAACCCTGCAGCAGGTGGCGCGGGACTACGGGGCCCGCGGCGTCGCCGTGGTCGGGCTGGGGATCGACAGTCCTGCCGCGATTCGCCGCTTCCGGTCGGAACTCAATCTGGAACTGCCGTTGCTGGTCGCCGGCGCCGGCGGAACCGAGCTCGCCCGCGAGCTCGGCAATCCGAGCGGTGCGTTGCCGTACACTGTCCTGATCAGTCCGAAAGGTGCTGTCGAACAAGCTCATTTGGGCTTGCTCAGGCCCGAGCTGCTCCGATCCTGGCTCGACGCCCGATTGAGCTCCTGAGGGGCCACTGGACATCGGGGCCTGGAAGGTTCAGACTCCGCGCCGCCCCGTCATTCGGCAGCATCTTCTGTCATTTCCGCCGAAAAGCAACCAAAATAGCCTGGGAGGGATGTGTCAAGTCGCATTCTCGTTCTCAATGGGCCGAACCTGAACCTGCTGGGAACTCGCGAACCCGCCATTTATGGCGGACGCACCCTGGCGCAGATCGAGTCCGAACTCTCCGACGTTGCGCGCAGATACGGGGCAGATATCGTTTTCTTCCAGAGCAATCACGAAGGTGCACTGGTCGATCGAATCCACGTGGCGAGAACGGACGGAACGACCTTTCTGATCATCAACGCGGGCGCCTTCACTCACACGAGCATCGCCTTGCGGGATGCGCTGGCAGCCGTCGCGCTCCCCTTTATTGAGGTTCACCTGTCCAACGTGCACCGGCGCGAAGAGTTCCGTCATCGTTCTTACCTGGCGGATCTCGCTGTCGGATCGATCGTGGGCCTCGGCGCCGCGGGTTACCGCTACGCGCTCGAGTTCGCACTCGCGGAACGGGCCTCCTGACCGGAAATGAGCATGGATCTCAGAAAGCTGAAGACCCTGATCGACTTGGTCGCGGAGTCGGGCATCGCCGAACTCGAAGTGACCGAGGGCGAAGACAAGGTGCGCATCGTCAAGACCGCGGCGGCCGTACCGGCGCCGGTGCAGGCACCGATGTCGGTCAGCACGACAGCCCAGGTTGCCCCGGCGCCGACCGGTGCAGCGCCCGGCACCGCGCCGACCGGCGCAGAAGAGCCCCCAGGCCATGTCGTCAAGTCGCCGATGGTCGGGACGTTCTATCGATCGCCGAGCCCGGGCGCACCGTCGTTCATCGAACAAGGTGCCGTCGTTAAGCCCGGCGATACGCTGTGCATCATCGAGGCGATGAAACTGCTGAACGAGATCGAGGCCGAGGTCGGCGGAGTCGTGAAGAAGATCCTCGTCGAGAACGGCCAGCCGGTGGAGTACGGGCAGCCACTGTTCATCATCGAGTAGTGGGGCGGTCCGCCCACCCGCCGCCATGCACACCTCGCACGAGATGGCAGTCCGGCCGCCGCCAGAGGCCGCGTGCGCTGCATCTTGCCGCGCCTGAACGAGCCCGCCGCACCTTATGTTCAAGAAGATACTGATTGCCAACCGCGGGGAGATCGCGCTGCGCATCCAGCGCGCCTGCCGCGAACTGGGCATTCGTACCGTGATGGTGCACTCGGAGGCAGATACCGACGCGAAGTACGTCAAGCTTGCCGATGAGTCCGTGTGTATCGGTCCGCCGCCTTCACGCGAGAGCTACCTGAATATCCCGGCGATCATCAGTGCCGCCGAGGTGACTGACGCTGAAGCCATCCATCCGGGCTACGGTTTCCTGTCCGAGAACGCCGATTTCGCCGAGCGCGTCGAAAAGAGCGGATTCGTCTTCATCGGGCCGCGCCCGGAGTCGATCCGGCTGATGGGCGACAAGGTGTCGGCAAAGCAGGCAATGACGGCCGCCGGCGTACCGACGGTTCCGGGCTCGCAGGGCGCGTTGGCGGAAGAGCCGCGCGAAATTGTGCGCGCCGCACGTGCGGTCGGCTATCCGGTCATCATCAAGGCGGCCGGCGGCGGTGGCGGTCGCGGCATGCGCGTCGTGCACACCGAGGCCGCGCTGCTCAATGCCGTCACGATGACGCGCCAGGAAGCGCAGGCCGCGTTCGGCAATCCCGCCGTCTACATGGAAAAGTACCTCGAGACCCCGCGGCACATTGAAATTCAGGTACTCGCGGACCAGCACCGCAACGCGGTGTGGCTCGGCGAGCGTGACTGCTCGATGCAGCGTCGCCATCAGAAGGTCATCGAAGAGGCACCCGCACCCGGGATCAGCCGGCGCCTCGTCGACAAGATCGGCGATCGTTGCGTCGAAGCCTGCAAGAAGGTCAACTACCGCGGCGCCGGAACCTTCGAGTTCCTGTACCAGGACAACGAGTTCTACTTCATCGAGATGAACACTCGCGTCCAGGTCGAGCATCCGGTGACCGAGATGGTGACCGGCATCGACATCGTGCAGGAGCAGATCCGTATCGCCGCCGGCGAGAAACTGAGACTGCGCCAGCGTGACATCGTGCTCAAGGGTCATGCCATCGAGTGCCGCATCAATGCCGAGGATCCGTTCAAGTTCACTCCGTCGCCCGGCCGCATTACCGGCTGGCATCCGCCGGGCGGCCCCGGCGTGCGCGTCGATTCGCACGCCTACAGCGGTTACTTCGTGCCGCCGAACTACGACTCGATGATCGGCAAGGTCATCTGTTACGGCGACACGCGCGACCAGGCGCTGGCTCGCATGCGCATCGCCCTGTCCGAGATGGTCGTCGAGGGCATCCTGACCAACATCCCGTTGCACCGCGAACTGCTGATGGACGAGAAGTTCGTCCTCGGCGGCACCAGCATTCACTACCTGGAAAAGCGCATCGCTGCGCGGCACAGTGTGTAGTCGGGCGTGCTGCTCGAAGTCACTTTGCTCGCCGACGAAGACAGTGCCGAGACGCTGGCCGATGCCTTGCTCGGGGCGGGCGCACTTTCGGTTGCGATCGAGGATGCTGATGCGGCATCGGACCTCGAATCTCCACTCTTCGGCGAGCCCGGACTCGAACCCGCACGCCAGGCGTGGCAGCACAGCCGGCTCCGCATCCTCCTCGACGGCGATCAGCAGGCGAGTGAGCGCCTGATCGCGGCGGCGGCCGCCGCCATTGGGATCGCGGCCGAATTGCCGATTGAATCCTGTACAGCGGTAGCGGATGCCGACTGGGTCAGCGCATCGCAGGCCCAGTTTCCGCCTACCCGCATCAGCGAGCGTTTGTGGATCGTGCCGTCGTGGCACGAGATTCCCGACGCCTCGGCTGTCGTTGTTCGACTCGATCCGGGCGTCGCCTTCGGTACCGGCACGCACCCGACGACGCAGCTGTGCCTTGCGTGGCTCGACCAGCATGTCACCGCGGGCGCGAGCGTGCTCGACTACGGCTGCGGTTCCGGCATCCTGGCGATCACCGCCGGCAAGCTGGGCGCAGGCACCATCGTGGGCGTGGATGTCGATGAGCAGGCACTGGCGGCGGCGCGCGCCAACACAGCCGTCAATGCGGTTACTGCACGCTACACTGGCCCCGCAGGTCTCGCACCGGGTGTGTTCGACATCGTCGTGGCCAACATTCTCTCGAATCCTTTGAAGCTGCTTGCACCGGCTTTGCTCGCGCGCGTCGCTCCCGGCGGCGCGCTGGTGCTGTCCGGTGTCCTCGAGCGCCAGGCGGACGAAGTGATTGCGGCGTATCGCGAGGCGGACGCCGCCGTAGCCCTGCGCGTATGGCGGGCTGATGACGGCTGGGTGTGCCTCGCCGGAGGGCGCAACGGCATGACTCATCGGGCTTTGCGTCGCCTCACGGTCCGGCAACTTCGGTCGACCGCGCGCCGCGGTCGAGACTGACCGATGGCGCTCGCAACCAAATGCCCTCAATGCGGCGCGATGTTTCGCGTTGTCGCCGATCAGCTCAAGCTGCGCGGCGGCCTCGTGCGTTGCGGACAGTGCCGGACCGTGTTCGACGCCATCGGCAGCCTGGCTTATGTCGAAGATGCTGCCCTGACGGCGTCACGCCCGGTAGCAGAGTCGACGCGAGATCCGGACGACAACGCGGCTGCCGAGCGCAGCGGCCCGAAGACAACAACGGCCACGCCAGCACCCGCGCCAGTCGTCGAGCGCGCTCGGCCGGCGCCCGAACGCAGGCGCGATCCGTCGGATCGCAAGCGCAAAGCGCTCGGCCCGGCAACGACGCTGCGCATCGCGCCTGGGCTCGCCCCGGTCGCGACCGTGTCAAGGGAGCTGCCGCCGTCACCGCCTCCGGCGGCTGACCGTCGCACCACGAGACTGATCACGACAGAGGAACTGGCCGCAACGGAATCCGGCGTGCCGACGCTGCTCGCGCCCGGACCCCTGACCGATGCCGGCAGTGACCCGACCCGGGCCTTGCTTGAAGGCATCGAGGTCATCGAGGTTTCGCCGCTGCCCGAGCCCGCCGCAGTTGCGGCCGCCGCGCCGCAGGAAGAGCCGGAATTCATACGCGCGGCAGAGCGCGCACCCCGACGCGGATTCTCGATCGTCTTCACCGGAGGCTCGCTGCTGTTGCTGTTGCTTGCCGTCGCGCAACTGGCCGTCTCCTTCCGGTCGGATGTACTCACGCGATGGCCGGAGGCTCGCCCGGCGCTTTCCCAGCTGTGCGATGTATTCGGCTGCACGCTCGGTTGGCCGACGCAGCCGGATCAACTGGCCGTCATCGGCAGTGAACTGCAATCCATTGCGGGAACGGACGTGCTGGAACTTACGGCCGTCATCCGCAATCGTGCCGCCTATACGCAGGCGCTGCCGGCACTGGAGGTCACGTTGAGCGACACGCAGAACCGCCCGGTGGCGCGCAAGATCTTCAGTCCCGCGGACTACCTCGCGGCCGCCGGCGAACCGCGCACGCGCATCGACGATGGTTTGGCTGCCGGCGCGGACATGACGATTCGACTCCACTTCGAGACCCGCGGACTGCAGGCTGCGGGCTTCCTCGTCTACCCCTTCTATATATAGAGCCCCGATCAAGCACGCCCGACGCCCGCAGGCGCGCCCGCGGGCGCCCGACCCACTGGACTTCGCCTCACATGCGCACGCTCATTTGCGGTTCGATCGCCTACGACACGGTCATGGTGTTCCAGGGCCGATTCGCCGACCATATCCTCCCGGACCAGGTCCACATCCTGAACGTCTCCTTTCTGGTCCCCGAGATGAAGCGGGAGTTCGGCGGCTGCGCCGGCAACATCGCCTACAGCCTCAAGTGCCTCGGCGGTGAGCCGCTGCCGATGGCCACCGTCGGTGAGGATGCCGGCCCGTACCTCGACCGGCTCGACGCACTCGCGATCGATCGCCGCTACGTCGCGCAGGTGCCCGGCAGTTATACGGCGCAGGCGTTCATCACGACCGATCTCAATGACAATCAGCTGACTGCGTTTCATCCGGGAGCGATGGGCCAATCGCACCTGAATGCCGTCCCGGCTGACGACGCCATCGAACTGGGGATCATCGCGCCGGACGGGCGCGACGGCATGCAGCAGCATGCACAGCAGTTCGCGGAACACGGCATCCCGTTCATCTTCGACCTCGGACAGGCAATGCCGCTCTTCAACGGCGAGGAACTGCTCTGGTTCATCGCCCGCGCAACTTATGTGACGCTGAACGACTACGAAGCCCGCGTCGTGGTCGAGCGCACACGACTGTCCCTGCCGGAGCTGGCGCAGCGCGTGAAGGCACTGGTGGTGACGCGCGGCGCCGAGGGCTCGGAAATCTTCCTCGGTGGCACCTCGCTGCGCGTGCCGGTCGCGAGCGCGCGCCGCATCGTCGATCCGATCGGCTGTGGCGACGCCTATCGCGGCGGTTTGCTCTATGGCATTGCCAAGGGTCTGGACTGGGAAACCACCGGCCGGCTTGCCGCCGTGCTCGGTGCGATCAAGATCGAGGCCAGCGGCGCGCAGAACTATGTTGCCGATCGCCAGGCGATCGCTGATCGCTTCAGCGAGGCGTTCGGCTATCGGCCCTGGTGAGGCCCCGCCGGGCGGCGCAGGCCGCAAGCGTCCGCCCGGGTCGTGTTGCGCATCCGGTGCCGAGAGCTAGATGACGATGCGGCTGATGATCATCTGCAGCAGGTAGACAATGATCAGCAGGGCCATCGGCGACAGGTCGATGCCGCCGATGGCCGGCAGGATGCGCTGGATCGGCTCGAGCAGCGGCCGCAGCAACATCGACAGCGCCGGGGCGACCGGGGCGAGCGGGTTCACCCAGCTGATCACCACGTAGATCAGCGTGACCCAGATGACCAGAGTCAGGGCCCAGTGGAGCAACTGTCGCACCGATTCGACCAGCACCAGGTCCCAGGCGATCGACAAACCTGAGACCGCCACCTTGACCGCGACAATGACGACGGTCACGACCAGCGCAGCCAACAAAGCCGACCATTCGACGCGGCCGCGCGACGGAATCACTCGCGACAGTGGCTTCACCAGCCAGTCGGTCAAGGCGCGAGCAAAGTGCGCCAGCGGGTTGCGCGCCGGCATGCCGATCGCTGCGGCCCACGCGCGCAGCAACAGCAGGCCGACCAGCAGCGAACCCAGGATATCCAGCAGCGCACGTGCGACGTCGACGAAAAGCATGGGCAGTGCGATCAGAGGGGAGTCGGCATTGTAGCGGCGGCTGCCGCGGCGCTTCCGTAGTACAGCTGGCGTCGCGGGCAAAAAAACGGGCGCGAAAATTCGCGCCCGATTTCAGTACTGCAAAAACCTACGGACGGCTGCCGGTCGGGAACGGCCAGGCCGCGGCGGGATTCAGCGCGGTCTTTGCGCCCGGCGCTGCCGCCGTCGACGGCGCGGCGGGTGCCGGTGCGGGAGCTGCCATCGGCTTGGCCGCAGGCTTCGGAGCAACCGCCGCCTTCACAGCCGTCACCGCCTTCGCAACTTTCGCCTTGACCTTCGCAACGGCCTTTTTCACCTTGACCTTTGCAACCGCCTTTTTCACCTTCTTGACGGCACGCTTGGCCTTGGCTTTGGTCGCGACCTTTTTTACTGCACGTTTGGCCTTGGCCTTCTTTACCGCACGCTTGGCTTTCGTCTTCTTTACAGCCCGCTTGACTTTAGCCTTGGTCGCGGCCTTCTTGACGGCGCGCTTGACCTTGGCTTTCTTGACCGCCTTCTTGCCTTTCTTGACGGCTTTTTTTGCCTTCGCCTTGGTCGCGGCCTTCTTTACAGCACGCTTCCTGGCAGCTTTCTTCGTTGCCATGTCAGTCTCCTGAAAGAGAATGGCGTGAAGTGCCTAGCGACAACGCATTCCGGTCCGAGCGCGAATCGATGCCTCGAACGCGGGCTGGAATGCCACACCGGCTGCCCGAAGGCAGCCGGTGAGCGCTACGCAGATTCCGCGATGACTACTAGACCTTCTTAGCAGCCTTCTTGGCCTTCTTCGCGGACTTCTTGGCAGCTTTCTTTACGGTCTTCTTCGCAGCCTTCTTGGCGGGCTTCTTCGTGGCTTTCTTCGC
Source organism: uncultured beta proteobacterium (assembly GCA_963769745.1). Taxonomy (GTDB): domain Bacteria; phylum Pseudomonadota; class Gammaproteobacteria; order Burkholderiales; family Burkholderiaceae_F; genus JALORV01. The sequence continues at coordinate 77,745 of CAVYNB010000002.1, forward strand.
GGACTTCTTGGCGGCTTTCTTCGTGGCCATGATGAGTATCTCCTTAATGAATCAACGTTGAGGTTTCAAAGAAGAAAACCCGCTGCGCGGCGTGAGCCGCCAGTCGGGCTATTCATCGGCGCACGCAGATGCTCTGTCGCCGCGACACCCCCAGAAATGCGTTTGGTCCGCATATCCGAGTTGAGCGCGGAACGTGCAGCGCACTGACCGCTGACGCTGATGAATTCGGCACGGCGCGCACGGGGCCGACTCACGGAACGTGCGCGCAAGAAAAACGCCGGAACAGGTCCGGCGTTCGGTAGAGGGGCGACAAGCAGGAAAGGCTTGTTGCAGGACAGGGTCGGTTTTGCAGCGGGAACGATCCCCCAAGACATCGGGGTCTCGTTGTGCTTTGGAGCGTGGTCCTCTGCGTTTACTCGTCGACTGTGACTGTCTGTGGTCAATTCAGTGTTTGATCGATGTCTGCTTGATTGCCAAGTGCCAACATCAATCGAGCTACCAATTAACGGTTCGCTTTTTACTCGCAATCGAAATCGATCGCAAGAATTTTCTGCATCGATGAACGAATTGTGTGTGATTTGACCCACTTCTTTTTCGTTCGCGTGTTGCTTCAACTCATCGCGATCATCGTTGTGATCAGTCCCACGACAGCGCGCCGCCCGATTGATACTCGATCACGCGCGTCTCGAAAAAGTTTCGTTCCTTCTTCAGATCGATCATCTCGCTCATCCACGGGAACGGGTTCTCCTCCTGCGGGAAGAGCGCCTCGATGCCGATCTGCTGCGCCCTGCGGTTGGCGATGTAGCGCAGGTAACCCTTGAACATCGGCGCGTTCAGGCCCAGCACGCCGCGCGGCATCGTGTCTTCCGCGTAGGCGTACTCGAGATCGACGGCCTTCCTGAAAAGGGCCCGGACGTCATCGCGGAACTGCGGTGTCCACAGCCCCGGGTTTTCGAGCTTGATCTGATTGATCAGGTCGATCCCGAAGTTGCAGTGCATCGACTCGTCGCGCAGGATGTACTGGTACTGCTCGGCAGCCCCGGTCATCTTGTTCTGGCGGCCCAGAGCAAGGATCTGCGTGAAACCGACGTAGAAGAACAGCCCCTCCATCAGGCAGGCGAAGACAATCAGGCTCTTCAGCAGCGCCTGGTCGCTTTCCAGCGTCCCGGTCTTGAAGTGAGGATCGGTCAGCGTGTCGATGAACGGGATCAGGAACTCGTCCTTGGCCCGGATCGAGTCGACCTCGTGGTAGGCGTTGAATATCTCGCCCTCGTCCAGCCCGAGTGACTCGACGATGTACTGGTAGGCGTGGGTGTGGATCGCCTCTTCGAAGGCCTGGCGGAGCAGGAACTGCCGGCACTCCGGCGCCGTGATGTGGCGGTAGGTGCCGAGCACGATGTTGTTGGCCGCGAGCGAGTCGGCGGTGACGAAGAACCCGAGGTTGCGCTTGACGAGCCGGCGTTCGTCCTCGGTTAATCCGTTCGGATCCTTCCAGAGCGCGATGTCGCGCGACATGTTCACTTCCTGCGGCATCCAGTGGTTGGCGCAGGTGGCGAGATATTTATCCCAGGCCCACTTGTACTTGAAGGGCACCAGCTGGTTGACGTCGGTGGCGCCATTGATGATCCGCTTGTCGGCCACGTTGACCCGCCGCAACTCGGGCGCCTCGACGGCCGGTCCAGGCTGGACCGGCCGCGCAGCGGCCGCGGGCAGCGTTGGCTTCGAGGCCAGAGGTGCGGTGTTGTCTTCCCACGCCAGCATGCTGATCTTCTCCCGTTGACTTTGTGTGGTGCGTTACTGGCAGGCTTCGCAGTCAGCGAATCCCACGTCGCCCGGCTTGAGCATGCAGACCTTGCCGTCCGCTTCCGGCATGGCTGCGGCCGATACGCCCATGTCGGACGACACGGAATTCAGCTGGCCGGTGCGGGTCGAGGTCGACTTCTCGGCATGGGTCGCGCCGATCGTGCGCAGGTAGTAAGTCGTCTTCAAGCCGCGCAGCCAGGCCAGCCGGTAGGTTTCGTCGAGCTTCTTGCCCGAGACTCCAGCCATATAGATATTGAGCGACTGCGCCTGGTCGATCCACTTCTGGCGCCGCGCGGCACATTCGATCAGCCAGGTCGGCTCGATCTCGAACGCGGTTGCGTACAGGCTGCGGATTTCAGCCGGTATCCGGTCGATCTTCGCCAGCGAGCCGTCGAAGTACTTCAGGTCCGAAACCATCACTTCGTCCCACAAGCCCAGGCGCTTGAGATCACGGACCAGGTGCTCGTTGATGACGGTGAACTCCCCCGACAGGTTCGACTTCACGAACACGTTCTGGAAGGTGGGCTCGATGCAGGCGTCGACGCCGATGATGTTGGAAATCGTCGCGGTCGGCGCAATGGCCACGCAGTTCGAATTGCGCATGCCGAACTGACGAATTCGCCCGCGCAGTGCGTCCCACTCCATCGAGGCACTCATGTCGACGTCGACGTGGCCTCCGCGCTGCTCCTTGAGCAGGCCGAGCGAGTCCTGCGGCAGGATGCCGCGGTCCCACAGGGAACCGGCAAACGAGGAGTAGCGCCCGCGCTCCTCGGCCAGCTCGGTCGACGCCCAGTAGGCGTAGTAGCAGACCGCCTCCATGCTGCGATCGGAAAACTCGACTGCGCCATCGGACGCGTAGGGCGTCCGCATCATGTGCAGGCAGTCCTGGAAGCCCATGATGCCGAGCCCGACCGGGCGGTGACGCACGTTGGAGTTGCGCGCCTTCGGTACCGCGTAGTAATTGATGTCGATGACGTTGTCGAGCATCCGCATGGCGGTACGGATGGTCTTTTTAAGCTTGCCGTGGTCGAGCTCGAATCCGCCGGTGCCGTCGGCCTTCATGTGCGCCGGCAGGTTGACCGAGCCCAGGTTGCACACGGCAATCTCGGTGTCGGACGTATTGAGCGTGATCTCGGTGCACAGGTTGGAACTGTGGATCGTGCCCACATGCTGCTGCGGCGAGCGCAGGTTGCAGGCGTCCTTGAAGGTGATCCATGGGTGCCCGGTCTCGAACAGCATCGAGAGCATCTTGCGCCACAGGCTTTGCGCCGGGACTTTCCTGAACAGCTTGAGCTCGCCGCGCGCCACCTTGTCTTCGTAGCGCAGGTAGGACTCCTCGAAGGCCCTGCCGGTCTTGTCGTGCAGGTCCGGGCAGTCGCTCGGCGAGAACAGCGTCCAGTCGGCGCCATCCACCACCCGCTTCATGAACAGGTCCGGAATCCAGTTGGCGGTGTTCATGTCGTGCGTGCGCCGCCGGTCGTCGCCGGTGTTCTTGCGCAACTCCAGGAACTCCTCGATGTCGAGGTGCCAGGTCTCCAGGTAGCAGCACACCGCACCTTTGCGCTTGCCCCCCTGGTTGACCGCCACCGCGGTGTCGTTGACCACCTTCAGGAACGGCACCACGCCCTGGCTCTTGCCGTTGGTGCCCTTGATATGGCTGCCGAGCGCCCGCACTGGCGTCCAGTCGTTGCCCAGCCCGCCGGCGTACTTGGCCAGCAGCGCGTTTTCCTTGATCGCCTCGTAGATGCCGTCGAGATTGTCGGAAACCGTCGACAGATAGCACGACGACAGCTGGGAGTGCCGCGTCCCCGCGTTGAACAGTGTCGGCGTCGAGCTCATGAAGTCGAACGTCGACAGGACCTCGTAGAACTCGATCGCGCGTGCCTCGCGGTCGATCTCGTTCAGCGCCAGGCCCATCGCGACGCGCATGAAAAACGCCTGCGGCAGTTCGAAGCGGCGGCCCTCATGGTGCAGGAAGTAGCGGTCGTACAGCGTCTGCAGGCCGAGGTAGTTGAACTGCAGGTCGCGCTCGGGCTTCAGTGCGCGGGCGAGTTTCTTCTGGTCGAACAGCGCCAGCTTGTCGTCGAGCAGCTCGGCTTCGATGCCGTAGCGGATGAACTTCGGGAAGTAGTCTGCGTAGCGCCCGGCCATCGCCGACTGCGAGACCTCTTCACCGAGCGCCTCGCGCCGCATCGTGTGCAGCAGCAGCCGCGCGGTGACATAGGAATAGGCCGGATCCTTCTCGATCAGTGCGCGCGCGGCCAGGATGGCGGATTTGTAGACCTCCTCGAGCGGGACGCCGTCGTACAGATTCTTGAAGGTCTCTGAAAGGATGGCGTCCGGGGCTACATTTTCGGACAAGCCCTCACACGCTGCCCGCACCAGTGACTCGATGCGCGTCATGTCGAGCGGGACACGACGCCCCTCTTCGATCATTGCCAGCGGCGGTGCCGCCACGGCCGGCGCGGCCAGCCGCGTGGCGGCTCGCTCCTGCGCACGGCGCTCGCGATACAGCACGTAGGAGCGCGCGACATCGTGCGCTCCATCGCGCATCAGCGAAAGCTCGACCTGATCCTGGACATCCTCGATGTGAAAGGTGCCTCCGGCCGGCTGGCGCCGCATCAGGGCAGTGACCACGCTGGAGGTGAGCTTCTCGACCTGCTCGCGGATCGCGGCCGACGCAGCACCCTGCCCGCCGTGCACTGCGATGAACGCCTTGGTCATCGCCACCGCGATCTTCGATGGCTCGAAGGCGACCACGGCGCCGTTGCGGCGGATGACCTTGTAGTCCCCGTACGACGTTGCCTGAACGTTGCTGACTCCACCGCCCGTCTCGACGGTTGATAGATGCGCAACCACCCCGACCACTGCCGGGGAGGCGGACTGCTGAAACTGCATACGACCTCCGATTACTGCTAGGCACCCCACGGCGGACTCGCTCTGCCCGCGCTCCCACGCGCCGACACCACAAGCTATAGCCGCCCCGGCTGTTTCCTTTTTTCGCTCAGCCTCCGCACACGGCGTGACGCCGTTGCGCATGAGGACCCGCTTTCCGCCGCTTGGCCAAGCCTGCGCCTGCTGTCCGACGGGCATCTTCGACCCGACCGTTGCCACAAGATGTTGTGGTCAACCTGCTTGCAGGCACTAGTTTTTGTGTGTGCGCATCATATGAGAAGTTTTTCAGGAGTTCAACCGATGTCGATGCGGCGGCGCACCGTAGAGGGCACGCATGCGCGAAACCGCGCCAAATCAACTGCGACAGCGAGTCGGAATCAGCGTGTGAGCAGACGCGACGGAACGTCGAGCCTGCTCCAGCAGAAGAAAGGACCGGGGTCGGTCTTGCGATCGAGCGCAATGTCGCTGTGTCCGACGATGGCCTCGAGTGGGAACGCCGCGGCGAGCGCCGCGAGCAACGCGTTGAGCGTTACGTACTGCGCGTCGGCATACGGCTCGAAGTCCGTGCCTTCGAGTTCGACGCCGATCGAGAAGTCATTGCAACGCGCCCGGCCCTTGAACGACGAGGCACCGGCGTGCCAGGCGCGCTCGAGGCAGGACACGAACTGCGTGCTCCGCCCCTTGCGATCAATGAAAAAATGGGCCGAGACTCGTGCATCGCGGAGGCGATCGAGGATCGGGTGATCGCCGGCCTGGATGCCGTTGGTGAACAGGCGCTCGACCTGGCCGCTGCCATAGCAACCCGGTGGAAGACTGATGTTGTGTAAGACGACGAGCGAGATCACCGTGCCGGTCGGGCGGGCGTCGCAATTCGGCGATGGGAGGCGACGCGCGGACGCGACCCAGCCATCCGCACCGACGCTGAAGACCGACGGCGCCATCCCTGATCAGCAGTGCTCGTCGATGACGGCACAGCCCGAGGGGCGACAGCGTCTCACTTGATGTCGAGCCGCTGCATCCGATAGCGCAACTGGCGGAACGTGATGCCGAGCAGCTGCGCGGCCGCGGTGCGGTTGTAGCGAGTCTTTGCGAGCGCCGCACGGATGGCATTGCGTTCGTGCTCATCGAGAAACGCGGGCAAGGAGGTCGGGATACCGTCGACAAGGTCATAGACCGCCTCCCCGCCCTGACCCAGGGCCTCATCCGGTGACGCAGCCACATCGTCGGCCGGTGCCGGCTCGGCATCCAGCGCCAGGTCGACCTCTCCCGGGAGCAGCAGGTCATCGGCCATCAGCACATCGTCGCCGGCCAGCGCCACCGCGCGCTCGAGGATGTTTTCGAGTTCGCGTACGTTGCCCGGGAAGCGGTAACGCTTGAGCGCCGCCAGTGCCGCCGGCGAAAGACGCGTCACGGGACCCTGAGTACGTTCGGCGATGCGGCGAAGAATGGCATTCGCGAGCATCTCGACGTCCTCGAGCCGGTCGCGCAGCGGCGGCACTCTGAGCTCGATGACATTGAGTCGGTAAAAGAGATCCTGCCGGAAGCGGCCGCTCGCGACCAGCGCCGCGAGGTCCTGGTGGGTCGCACTGACCAGTCGCACGTCCACCGAATCTTCTGTCGGAGACCCGACCTTGCGGACGCGACGTTCCTGGATCGCTCGCAGCAACTTGACCTGCATCGCCAGCGGCAGGTCGGCAACCTCGTCGAGGAACAGCGTGCCTCCCGCGGCGGCCTGGAAAAAGCCGTCGCGATCGCGCTCCGCGCCGGTGAAGGCTCCCTTGCGATAGCCGAAGAACTCGGCCTCCATCAGGGTCTCCGGGATGGCGCCGCAGTTCACGGCAACAAACGGTTGCGTTCGCCGCGCCGACAGATCGTGGATTGCACGGGCAGCAAGTTCCTTGCCGCTGCCCGACTCGCCGCAGATCGCCACCGGCGCCATGCTGCGAGCCAGTCGCTCGATGAGCGCCCGCATCTGCTGCATCGCCGGCGTCGTGCCGACCAGACGGGCCAGTGCCGGCAATGTGTCGGCGGTCCGCGCGGCCGCCTCCGGCGTGAGGCTCCCGGTCGCATCACGCACCGCCGAACGAACCAGGTGGCGCAATTGATCCAGGTCGACCGGCTTGGTCAGGTAGTCGAACGCGCCCGCCTTCAGCGCGGCCACCGCGTTTTCGGCACTACCGTATGCCGTGATGACCGCGATCGGCGGGCCTGAGGTCTGCGCCACTTCTCGCACCAGCTCGAGACCAGTGCCATCGGGCAGCCGCATGTCGGTCAGGCACAGCGCGTAGTGATTCTGAGCAAGCAGCGAGCGCGCCGCCGACACTGACTCGGCCGTGTCGACATCGAGGCCCAGTCGCACCAGCGTCAGCGACAGCAATTCGCGCAGGTCGGCCTCATCGTCGACGACGAGGACGGCCGGGGATCGGCGCGGCGACGCCGTTCTCGTGGCTTCAGAGTGCAGCGGCTCGTTCATCGCACCGGGATCGTATCCAGGAAGCCATGCAGGCTCGCATCGGCCTTCGAGCCCAACCCGAAGCGCAGCAGGAACCCGTCGCGCGAGCTGCCGTCGACTTCGCGCCGCGATGCATAGGTCAGGTCGGCACGATTCGTGACGCAGAATTCCCGCGCCAGGTACAAGCCCAGGCCGGTGCCCTGGTTGCGCGTCGTGAAGAATGGCTCGAACAGCCCCGTGCGCGCCTCGAACGGCACACCTGGGCCATCGTCGAGCACCCAGAGCTGGGGACGATCGCCTTCCGGTGCAGGCTCCACGACCAGGCACACACAGCCTGATCCACCGCTGGCATAACGCAACGCGTTATCAACCAGGTTGTACAGCACCTGCCGCAGGTGAGACTGCTCGAACTTGACACGCTGGTCGGGCGCAAGCTGGGCTTCGATCGTCGACGCCGCCAGGCCGCGATCGCGCTCGAACTCGGCCAGGAACTCGCGGACGAAGTCCGCGAGTGCGATCTCGTCGCCCAGCGGCGGCTCGCGACGCGCGACGCGCAGCACGTCCTCGACCAGTCGATTCAGCCGGTGCGTGTTCTCGCGCACGATCGCCGCGAGGCGCTTGAGGACAGGATCGCGTGCGTCCTCGTTCAGCAACTGACCGGCGTTGCTGATGGCCGCCAGTGGATTGCGGATCTCGTGCGCAATGGATGCCGTCAGCCGGCCCATCGCGGCGAGCTTCAGCTGCTGCGCCCGGTCCTCCACATCGCGCACGTCTTCGATGAAGATGACGAACTCGTCGGTCGATGGCGACGTGGGTCGCGCAAACCGCGCCCGCAGCCGTGACTCGGGCGCCACTGCCGCGCCGTTTTCCCCGGTCGGCACGATCGTGTTCGACCACAGGCCCTCGCTGCGGCCGCCTTCACTCCAGGCTGAAAATGCGACCGCCAGCTCGCTCGCTCCGGCAATGTCCGCCAGACGCTCGCCGGTCAGCTGAGCCGTCGAGTCCAGGCCCAGCATGCGCCGCGCCGACCGGTTATTCGCACGCACGCGACCCGTGCGATCGACCACGATGACACCCTCGTCCATCTGCGCAATGACGAGACGGTTGATCGCCAGCTGGTTCTGCAGGTCACGGCCACGACTTCGCGCCAGCTTCTCCTGGCTGGCCAGGCGGGCGCTGAGCGCACGCAGCAGTGCCGACACTGCAAATAGCGCCGCGCCAAAGATGCCGGCCTGGAACAGCAGCGAGTCGCTTCCTTCCGGCGCAAAGGTGCGTAGGCCGGCGTCGATCAGTATCGCCAGCACCGCAATGGAACACACGAAAAAGACCTGCAGCGGTGGCAGCAGCAGCGATGCACCGGCCAGCGGGAGCAGATAGAGGATCACCCAACCCGACGCCACACCTCCGCCGGAAATGACCAGTGTGGTCACCGCCGCCAGATCGAGCGCCAACTGCCCGAACACCTGCGGCATGAAGTGCCGGTGCCAGTACAACGCCAGGCCGGCGAAGACCGCCGAGGCTCCGAAGTAGGCCAGTGACATCAGGAGCCCCGAGTGCATGCCTGCGGCTACCCCGGAGCGCCCGGACGCCGAGGGCTGCGGCGCCCAGCACGAGTGCACTGGCGACGATCACGCGTGTCGTCGCAAAGTATTCGAGCGTGCGCCATGGCGCATCGTCCGGCTCGCTGGTGACGCGTTCCTGGACTGCCGGCTCGAGCGCGGACATCGGAGCGTTCAGGACGAAGGACCGCGCTGCCGATGCTCTTCAGAGCAGAAGAAGCGATCGCCGGCCGGCAGGGCATCCAGCCGTGGCAGGTGCAGGCCACAGTGGGCGCAGCTGACCATGGCCTGTGGTGCCGGCACCTTGTCGCTGCGTGTCGATGCGGCGCGGTCCGACGAAGCGCGCAGCCAACGCCACCCGACATAAGCTGCAACGGCAAGCAGAAGGAAGAAGACAAAGCGACTCATCACACGCGTCCCAGCAGGACTTCCATGACAAACCGGCTGCCGACGTACGCCAGCATCAGCATGGCGAAGCCGATCAGTGTCCAGCGCAATGCCGTGCGCCCGCGCCAGCCAAAAGACAGCCGCCCTACAAGCAAGCCGCCGAACACCAGCCATGCGGCGATCGTGAACACCGACTTGTGGTCCCAGCGTAGCGGCTGGCCAAAGGTCTGTTCCGAGAAAAAGACCCCGCTCACCAGCGTTGCCGTCAGCAACACGAACCCGGCGGTGATCAGCCGGAACAGCACCGTTTCCATTGCGAGCAACGGCGGCAGGCGATTGAGGAAACGCGCCAGCGGCGTGCGCTCCGTCATCAGGTCGCCGTGCAGGCGGCGGTCCATCGTCGCCATCAGCAGGGCCTGCACGGCCGCGATCGTCAGCAGGCTGTAGGCAAGAATGGCCAACACCAGGTGCAGGCGGAACACGATGGACGCCGTCGCCGGCCCCAGCACCGACCCGGGAAAGATCAACGGCAGACCTGAAAACACCGCCGCCAGCGGCAACACCAGCAACAGCAGTCCGCGCGACGCCGAGAAATAGCTTTCGGCCCAGACGATCAGAACGGTCAGCCAGAGCGTGGCCGACAAGGCGTGCGCAAAACCGAAGTGAAACTGCTCGGGACCGATGATGGTCTGCCATAACAGCATCCCGTGCAGACCGAACGCTATGGCCAGCGCCCCGCTGGGCCAGGCGGGCAATCGCTCGGCGTGACTGCTGAGCGTGCCCCACTCGCGCCACGCGACAAGCAGATAGAGCGCGGCGACGGCGCCGTACAATACGAGCCATTCGGAGCGCAGTGGCATGAGAATTTATACCACGCGTCCGCACGACACTCCCTCCGCAAGCACATGCTGGAACAGCTGACCACCAAGCTGGCGCGCGTCGTCAAGACCATGCGCGGCCAGGCTCGTCTCACCGAGCAGAACATGCAGGACATGCTGCGCGAGGTGCGCGTGGCCCTGCTTGAAGCTGACGTCGCGCTGCCCGTGGTGCGCGACTTCGTCGCGCGCATCAAGGAGCAGGCGCTCGGCGAAGAAGTCGTCGGCAGCCTGACACCCGGACAGGCGCTGGTCGGCGTCGTGCAGCGCGAGCTCACGCTGCTGATCGGCGGCGATCTTCCCGAAGCGCAGTGCGACCTCAGCCTGGCAACGCAACCGCCGGCGGTGATCCTGCTGGCCGGCTTGCAGGGCGCGGGCAAGACCACCACCGCGGGCAAGCTTGCGCGCTGGCTGCTGTCGGAGCGCAAGAAAAAGGTGCTGCTCGTTTCGACCGACGTCTACCGCCCGGCGGCGATCGAACAGTTGCGCACCGTTGCCGCGCAGGCCGAGGCCGCGTTCTTTGCGTCCGCAGCCGGGGAAGCGCCGCTCGACATCGCGGCGCGTGCGCTCGACCATGCCAAGCGGCAGTTTTTCGATGTCCTGATCGTCGATACGGCCGGTCGCCTCGCCATCGACGAGGCCATGATGCAGGAGGTGGCCGCGCTCGAGAAGCAGCTGAATCCGATCGAGACGCTGTTCGTCGTCGACGCGATGCAGGGTCAGGACGCGGTGAATACCGCCAAGGCGTTCGCTGATCGGCTGCCACTGACCGGCGTCATCCTCACCAAGCTTGACGGCGATTCGCGCGGCGGCGCGGCACTGTCGGTGCGGCAGATCACCGGGCGACCGATCAAGTTTGTCGGCGTGGGCGAAAAACTGTCCGGCTTCGAGCGCTTCAACCCGGCCGGCATGGCCGGCCGCATCCTCGGCATGGGCGACATCGTCGCGCTGGTCGAGGATGTCAAGAAGGCGGTCGATGTCGACAGCGCGCAGAAGTTCGCCAAGCGCATGCAGGCCGGCGAGCGCTTCGACCTGAATGATTTCCGCGAGCAGGTCGGCCAGATGCGCAAGATGGGTGGACTGGCCGGCCTGGTCGACAAGCTGCCGGCCCAGTTCGCGCAGGCGGCGGGCCAGATGAATGCCGCGGACAGCGAGAAGCAGATCCGGCGCATCGAAGGCATCATCTCGTCCATGACCCCGGGCGAGCGCGCGAAGCCGGAACTGATCAAGGCCTCACGCAAGCGCCGCATCGCCACCGGTGCGGGAGTACCGGTGCAGGAAGTCAATCGACTCCTCAATCAGTTCGAGCAGATGCAGTCGATGATGAAGCAGATGAAGAAGGGCGGCCTCGCGAAGATGATGCGCGGCCTCGGCGGCATGCGCGGCCTGCCCGGCATGCCGGGACTCCCGAAACGCTAGCTCAGACGCGGGGTATCGAAACCGGTGGCGGCGGGGTCGGCCGCGCCGGCGCGTCGTAGTGCCAGCGCCCCTTCCACGCCGCGTGTACGGCATTCGGATAGGACGGCCCGACCGCGGCTGCCGTTGTACCGGCCGAGCGCCATGTAGAGGTCGCCCTTCTCGATATCGAGGTAGTGCCTCAGGATCACGCTGCCGTAGCGTAAGTTGGCCCGCATCTCGAACAGTCGGCGCGGCTCGCCATCGCCGATGAGCCGCGACCAGAACGGCATCACCTGCATGTAGCCGCGCGCACCGGCCACCGACACAGCGTACTTGCGAAAATTGCTCTCGACCGTGATCAGCCCCAGCACCAGTTGCCGATCAAGACCTGCGCGCGTGGCTTCATAGTCGAGTGTCTTGAGGAATTCGACGCGGGCCTCGTAGTCGCCGATGCGACCCTTGAGGCGTTCGGACATCTCGCCCAGCCAGGCCAGGTAGGCGAGGCGTTCATCCATGGTAGCGAAGGTCCGCTCGGGCGGTCGGCTGTCCGCGATCTGGGTTGCGAGCGCCACCTGCACTGCGTCGGCCAGCGGTTCGTACTTCTGTGCTCCCGCCTGGGCTCGCGGCGGCGCGAACGCCAATGCGCCAGCCAGCAGCAGGATGCCGCGCCGAGTCGGGCTTGGGGAATCGGTCACGCGGGCGTCAGCCGGCCGCGGATGAAACCGTAGGCTTCCGTCAGCGGTACGGTCGAGGTCTGCTGCGTGCGCCGATCGAAGTACTCGAGCGCGCCGCTCTTGAGCGCGCGCTCGCCGACGGTCACGCGATGCGGTATGCCGATCAGCTCCATCTCGGCGAACATCACACCCGGCCGTTCGTCGCGATCGTCCAGCAGGACGTCCACGCCTGCAGCGCGCAGCTCTTCATACAAATGATCGGCTGCCTGGCGTACCGGTTCCGACTTGCGATAGCCGACCGGCGTGATCGCTACCGTGAACGGGGCCAGCGCGTCGGGCCAGATGATGCCCTTGGCATCGTTGTTCTGTTCGATCGCCGCACCCAGCAGACGCGTAACGCCAATGCCATAGCAGCCCATCTGCATCGGCCGGGACTTGCCGTCTTCATCGACAAACTGGAGATTCATCACGGTCGGATACGGCAGGCCCGCAAACACATGTCCAACTTCGATGCCGCGCTGGATCGCGAGCACACCCTTGCCATCGGGGGATGGATCGCCTGCAACGACGTTGCGAACGTCGGCCACCACCGGTTCAGGCAGGTCCCGTCCCCAGTTGACTCCGGTGTAGTGATAGCCCTCAGCATTGGCGCCGCTGACGAAATCGTTCATGTTCGCGACCGTGCGGTCGGCCACGACATGCACGGGCCGGCGCGTGTTGATCGGTCCAAGATACCCAGGTCTGCAGCCGAAGTGGTCCTCGATTTCCGCCTCGGTGGCGAAGCGGAAGCCCTGATCCAGGCCTACGATCTTGCTGACCTTGATCTCATTGAGTTCGTGATCACCACGGATCAGCACCAGCCAGACGTCGGGTTCCGTCGGCTTTTCGGCGTCGCCCCGCTCGACTGCGAGGACAATCGATTTCACCGTCTGTGACAGTGGCAGGCCCAGCAGTTCGGCCACGTCCTCGCACTTCTCCTTGCCCGGAGTCGGCGTCTTCGTCAGCGGCTGCGTTGGCGCCGCGCGGTGCGTTGTGAGCGGCAATGCCTCCGCCATCTCGACGTTCGCCGCATAGTCGGACGTCGGGCAATAGGCAATGGCGTCTTCACCCGTGTCGGCAATCACCTGGAACTCGTGGCTTGCCTTGCCGCCGATGTTGCCGGTGTCGGCCGCGACCGCTCGAAATCGAAGCCCCATGCGCTGGAAGATGCGCACGTAAGCGTCGTACATCGCACGGTAGCTCGTCATCGCGCCGTCCTCGTCCCGATCGAACGAGTAGGCATCCTTCATCGTGAACTCGCGGCCACGCATCACACCGAAGCGCGGCCGGCGCTCGTCGCGGAACTTGGTCTGGATGTGATACAGATTGAGCGGGAGCTGCTTGTAGCTCCTGATCTCGTCACGCACGATGTCGACCACGACTTCCTCGCTGGTCGGCTGCACGATGAAATCGCGCTCGTGCCGGTCCTTCAGGCGCAGCAACTCCGGCCCCATTTTCTGCCAGCGACCGGACTCCATCCAAAGCTCGGCGGGCTGGATGACAGGCATCAGCAGTTCCACCGCTCCGGCGCGGTTCATCTCTTCGCGGATGATGGCCTCGATCTTGCGGATGACGCGCAAGCCCATCGGCATGTAGCTGTAGATACCCGCCGCAAGCTTCTTGATCATGCCGGCGCGCAGCATCAGCGAATGGCTCACCACCTCCGCATCGGCCGGTGCTTCTTTCAGTGTCGATATCAGGAAGTCTCTGGCGCGCATGGAAAAGGGTGACTTTTCGTCGTTGTGATCGCGAGGATGCGACCCCTATAATGGGTCGCAGATTCTAAAGCTTCAGGGGTTGGCATGCTGGACAAGGACGGGTACCGCCCGAACGTCGGCATCATCCTGCTCAACGGTCGAAACGAGGTCTTCTGGGGCAAGCGCGTCAAACAGCATTCATGGCAGTTTCCGCAAGGCGGCATCAAGCACGGCGAGTCGCCTGAGCAGGCGATGTACCGGGAACTGTGGGAAGAAGTTGGCCTGAAGACGGAGCATGTGACGATCGTCGGCCGGACACGCGACTGGCTGCGCTATGACGTGCCCGACCAGTGGATACGGCGCGATCTGCGCGGAAACTACCGCGGACAGAAACAGATCTGGTTCCTGCTTCGCCTCGTAGGACGCGACTGCGATGTCTGCCTGCGTGCCTCGACCCACCCGGAGTTCGATGCGTGGCGCTGGCATGACTACTGGGTGCCGCTGGACACCGTGATCGAATTCAAGCGTGATGTCTATCAGCAGGCGCTGCTCGAACTCTCGCGCTATGTGTTCAAGCCCGGACGGCCGCACCACAAGGCAATGCGATCAAGGTCGCGCGATGTGGCTCATGACGGCGAACGAACGGGCACGGCGCCGTCAGCCTTCGAGGCTTCCGACACGCGTGCCGGTGGCGAAGGCGCCTAGACGCGTCTAGGCAAATGACTCAGAGCAGAACGAGATTGTCGCGGTGGATCAGTTCGGGCTCCTCGATGAATCCGAGGATGCCCTGGATCTCACCCGTCGGCCGGCGTGCAATCTGTCGTGCGTCCGTGCTCGAGTAATTCGCGAGACCGCGCGCTATCTCCCGCCCTTCGCGCGTAACACAGCCGACGACGTCACCACGCTGAAAGTCGCCCGCGACCTCAAGCACGCCGATAGGCAGCAGGCTCTTCCCACCTGAGGCAAGCGCCTTCGCGGCGCCATCGTCGACGACCACTCGGCCTTTCAGCAGAGAGATGGTCTGCAAGCCACTGCTTGCGGGCGGTCAGGACGGGAGTCGAGGCCTTCAGTTCGGAGCCGATCGCCTCGCCTGCGGCCAGTCGCAGCAGGATGTCCGGCTCGCGACCTGAAGCAATGAGCGTGTGAGCGCCGCTGCGCGCTGCGCGTTTTGCAGCGAGTACTTTCGTCAGCATGCCGCCGCGCGCAATGGCGCTACCGGCCCCGCCCGCCATCTCCTCGAGTTCGGGGGCGCCCGCGACGGCCGACTGCATCAGCTGCGCCTGCGGATCCCGGCGAGGATCGGCTGAATACAGCCCAGCCTGGTCAGTGAGTATCACCAGCACATCGGCCTCGACGAGGTTCGTCACGAGCGCGGCCAGCGTGTCGTTGTCGCCGAACTTGATCTCGTCCGTCACGACCGTGTCGTTCTCGTTGATGACGGGCACTACGCCGAGGCCGATCAAGGTAAAAAGGGTCGATCGTGCGTTGAGATAGCGGGCGCGGTCCGCCAGGTCGGCATGTGTGAGCAGCACCTGCGCGCTGTGCACCCCGAGTTCGCGAAACTGAGTCTCGTAGGCTTGGGCAAGTCCCATCTGCCCGACGGCGGCGGCCGCCTGCAGTTCGTGGATCTGCTGCGGGCGCCGCGCCCAGCCGAGTCTCTGCATGCCCTCGGCGATCGCGCCGCTGGATACGAGCACGATCTGCTTGCCCTGCGCGCGCAGCGTCGCGATCTGCTGCGCCCACCGCGCCATCGCCGGGACATCGAGCCCGCGGCCCTCATTGGTGACAAGGCTGCTTCCTACCTTGACCACTGCACGTCGAGCGGTCTGCAGCGCAGTCATCGGCCTTCGGCTCCGGCCGCAACTTCCTGCGAAACTGGGGAAGCGGCGTCCGGCGTGCGCCGCCGGTCAAGGAATGTCTGTACCGCCGCCACGAGATCACGGGTGCCTTCGCCCGTTGCCGCCGAGATGAAATGGATCGGGGCCTTGGTTCGCATCCGTCGCCGAAAGTTCGCAACAATCGAATCGCGCGCATCCGCGGGTACGAGATCCGCCTTGTTCAGGACGAACCAGCGTTCCTTGCGCGCGAGCGCCGGACTGTATTTCTTGATCTCGCCGCCAATGATGCGGGCATCATGCACAGGATCCGCGGAACCGTCGGGACCGACACAGTCGATGAGATGCAGCAGCAGTCCGGTCCGGCTCAGATGTCGCAGAAACTGGTGTCCCAGCCCCGCTCCCTCGGATGCACCTTCGATCAGTCCCGGAACGTCGGCGACCACGAAGCTTCGCTCGGGTCCGACACGCACCACGCCGAGATGAGGATGCAGCGTGGTGAAGGGATAGTCGGCAACCTTCGGACGGGCATTGGAAACCGACCGTATGAACGTCGACTTGCCCGCGTTCGGCATGCCGAGCAATCCCACATCGGCCAACACTTTGAGTTCGAGACGCAACTGCCGATGTTCCCCGGGCTCGCCCTTGGTGAACTGGCGCGGCGCGCGATTGATGCTCGACTTGAAGTGCAGGTTCCCGAGGCCGCCGCGCCCTCCGGCGGCCAGCAATGCGCGATCACCATGATGTGCAAGATCGGCCAGTTCTTCACCGGTGTCATCGTCGAAGACCACGGTTCCCACCGGCATCCGAAGTTCGATGTCGGCGCCGCCGGCGCCATAGCAGTCGGCGCCGCGGCCAGGCTGGCCGCTCATCGCCCGATGGCGCCGTGCGTAGCGGTAGTCGATCAGCGTGTTGACGTTTCGATCGGCGCGAGCCCATACACTGCCGCCGCGTCCGCCATCGCCACCGTCGGGCCCTCCCTTGGGGATGAATTTCTCGCGACGAAACGACGCACAGCCATCCCCGCCTTTGCCGGCAGAGACTTCAATACGCGCTTCGTCGACAAACTTCACAGGCCCACCAATAAAAAAGCCCTGCCGAGGTCGGCAGGGCTTTGATCAAACCGGACGCCGCCTCGGGTGTTCAGACCGCCGGGACAACGTTGACGACACGCCGATTCTGCGCGCCGCTGACCTCGAACTTGACCGCGCCGTCGGCCTTGGCAAACAGCGTGTGGTCACGGCCCATCCCGACGTTGTCGCCCGCGTGAAACTGCGTTCCTCGCTGGCGGACGATGATTGCGCCAGCGGAAATACTCTGGCCACCAAAGACCTTGACCCCCAGGCGCTTTGCCTGCGAATCGCGCCCGTTCCGGGAGGAGCCGCCCGCTTTCTTGTGTGCCATCGTGCTCTCGCTCTATCAGCTAACTGTCTAAGTAAAGTATCAGGCCGCGATCGAATCGATGCGCAGCTCGGTGAAGTTCTGACGATGCCCGGCGTGCTTCTGGAAATGCTTGCGCCGCTGCATCTTGAAAATCGTGACCTTGTCGCGCCGGCCATGCGCAAGCACGGTCGCGACGACAGCGGCTCCCGGAATCAGCGGAGTGCCAGTCTTGAGGTTGCCGCCATCGACCACCGCGAGGACTTCCGGCAGCTTGACCTGCTGACCGACGTCTGCCGCCAGCGATTCCACCTTTAACGTGTCACCAGCAGCGACCCGATACTGCTTGCCACCGGTCTTGATCACCGCATACATCATCACGCTCCTAGGCTCCACCAACCCCATGGGTCGCGCGAAGCAAAACCAATCTTCAGACTGAATCTTTGCCCTGATAACTTGCCCTGCGCATGGCCGCCCGCTGTCGCCAAAGAATTCAGCGTGTCTGCAAGGGTCCGGTACCTCGATGCGCACGTCTCGCTGCCGAGGACGTCATTCCGGAGTGGGCGGCTGCCGGAAAGCTTTGAATTATCACACTTTCCCGGGGTGCGCGTCAAACTCCGGATGGCTGCGGCGACGCTCGTCGACCCACACAGCCTCGGCGCCAGGTTGGTCAAGACGCGCTCCTATAATGCCCCGATGGAGCGCCCCCCTCTGCAACAGCAATCCCGGACGGCAAGCCCGGCGTTCGCGGCAACGTCTGAGCCGCTGTCGGCGAGCGGTGCGACGACCCCGGACCTCAAGACCCTGCTCGCGCCAATTGCGGCCGACATGCAGGCGGTCGACGCCATCATCCGGGAGCGCCTCAGTTCAGATGTCGTGCTGATCAATACGATTGCCGACTACATCATTGGCGCGGGCGGTAAGCGGCTTCGTCCGGCTGTCGTACTCCTGATTGCCCGCGCGCTCGGATACCGCGGAACGGCCCATGTGCTGCTGGCTGCGGTCATCGAGTTCATCCATACGGCAACACTGCTGCACGACGACGTCGTTGACGAGTCCGATCTGCGACGGGGCAGAACCACCGCCAACGCCCGCTTCGGCAACGCGGCGAGCGTCCTCGTCGGTGACTTCCTGTACTCGCGATCGTTCCAGATGATGGTCGATGCCGGAAGCATGCGGGTCATGCGGATCCTGGCAGATGCCACCAACCGCATCGCCGAGGGGGAAGTCCTGCAGCTTCTGAACGTGCATGATCCATCGGTGAACGAAGAGCGCTATTTCAGCGTGGTGGAGCGCAAGACCGCGACGCTGTTCGAGGCGGGAGCACGCATCGCCGCGGTTCTGGCCGATGCCGATGCCGCGACCGAAGAGCGCTGCGCAAACTACGGCGCGTCGCTCGGCCGGGCATTCCAGATTGTCGACGACATGCTCGACTACTCGGGCCATACCGAGGACATCGGCAAGCGGCTGGGCGACGACTTGCGCGAAGGCAAGGTGACCTTGCCACTGATTCATGCTTTGCGCAGTGCCACGGCCGAGCAGCGCGATCTCGTCGTGCATGCGGTGCGGGAGGGCCACGGCGACTTTGACGCGATCGCCCGCATCGTGGCGGACAACGGCTCGATCGCCTATTCGGGAACCCTTGCCAGCCGGGAAGTCGAGATCGCAGACCGTGCGATACGCGAACTTCCCGCCTCGGCGTATCGAGATTCTTTGTTAAACTTGCTGGCTTTCGCGGTTGGCCGCGATCGGTAAGTTCTCCGATCTCCAAGAGCCATTGGCGTGCCACGCGACCGTCGGGGTGTAGCTCAGCCTGGTAGAGTACTGCGTTCGGGACGCAGGAGTCGGAGGTTCAAATCCTCTCACCCCGACCACTTCACTTTCCTCTTTTCCCTTCTGATCGGGTAATTCCCGGCCCCCGGCGCGTGGACGAATTACCCCTCTGGGTCGAACTGGTCGGCCTCGCAGTTCTGCTGCTGATTTCGGCTTTCTTCTCGATCTCCGAGACTGCCATGATGGCGCTTAGCCGCCTGCGGCTGCGTCACATGGCCCGCGAAGGCCATCGCTCGGCGGTCCGAGTCCAGTCCCTGCTAGAGCACACCGACAGGCTGCTCGGCACAATTTTGCTGGGCAACAACCTCGTCAACGCCGCGGCCACGGCTCTCGTCACGGCGATGGCGATCCGGTTCGTCGGTGACAACGAGTGGGCGCTCCTGGCCGCTACGGGAGTCGTGACGTTCCTGATCCTCGTGTTTGCCGAGATCACGCCGAAGGTCATCGGCGCCACCTATCCGGAAAGGATCGCGCTGCCGGCCAGCCGCCCACTGAAGCTCCTTCTGGCGGTGTTTCGTCCCGTCGTCTGGTTCGTCAATCTGTTCGTCAAGTCGCTGCTGTGGTTGCTGCGCGTGCCGTCGGTGCGAGGTGCAGAGGCAACCCGATTAACGGCGGAAGAACTGCGGACCCTCGTGCTGGAAGGCGGAAACTTCATACCCGGCAAGCACCGCAGCATCCTGCTCAACCTGTTCGAACTGGAGCAACTCTCGGTCGATGACGTGATGTCGCCGCGTGCGCGCATCGAATCGCTCAACCTGATGGAGCCGCGTCATGCCGTGCTCGAGCAGCTTCGTACCTGTTACCACAACAAGCTGCCGGTACACGAGGGCGATATCAACCGCACGGTCGGGATCCTCCTGGTGCGCAAGCTGCTGCCGATGCTGTCGAGCGACGACTTCTCGATCGAAGCGCTGAGGGGAGCACTCGCACAGCCCTACTTCATCCCCAGTGGCACTCCGCTCTTCCAGCAATTGCAGCTCTTCCAGGACAACCAACAGCGTCTGGGTCTGGTGGTCGACGAGTATGGCGAGGTGCGGGGTCTCGTGACTCTCGAAGACATCATCGAGGAGATCGTGGGCGAGTTCACCACGCGAATGCCGTCGTCGGGTACGCACCTGGATTGGGGCGCGGAAGGAACGGTGCTGGTCGAGGGCGGTATCACGCTGCGTGAGCTGAACCGTCGCCTGGGACTCAGGCTGCCGCTCGATGGACCGAAGACCCTCAATGGCTTGCTGGTCGAGCGCCTCGAGGAGATTCCGGATGCGCCGTGCAGCGTGCGTTTCGGCGACGTGCTGATTGAAGTCGTACAGATCGACGAGCACGCCATCCGGAGCGCCCGTATCGCCCGACTTCGCCCGGCGAATACCCAGCGCTGAGGAGCCTGATTTACGCCGCAAGATGCGGCCTGACGAAGCGTGGAGGAGTGCTCGTTCGGCTTGCCTTGTTTGCGGGAGTTAAGCTTTACAAATCCGGGCCTTATCGGCAGTATCTTTTTGCTTCGTGAGAAGTGCCCGCCCGCTATAACTTGGGTCCCATCGGATCCCCCAGGGACAGCACCATCCCATGTCTGCCGTAACGCAAGGTCCTGGCGCCGCCGCAGGGGCCCTCACCGGTCTCGCGCGTGCGCTCGTCCAGCAGGGAAAGTTGCGCCCGGACCGGGCCGAGAACTTTGCGCGCAAGGCGGCGCAGGCAAACACCCAGTTCATCGACGAGCTGATCAATTCCGCGGACGTGACGGGGTTGACCGCGAGCGGCGTCGCCAAGTTCGCGGCCGAGACATTCGGTCACCCGATGCTGGATCTGTCCGCGGTCGACCTCGAGCAGCTTCCGCGCGACATCATCGACAAGAAGCTCATCGCCACACAGCGCGTGCTGGCGTTGCGCAAGCGCGGCAACCGGCTCGCGATCGCCGTATCCGATCCGACAAACTTTCCGGCGCTTGACCAGGTCAAGTTCCAGACCCAGTTGGCGCTCGATGTCATCGTCGTCGAGCACGACAAGCTGCTGCGCCTGGTCGAGTCGCAGGCGCAGTCGGTCAACCAGAAGCTCGAGGACATGGTCGGCAGCGACGATGTCAATTTCGACGATTTGCTGGGCGAGAGCCCGGAGCAAGCAGGCCCAGACGAAGCGGCACAGGTCGAGGTCGATGACGCTCCGGTCGTCCGCTTCCTGCAGAAGCTGCTGCTCGATGCGATCGGCGAGGGCGCATCCGATTTGCACTTCGAGCCCTACGAGAAGTTCTATCGCGTCCGCTTCCGCATCGACGGAGTACTGCGCGAGATCGCGCAGCCACCTCTGGCGATACGTGAACGCCTGTCAACCCGCATCAAGGTCGTTTCGCGGCTGGACATTTCCGAGAAGCGTGTGCCTCAGGACGGGCGGATGAAGCTCGCGCTCTCCGGCCAGCGCGCGATCGATTTCCGCGTCAGTACCTTGCCGACGATGTTCGGCGAGAAGATCGTGATGCGGATTCTCGACCCATCGCAGGCGAAACTCGGCATCGAAGCGCTGGGATACGAGCCGGACCAGAAGGAAGTCCTTCTGGATGCGGTCCAGCGACCGTACGGCATGGTGCTGGTCACCGGACCGACCGGCTCCGGCAAGACCGTGTCTCTTTACACCTGTCTGAACATCCTGAATCAGCCGGGCGTCAATATTTCGACCGCGGAGGATCCGGCCGAGATCCAGATTGCGGGCATCAACCAGGTCAACGTGAACGAAAAAGCCGGGCTGACGTTCGCGAATTCCTTGCGCGCGTTCCTGCGGCAGGACCCGGACGTGATCATGGTGGGCGAAATCCGCGACCTCGAAACCGCCGACATCGCGATCAAGGCCGCGCAGACCGGACACATGGTGCTGTCGACACTGCACACGAACGATGCTCCTGGGACCCTGGTGCGTCTGCAGAACATGGGAGTTGCACCCTTCAATGTCGCTTCCAGCGTTATCCTGATCACCGCCCAGCGCCTGGCCCGCAAACTGTGCGCCTGCAAGCAGCCGGCTGACATCAAGAAGGATGCGCTGGTGACCGCGGGATTCCGCGGCGAGGATCTCGACGGCAACTGGGTACCCTACAAGGCAGTAGGCTGCGAAAAGTGCAAGGGCAGCGGCTACAAGGGCAGGCTGGGGATCTATCAGGTGATGCCGATCACCGAGACGATGCAGGACATGATTCTGCGTCTTGCAACTGCGCCTGAGATTGCGCGCGAGGCGGCAGCCAACGGCGTGCGTGATCTGCGCCAGTCCGGGTTGATCAAGGTCAAGGCGGGCATCACGTCGATCGACGAGGTGCTCGGATGCACCAACGAGTGATGTAAGGCAGGAGAGACGTCAACATGGCCACCGGCGCAATTGCAAAACCCAAGCCCCGCGCAGAAGTACGCGAGTCCGTCTTCCACTGGGAGGGTCGCGACAAGAACGGGCGCGTGGTCAAGGGCGAAATGCGGGCGGGCGGCGAATCGGTTGTCGCGGCATCGCTGCGGCGCCGCGGCGTCATGGTCAGCAAGATCAAGAAGCAGTCGTTTTCGCGTGGCCGCAAGATTACGGGCAAGGACCTCGCGCTCTTCACTCGGCAGCTCTCGACGATGCTGAAGGCCGGCGTGCCGCTGATGCAGTCCTTCGACATCGTCGGGCGCGGTCATGCGAATCCCTCGATGGCGCGGCTGATGAACGACATCCGCATGGACGTCGAGACCGGCACCAGCCTGAACCAGGCCTTCCGCAAGTACCCGCTCTACTTCGATCCGTTGTTCTGCAACCTGGTGGCCGCGGGCGAGCAGGCCGGTATTCTCGAGACCCTGCTCGATCGCCTGGCGATGTACCAGGAGAAGACGATCGCTCTAAAGGGCAAGATCAAGAAGGCGCTCTTTTACCCGATCACGATCATCATGGTCGCGATACTTGTGACGGCGGTGATCATGATCTTCGTGATTCCCTCGTTCAAGAACGTGTTCACGAGCTTCGGTGCGGACCTGCCGGCACCGACACTTGTCGTGATCGCGATGTCGGACTTCTTTGTGAACTACTGGTACATCGTGTTTGGAACCTTGTTCGGCGGCATCTACTTCCTGGTACAGGCTTGGAGACGGTCACCCAAAGGTCCAGGCCATGGTCGACCGCACTCTGCTCAAGCTTCCGGTGCTGGGAGAAATGCTGCAGAAGGCCTCGATCGCCCGGTGGAGTCGCACGCTGGCGACTACCTTTGCCGCCGGCGTCCCGCTGGTCGAGGCGCTCGACTCCGTCGGCCCTGCGTCCGGCAACTACGTCTACAAGGAAGCGACCAAGTCGGTGCAGACCGAGGTCAACGTCGGTACCAGCCTGGCGCAGGCCATGCAGAACACCGGCGTGTTTCCGAACATGGCGGTGCAGATGACCCAGATCGGTGAAGAGTCCGGCTCGCTCGACTCGATGCTGTCCAAGGTTGCCGACTACTACGAACGCGAGGTCGACGAGACCGTGGACGCGCTGTCCAGCCTGATGGAACCGCTGATCATGGTGATTCTCGGCGTCGTCATCGGCGGCATCGTCATCGCCATTTACATGCCGATCTTCAAGCTCGGCCAGGTCGTCTGAATCCCCGCTAGCGGGCCGCTCGTGCGGCCCGCTTCATCTCGTGCTCGAAGCTTCGCAGTTCGTCGTCGTCGCGGCCGTCTTCGGTCTGGCGATCGGCTCCTTCCTGAACGTCGTCATCCATCGCCTTCCGCGGATGATGGACAACGAGTGGCGAGCCCAGTGCGCCGAACTCGAAGGCAAGGAGCCGCCGGAACAGGGGCGCTACAACCTGCTGGTGCCGCGCTCGCAGTGTCCGTCCTGCAAGACAATGATTCGCGCACGCGACAATATCCCCGTGGTGTCCTGGCTCGTGCTGGGAGGCAAGTGTGCGCATTGCAGCGCACGCATCTCGGCCCGCTACCCGATCGTCGAGGCGCTCACGGCAGTCCTGTCGGCGCTCGTGGCCTGGAAGTTCGGCTTCGGCTGGACCGCCGGTCTGTTGCTGATTCTCACGTGGACGCTGATCGCGCTGACTTTCATCGATGCCGATACCACACTGCTTCCCGATGACCTGACCCTGCCCCTCCTCTGGCTGGGGCTGATTGCAAATCTGTTCGGCCTCATTCCAGGCGTCCTGCTGCGAGACGCCGTGATCGGCGCGATCGTCGGCTACCTTTCGCTCTGGTCGATCTACTGGGTGTTCAAGCTGGCTACCGGCAAGGAAGGCATGGGCTACGGCGACTTCAAGCTGCTGGCTGCGCTAGGCGCGTGGCTGGGGTGGAAGGCGCTGTTGCCGATCGTCCTGCTGTCGTCGGTCGTTGGCGCCGCGGTCGGCATCGTGCTGATCGTGCTGGCGCGCCGGGGCCGCGAGATTCCCATCCCCTTCGGGCCGTATCTGGCTGCAGCCGGTTTCATCGTGATGCTTGTCGGCGATCGGCTCACCGCCCTGCTCGTTCCGGTCTGATGCCGACCTACGCCATCGGGCTGACCGGAGGCATCGGCAGCGGCAAGAGCACCGTGGCCGCGATGCTGCAGCAACTCGGCGCAGGGATCATCGATGCCGACACCCTCGTGCACGAGCTGATTGCGCCCTCGGGCGCGGCCGTGGAGGCGCTCAGGCGGGAGTTCGGTACGGAGGCCATCGCCGCCGATGGCGGGCTCGATCGCGCCTGGATGCGAGCGCGCGCGTTTGGTGACGCTGACGTGCGCCGCCGGCTCGAAGCGATCCTGCACCCACAGGTGCGTGCAGCGGCGGAGCAGCGCGCGGTTTCGTTGTCCACCCTCGTCCCCTACATCGTCTTTGTAATCCCACTGCTCGTCGAATCGGGCGACTGGAGGTCAAGGGTGCAACGAATTCTCGTCGTCGACTGTGTCGAAGCAGTACAGATCTCCCGCGTTGCCGCGAGGCCGGGAATGGACGAGGCGACCGCACGCGCGATTCTTCACGCCCAGGCAAAGCGGCAATCGCGCCTGGCGATTGCGGACGATGTGCTCTACAACGAGGCGCCTCGGGCCGATATCGAGTCGCGCGTGGCGCTGCTGCACAGGCACTACGTCCAATGGGCCCGCGACCCCGTTCTGCGCAACAGCCTGTGATATCGTCGACCGCATCCCCGCGCTTACGGCGTCCATGTCGATCGACAGTCTGGTTCTGTACGAGTATCCGTTCAGCGAACGGATACGCACGCTGCTGCGGCTCGAAGACCTCTTCGACAAGTTGCTGTACTTCTGCGGTGAGCAGCACGCCTACTGCCACCACACGGCGCTGCTGACACTGTTCGAGATCCTCGAAGTCACGTCGCGCGCCGACCTGAAGTCCGACCTGCTTGCAGGAACTCGAGCGGCACAAGCAGACGCTGAACGCGCTGCGCAACAATCCGCAGGTCTCCGAAGCTGCGCTTGCCACCGTACTTTCCGACATCGACCAGGCGCAGCAGGCGCTCAATGCCACGACCGGCAAGGCCGGACAGCACATCCGCGACAACGAGTGGCTGATGAGCATCCGCAGCCGCGCCATCATTCCCGGTGGCACCTGCGAGTTCGACCTGCCCTCGTATCACGCCTGGCTGACCCGCGATGTCGACAGCCGCACGCGCGACCTCCAGGCCTGGGTGCAGCCGATGATGCAGTTTCAGTCTGCGCTCGGGATCGTGCTCAAGCTGCTGCGCGAGACGGCGCATCGCAGCCGCCAGACCGCGGCCCAGGGCTCATTCCAGCAAATGCTCCAGGGCAGGACCTATGCGCTCCTGCAGGTGCGTGTCGACGGATCGCTGAATGCGATCCCGGAGATCAGCGCCAACAAGTACATGCTGTGGATACGGTTCATGACCCAGGATCGCGACCTCAAGCCGCGTTCGGTCGAGCGCGACATCCCGTTTGAACTGGCCCTTTGCGCCTTCTGATCACCGATGACGACGGTGAAATGCCCCACGTGCGAGGCACGCACGCTGTGGAACGAGGACAACGTCTACCGGCCGTTCTGCTCTGAGCGCTGCAAGCTGATCGACCTGGGAGCGTGGGCCTCGGAGCGGTATGTCGTCGCCGGCCGGCCGAGCGACGTGGCCGGCGACGCTGCTCCTGACGTGACCGCGAACGACTAGCGCTCCGGCCAGGCCGCCCGCTGGAGCGCAATGCCCTGTGCGCCCGCGTCCCGAGCCCGTTGCAGATCTCCGGCGTCAAGGCCGCCGATCGCATAGACGGGAACAGCCGTGGCAGCGACCCATCGCGCCAGGCAATCCCAACCCATTCCCTTTGACTCGGGATGTGACGCCGTAGGAGCGACAGGACCCAACACGGCGAAATCGACGCCAATGGCAGCCGCGTGGGCAAGTTCAGCTTCGCCATGAGCCGATGCGCCGACCCAGTCGCATTCAGGCCGTCGGTTTGCAGCCATCAGGTCGCTTGATGTGAGGTGAATTCCATCGGCCGCCAGCGACCACGCGTGGGGGTGCCGACTGCTGACCACGAGCAAGCCGCCAACGGCGCGTACCCGTCGCAGCGTTTCCCTGAATAGCGGTTCTGCGTCCGCACGGCCCAGGTGAGGTTCGCGAAACTGCATGAATCTCAGCCCGCGTTCGAGCGCGATCTCGAGACGCTGCAGATACAGCGCTGCACCGAGTTCGTGTGCGTTGGAGATCGCATAGACGGGCGGCAGCGCAAGCCAGCGCAACACCGGCACCGTTGCCGGCAACAAGGGACCGTCCGGCAGGTCGTCATGAGCGCAGAACCGGAACGACTGTCCCTCGCGTGCATGCAACTCACCCGACCAGTCGAAGACACGACAGAAGTGCAGCCGCACATGGGCGTGCGGGTACTCGAACTCCCGCACCACCCACGGAACGGTGGGGCCGATCTCAATGCCCAATTCCTCGTGCAACTCGCGCGCCAGCGCCTTCGCGACGGATTCTCCCGGCTCGAGCTTTCCGCCGGGAAACTCCCAGTAGTGGGCGTAAGGCTTGCCTGCAGGTCGACTCGCGAGCAGGAACCGGCCGTCGTGGCGGATAAGCACACCGACCGCCACGTCGACCACCGGCCTGGAAGTCATCGACCCTTGCGGCTCTTCTCGAGCAGGTGGCGGCCCGCAAAATCGCGCGCAAACTGAAGAGCGACGCGCCCGGAACGCGACCCACGCTGGAGTGCAAACTGCAGCGCCTCGTTACTCGCACGTTCCGTGTCGGCCGCGGCTACGCCGAGCTGCTTGAGCCAATGCTGCACGATGTCGAGGTAATCGTCCTGGCGGAACGGATAGAACGTCAGCCAGATGCCGAAACGCTCGGACAACGACACGCGCTCCTCGACGGCTTCGGCCGGATGCACTTCACCGTCGTCCTGATGCTGCGCGGCGAGGTTGTCGCGCATGAACTCCGGCATCAGATGGCGTCGGTTCGATGTCGCATAGATCAGAACGTTGTCAGCGCGTCCGGCGATGGAGCCGTCGAGCGCGACCTTCAGCTCTTTGTAGCCGGCCTCGCTGGCGTCGAACGACAGGTCGTCGCAGAACACGATGAAGCGCTCGGCGCGGCCTTCGAGCAGCGCCACCAGGTCGGCGAGGTCGACGAGGTCACGCTTGTCGACTTCGACCAGGCGCAGGCCGTCAGCGGCGAAGGAATGCAGGCAGGCGCGGATCAGCGACGACTTGCCGGTGCCCCGGGCGCCCGTGAGCAGCACGTTGTTCGCCGGCAGCCGGCGCACGAACTGCTCGGTATTGCGGCGTATCGCGTCCTTCTGTGCGTCGACGTGCTGCAGGTCATCGAAGGCAATCAGGGCTGGATGCGTCACGGCGTCGAGTACGCCCCGCTCCATGCCCAGGTAACGGCGCTTGCGCCAGCGGAAGGCCAGCGCATCGCCGAAATCCGGTACCGCGCCGGACGGCAGCAGTGCTTCGATACGCGCCAGCGCGTCAGCCAGTCGCGGCAATGCTCCGTCATCGCGGGTGGTGTCTTTCGACGGCGTCCTGGGTGCGCGCGCGGTCACGAGCGGTAGTCCGCGTTGATCGACACGTAGTCGTGCGAAAGATCCGTCGTCCAGACTCGCGTGGATTCGCGCCCGCGGCCGAGCTTAAGGTGCACGAGGATTTCCTGCTTCTTCATCACGCGCTGGCCGTCGCTCTCGCGATAGTCCGGGTGCCGCCCGCCGTCGCGCACGACCCAGACGTCGTCCAGCAGCAGCTGCACGCGCGCCGGATCGAGGTCGTCAATGCCAGCATTGCCGACCGCGGCGAGGATGCGTCCGAGGTTGGGGTCGGAGGCAAAGAACGCCGTCTTCACCAGCGGCGAATGCGCCACCGCATAGGCCACCTGGGCCGCCTCGCCAACTGATCGGGCTTCGTCGACCCGCACTTCGATGAACTTGGTTGCGCCTTCGCCGTCCCTGACGATCGCCTGTGCGAGCGTTTGCGCGATCTCCGACAGCGCGTCGCGCAGCGGCTCGTAGGAAGGATCAGCGGATCCGCCTATCTTCAGCGATCCCGCACCGCTGGCGATGACCACGAAGGAGTCGTTGGTCGACGTATCGCCATCGACAGTGATGCGATTGAACGACAGCCTGGCAGCGTGTTCCGTCATGGCCTGCAGGCAATCGCGGGGCACGGCGCAGTCCATGGCGATGAAGCCCAGCATCGTCGCCATGTCGGGGCGAATCATCCCGGCACCCTTCGCGATGCCCGTGATCGTCACCGTGTGTGTGCCGATGGGAACGCGTCGCGAAACCGCCTTGGGAACCGTGTCCGTCGTCATGATCGCTTCGGCGGCTTCGAACCAGTGGTCGGCTGCAAGCGCCTCGATGGCATCCGGCAGGCCGGCGATCAGGCGGTCCACCGGAAGGGGTTCCATGATCACGCCGGTCGAAAACGGCAGGATCGCTCCCGCATCGATGCCGAGTAACCGCGCAGCGGCATCACAGGTGCTGCGAGCCGCTGCAAGTCCCGGCACGCCGGTACCGGCATTGGCATTGCCGGTGTTGATGATCAACGCACGTATCGATCCGCCCGCAATGTGCTCGCGACACACCTGGACCGGGGCCGCAGCGAACCGGTTGCGGGTGAAGACACCGGCGACGTTGGCTCCGGCAGCGAGCCGGATCACGAGCAGGTCCTTGCGGTTCGCCTTGCGGATGCCCGCCTGCGTCCAGCCCAGCTCTACCCCGGCGACAGGCAGCAGTTCCTCACGGCGAGGCGGTGTCAGGTTGACAGGCATGGCGCAGCAACGGATCAGAAAGCGTGAACCTTACCGCATGCCCACACCCATGAAGTGAGGGGGAGGTCCAGGAGGGGGCACAGCCCCCTCTTGCAGCTAAACCTGCAGTGGTGTCATGGCAGGCTCGCTACGCGAGCTTGCCATGACACTGCTTGTACTTCTTGCCGGAGCCGCACGGGCACGGATCGTTGCGGCCGATCTTGTCGCTGAAGCGCTTGAATGGCTGCGGCTTGGCTTCCGATTCATCCGGCAAGGTCAGCGCTTCGACGTCGACCGGCTCTTCCGCAACCGCCGGACCGAACTCGGCGTGCTGGGCGCGTGCCAGTTCCGCCCGGCGCTCGCTCTCGGCCTCAATCTGCATCTCCGCCTGCTGCGCCTCTTCCTGAGACTGGATGCGCACATTCATCAGCACACGAACCACGTCGGCGCGCACGCGGTCGAGCAGGGAGCCGAACAACTCGAAGGCCTCCCGCTTGTACTCCTGCTTCGGTTGCTTCTGCGCATAGCCGCGCAGGTGAATGCCCTGTCGCAATGCGTCCAGCGCGGTCAGGTGCTCGCGCCACGACTGGTCGAGCGTCTGCAGGATGATCGAGCGCTCGAAGCCAGCGAATGACTCGCTGCCGACGATCGCGACCTTCGAGTCATAGGATTCGTCGGTGGCCTTCAGCACGCGCTCGAGCAACTGCTCGTCGTTCATCGAGTCCGACTCGTCGAGCAACTGCTTCAGCGGCAGCTCGATCTGCCAGTCGCCGGCAAGCGTCGACTGCAGCCCCGCCACGTCCCACTGCTCCTCGACCGACTCGGCCGGTACGAAACTGCGGAACATGTCGGTGAAATATCCGCGCCGCAGATTCGCGACCATATCGGCCGTGCCCTCGTTTTCGAGGATCTCGTTGCGCAGGCGATAGATCTCACGACGCTGGTCATTGGAAACGTCGTCGTACTCGAGCAGCTGCTTGCGGATGTCGAAGTTGCGCGCCTCGACCTTGCGCTGCGCGCTCTCGATCGAGCGGGTGACCATCCCGGCCTCGATCGCCTCCCCTTCGGGCAGCTTGAGCCGGTCCATGATCGCCTTCATGCGATCGCCCGCAAAGATCCGCAGCAACGGATCTTCCATCGACAGATAGAAACGCGAGGCCCCCGGGTCGCCCTGACGGCCGGAACGTCCGCGCAGCTGGTTGTCGATACGTCGCGACTCGTGCCGCTCGGAACCGATGATCTTCAGTCCGCCCGCACCGACGACGTGATCGTGCAGCGACTGCCACTCGCTCCTCAGCTTGTCGATGCGAATCTGCTTTTCGGGCTCGGGCACGGCCTCGTCGGCCTCGACGAACTGCACCTGCTTGGCGACGTTGCCGCCCAGCACGATGTCGGTGCCGCGACCCGCCATGTTGGTCGCGATCGTGATCACCTTCGGACGACCCGCCTGCGCGACGATCTCGGCCTCGCGGGCGTGCTGCTTCGCATTGAGCACCTGATGCGGCAGCTTTTCCTGCTTGAGCATGTTCGACAGCAGCTCGGAGCTCTCGATCGAGGTCGTTCCCACCAGCACCGGCTGGCCGCGCTCATAGCAGTCCTTGATGTCCTCGATGATCGCCGCGTACTTCTCTTTCAGCGTCCGATAGACCTTGTCCTGCGAGTCGATCCGGATCATCTCCCGGTGCGTCGGGATGACGACCGTCTCGAGCCGGTAGATTTCCTGGAATTCGTAGGCTTCGGTGTCGGCCGTGCCCGTCATGCCCGCGAGCTTGCCGTACATGCGGAAGTAGTTCTGGAACGTGATCGATGCGTAGGTCTGGTTCTCCGCCTGGATCTTCACGCCTTCCTTGGCTTCGACGGCCTGGTGCAGGCCTTCGGACCAGCGCCGTCCCGGCATCAACCGGCCGGTGAACTCATCGACGATGATGATCTCGTCGTTCTGCACCACGTACTGCTGGTCACGATGGAACAGCGTGTGCGCCCGCAACGCGGCGTTCAAATGGTGCATCAGGATGATGTTGCCGGGCGCATAGAGGCTCTCGCCCTCGACCAGCAGGCCCAGCCGTTGCAGGATCTGTTCGAGCTTCTCGTGGCCCGACTCCGAGATGTGGACCTGGTGGGCCTTCTCGTCGACCCAGTAGTCGCCATCAGCCTTCTCGTCCTTCTGCCGCGTGAGCAGCGGCGGGACCTCGTTGATGCGGCGATAAGTGTCGGTGTGGTCCTCAGCCGGCCCGGAAATGATCAACGGCGTGCGTGCCTCGTCGATCAGGATCGAGTCGACCTCGTCGACGATCGCGTAGTTCAGTCCGCGCTGCCGCCGGTCGACGACCGAATACTCCATGTTGTCGCGCAGGTAGTCGAAGCCGAACTCGTTGTTCGTCCCGTAGGTGATGTCGGCCGCGTAAGCCGCGCGCTTGTCCTCGGTCGCCTGCTGCGACAGGATCACGCCGACCGACATGCCCAGGAAGGTGTAGACCTTGCCCATCCAGTCGGCGTCGCGGTTCGCCAGGTAGTCGTTCACCGTGACGATGTGCACGCCCTTGCCGGCGAGCGCATTGAGGTAGGCCGGCAGCGTGGCCACCAGCGTCTTGCCCTCGCCCGTGCGCATTTCGGCGATCTTGCCGGCGTGCAGCACCATGCCGCCGACCAGCTGCACGTCAAAATGGCGCATGCCGAGCGTGCGCTTGGCCGCCTCGCGCACGACCGCAAACGCTTCGGGCAGCAGTGCTTCAATGGACTCTCCGCCGGCCACCCGGCCACGGAACTCGTCCGTCTTCGCGCGCAGGGCATCGTCGGAGAGCGCCTCGACCTGGGACTCGAGCGCATTGATGCGTTCGACGTTGCGCTCGTAGGTCTTGAGCAGCCGCTCGTTGCGACTGCCGAATATCTTGGTCAGGAAACCGGAAATCATGCGGAAATTGGGTCGCGCTTGCGCGTCGACGCCCAGAGGTGATTGCCTGCGGCGGCCCGTGAGAGCCTGACCACATTGCGCAAAGCGAAAATTATGTCACAGGGGGGACGGCCGCCCAGGTGACTCCAGGAGGCCTAGTTGCGGGCGGCCGCAGCGTTCGCAAGGGCCTTCAGGTCGATGCGCGCCGAACTGGCGGCATGCTGCTGCAGCGGATTGCCGTCGGCGAACAGGAACTTCGCCGGGTTCTGCGCAACACCCTTGCTGTGCACTTCGAAGTGAAGGTGCGGCCCGGTGGAACGACCGGTGCTTCCCACCTCGGCAATCTTGTGACCCCGCTTGACCAGTTCCCCGGCCACGACGGTCAGACGGCTGGCGTGCGCGTAGCGCGTCATCAACTGGTTGCCGTGGTCGATCTCGACCACCTTGCCCCAGACCGGATGAAGCTCGGCCACGACGACGACGCCGCCGGCCGCGGCATGGATCGGTGTGCCATGGGGCGCGGCAAAGTCGATGCCGTCGTGTCGGGTCATTTCGCGCGTGAATGGATCGGTGCGCCAGCCGTAGCCCGAGCCTATGTAGCCATCCGCCACCGGCTGGCTGCCGGGCAACAGCGCCCGACGTACCTGCTGTGAACGCAGTTCCGCCTCGACCACGGCCAGGTAGTCAGCGCGCTGCTCGACGCCGCGGGTCAGGCCCTGCAGTTCGGAATCGAGATCGGTGAAGCTCATCGTGGTACCCGGCGCGCCGCCCCGACCCGGCAACTCGCGGAAGCGGAACTCTTCGGGCCGGATGCCGGCGGCCTTGGCCACGCGCTCGCCAAGCACATCGAGCCGCAGCAACTGCGCCTGCACCTGGCCGAGCTGGCGCGTCATGGCTGAAACGTTGTCGCGCACGTACTGTTCCTTGCGCTCGGCCTGATCGCGCGTCACGAAGGCGATAACATCGGAAACGAAGGGCAGAGGCAGCGCCGAGGCCGCGCGGACGGTCAGCAGGGAAAAGACGGTGGACACGACGACGATCGACAGCGTAAGAAGGACGGCTGCGGCAACCAGGTGTTGCGCCTTGACCGTGATCGTGCGCGCCCGGGCCATTCGCCGATCGACCAGAATGATCTGCACTGCTTCCTCCTACCCCTCCGACACCGCGCTGCGAAGCGCCGCGTCGATCACTTGATGTCCGGTCCCGCACGCACGGTCGCGGCCGCCCTGAGGGACTCTCCGGACGCCGCCGCGTTGCTGGCCCGCTGGGAGACCGCACAGGCGGTCAGCCGCGTTCTCGCGCCCCTGGCACATTCGGTGGCTCCCGGAATGGATCTGCTCGTCCCCGGCCGCTGCGACCTGCGCGAAGGTGTCCTGTGGGTCACCGTCGAGTCGGCCGCCGAGTCCGCCAAACTCCGCCAGGCTGCGCCGCGTTTCCTTGCAGCACTGGCATCTCATGGGTTTCAAGTCTACGAGATGAAGTCTCGCGTACAACCCGGCGGCACGTCCTACCCCGGACAGGGTATGACCGGGGCCTCAAGTCCGGGATTGGCGTTTGCGCCAGTCACGGAACAGGGGGTTGGCGCGGTCGAGGCGGCGGCCCGGCAACTGCCGGAATCAGCGCTGCAGCGAGCGATGCAACGGCTGGCGAAAACGCTGGGTCGTCGACGCGACGCCTCGCCGACGCGCTAGGCCGGCTGCAGCTGCGACAGGAACGCCGCTGGCGCCTCGGCGTCGTCTTCGAAGGTCACCAGGTCGTAGGCCGCAGCGTCGGCAATCAAGGCGCGCAGCAGCCGGTTGTTGATCGCGTGTCCAGATTTGTGCGCCACGTAACTGGCCATCAAGGGACGTCCGAGCGCCGACAGATCACCGATGGCATCGAGGATCTTGTGCTTGGCGAATTCGTCGCCGGCGCGCTAGCCCGTCGGTATTCAGCACGCGATACTCGTCCATCACGATCGCGTTCTCGAAGGTGCCTCCCATCGCCAGACCGGCCGCGCGCAGCGCCTCGACTTCATTGACGAAGCCGAAGGTCCGCGCGCGCGAAACCTGCTGAACATACGAGTCGTGCGCGAAATCGACCTCCACGACCTGCTCGGTCGAGTCGATCGCCGGGTGCCTGAAGTCGATCGAGAACTTCAGCCGATAGCCGAAATAGGGCTCAAGTCGAGCCCATTTGTCGCCGTCGACGATTTCGACCGGCTTGAGCACGCGCACGAACTTCTTGGGCGCGTTGAGTTCCTCGATGCCTGCGGCCTGCAGCAGGAACACGAAGCTGGACGCGCTGCCGTCCATGATCGGGATCTCTGCCGCATCGACGTCGATGTAGCAGTTGTCGATCCCCAATCCGGCCAGGGCACTCATCAGGTGCTCGATCGTGGCGATGCGCACGGCATCGCGGCCGATGGTCGTCGCCATGCGCGTATCGACCACGGCTTCCGGCGTCAGTCGGATCTCGACCGGAGGATCCAGGTCGACGCGGCGGAACACGATGCCCGTATCCGCGGCCGCCGGACGCATGACCAGCTCGACTTTCGTCCCGCTGTGCAGGCCGATGCCGACCGTCCGGGCCAGCTGCTTCAAGGTGCGTTGCTTCAACATGGCGTCATTCTATCCGTCGGCTTGTGCGCTGCGGCGAGCGCCGTTAGGCTCGGCAGCCGAGAATCCGGGCATCGCCCTGACCCACCTGCCAAGGACTCCACCGTGTCACCCGAAACCCCGTCGTCGGCAGACCGCAGTGCAGCGCCGGACGCCGCGTCTCCCTTTCCGGCCATTCGCACCGTGTCACCCATGGCGCCGTTCACCTGGCTGGCTCGCGGCGCCCACGACTTGCGCCGCGCCCCGGCGGCCAGCCTGACCTATGGACTGGCGTTTGCATTGATGGGTGGCCTGATCGTTGTCGTGTTTCGGAACGCCTACGAGCTCACGTCGGCGCTGACGGCAGGCTTCCTGCTCGTGGGACCGTTCCTCGCGACGGGGCTGTACGACATCAGCCGGCGCCTGGAACGCGGCTCTGCGGTGCGGCTGCGCGAGACCACGACGGCCTGGCGCGCCAACCTCGGCGCCTTCAGCCTGTTCGCGCTCGTGCTGACCATCATCGCGCTCATCTGGGCACGGGCGTCACTGGTGACCTTTGCCTTGTTCTTTTCCGGCGGCATGCCGACGCTGAAGAGCTTTCTCGCACAGGTCGTCTCGGTCGAGAACATCGACTTCCTCCTGACCTACTTCGCGGTTGGCGCATTGTTCGCCGGCATCGTCTTCGCGGTCAGCGTGGTGTCCGTGCCGATGATGCTCGATCGCGGCACCGATACCATCGTCGCTGCCCTGACCAGTGTGCGCGCGCTCTTTGCGAATCCGCTGCCGCTGCTGGTGTGGGCGCTGCTGATCGTCGTCATCATCGCCGCCGGCTTTGCCACCTTCTTTGTCGGCCTGATCGTCGCCGTGCCGGTGATCGGACACGCGACGTGGCATGCCTATAAAAGCCTAGTCGCTGAGGGTGTACGCGACGGGGCTGACGCCGCGTCGCCCGTGCACCCACAGCGGAATAGTTAGTCGGCTCCGCTCCGGAGCGCAGCCGACAAACCAGTGGTGAGCGGTTCGCGCAGCGCGCGAACCGTGTCGCCGCGAGCTCACGTGCGACACGAAGGGTCGCGTAAGTGAGCGGCGCCCTCTCAATCCGCCTGTTTCCGCAGAAACGCCGGAATGTCGTAGCGATCGCTGCCGCTGTCCTCCAGGGCGGAGACCTTCTGCTGCGCAGATTCGCGCGATCGCCAGACGGCGGGGGTATCGAGGTGGCTGTAGTCGGATCCGGTCGCCGCAGTCTCCCGGGCCGGCGCAACCATCAAGGGTGCGTTGTCGGTGCCGGTGCGCACGACCGTGAACGGATTGGACTGCTTCTTCGATCCGGCGCGGCCGAGGCCGGTCGCCACCACCGTGACCCGCAGGCCGTCGCCGATCGATTCGTCGCAGACGGTGCCGAAGATCACGGTCGCGTCATCCGCGGCAAACGCACGGATCGTGTTCATCACCTCGCGCGTTTCCTTCATCTTCAGCGATGACGATGCGGTGATATTGACCAGCACGCCGCGCGCTCCGGACAGATCGACACCCTCGAGCAACGGGCTGGCGACCGCCTGCTCGGCCGCAATGCGTGCGCGATCCAGGCCAGAGGCTGTCGCGGTTCCCATCATCGCCTTGCCGCGCTCGCTCATCACCGTCTTCACGTCCTCGAAATCGACGTTGACCAGCCCCGGCACGTTGATGATCTCGGCAATGCCGGCACAGGCGTTGTGCAGCACATCGTCAGCCGCGCGGAAACAGTCGGCCATCTCGGCATCCTCGCCCATCACTTCTTCGAGCTTGTTGTTGAGGATGACGATGAGCGAGTGAACCGAAGCCTCGAGTTCGGCCAGGCCCGTTTCGGCCACTTTCAGGCGCTTCGGGCCTTCGAACTCGAACGGCTTCGACACTACGGCAACCGTCAGCAGCCCCAGCTCTTTGGCGACTTCGGCCACGACCGGCGCTGCCCCCGTGCCCGTGCCCCCACCCATGCCCGCGGTGATGAACACCATGTGCGCGCCACGCAGTGAATCGGCGATGCGGTCGCGCGCCTCCTCGGCGGCCTGGCGCCCGGCCTCCGGACGGCTGCCGGCGCCCAGCCCGGTCTTGCCGAGCTGCAGCACGTTCTTCGACGACGAACGCGCCAGCGCCTGGTGATCGGTGTTGGCGCAGATGAATTCCACGCCCTGCACGCTGCGACGGATCATGTGCTCGACGGCATTGCCGCCGGCACCGCCTACCCCTACCACCTTGATGATCGTCCCGCGCGTTTCGGTTTCAAGTATCTCGAATGTCATTGTGTTCTCCTGCTCCTGGGTCTGGTTGCTGCATCAATGCGAAACGCACAAGGCCAAAAGCGCACCTGCACCAACGCGCTTGGCTTTGCACGCTCTCAAACGCACCTCTCGCGGAAACGAGCGGTGCCTAAAAATTTCCTACGATCCATTCCTTCATCCTCTTGACCGTCTGGCTGAACGATCCGGTCTGATGCGCAATCTTGCGGCCGCGCTGCCGCTGGGAGTGGGCCTCGACCAGCAGGCCCATGGCGGTCGCGAAGCGCGGGTTCTTCACGACATCGGCGAGCGAACCGTCGTACTGCGGCCAGCCGATGCGCGCCGGCTTCAGGAATACGTCTTCGGCGAGTTCGGTCATGCCGGGAAGCAGGCTGGTGCCGCCGGTGAGTACGACGCCCGACGACAGCATCTCCTCGTAACCGGATTCGCGGATCACCTGCTGCGTCAGCGTGAAGAGTTCCTCGACGCGCGGCTCGATCACCGCCGCCAGTGCCTGCCGTGACAGCAGCCGCGGTCCGCGGTCGCCCAGCCCCGGAATCTCGATCTTCTCGTTCGGGTCGGCGAGCACTTCCTTGGCCACACCCCAGCGCACCTTGATCTCTTCGGCGTCGGGGATCGGCGTGCGCAGCGCCATCGCGATGTCGTTGGTGATCTGGTCGCCGGCGATCGGGATGATCGCGGTATGACGGATCGCCCCGCCGGTGAAAATGGCGATGTCACTGGTGCCGCCGCCGACATCGACGAGGGCCACGCCGAGCTCCTTCTCGTCGGCGGTCAGCACCGACAGCGAAGAGGCCAGCGGCTGCAGGATCAGGTCCTGCACCTCGAGCCCGCAGCGACGCACGCACTTGATGATGTTCTGTGCCGCGCTGACGGCACCGGTGACGATGTGCACGCGAACTTCGAGCCGCACCCCGCTCATCCCGATCGGCTCGCGGATGTCCTCCTGGCCGTCGACGATGAACTCCTGCGTCAGCACGTGCAGCACCTGCTGATCGGTCGGGATGTTGATCGCCTTCGCCGTCTCGATCACACGCGCGACGTCGCTGGCGGTGACTTCGCGATCCTTGATGGCCACCATGCCGCTCGAATTGAAGCTCTTGATGTGACTGCCGGCGATGCCGGTGAAGGCGTCCTTGATCTGGCAGGCCGCCATCAGTTCCGCTTCCTCGAGTGCCCGGCGGATGGACTGGACAGTCGATTCGATGTTGACGACCACGCCCTTGCGCAGTCCTTGCGACGCTGCCTGCCCCAGTCCGATCACCTGGAAGCGCCCGTCCGGCAGCGCTTCGGCCACCGCGACGACCACTTTGGACGTGCCGATGTCGAGGCCGACGATCAGGTCTTTGGTTTCTGTTCTCATGGATCAGCGGGCTTTCGGGACGGTGGAACTCGACGGCGACGAGGCGGCGATCCCGTTCGCGTAGCGCGCGTCGATGCGTGCCGGGGGTCCACCGACGCGCGCACTGACCATCGGGTAGGCTGCGACGACATCGGCCAGACGACGATGCACGGCTCCAACGCTGTCTTCGCGGCCGAGTTCGAGCGTCGTCGGTGCGATTCCCGGCCCGCTCGCCTGAATCGACCATGACCGGCGATCCGACACGTCGATGGCATCGATCGACAGCGAAAGTCCGGCGACCTGCGCGGCAAAGTCGTAGTAGCGAGCTGCCACCTCGGCGGCCGCGACGGCCGGCCCGGCAAAGGACGGCAGCGGCCCGAAGATTTCTGCCTCGGCGACATTGGCGACGAACAGTTCCCCACGATCCGACAGCAGTCGCCCGTCGCCCCACGCACCCAGGGCCCGATGTTCGCGCAGCGTCACCTGCAGCCGGTTCGGCCAGATCCTCCGCACCGAAGCCTGGGATACCCACGGAACGGTTTCGAGCAGACGACGCGTTTCGTCCAGACGTACGGTGAAGTAGTTGCCCCTGAGCCGGCCGGCGATGGCGGCGCGTATCGACGCCGCCGTCACATGCTGCAGATCGCCCCGCACTTCGACACGCTTGAAGTCGAACACCGGGCGCTGTGTGAGCCAGCGCGTGCCGGCCGACAGAAGCAGACCGATGGCGATCAACGCGGCCACCAGCGCAGCGAGGTTCATGATGCGCGCGCCGATCATCCGCGCCTCCGCGAATCGAGCGAGGCGGTGCCGAGGATGCGCAACACGAGATCCTCGTAGCTCATGCCTGCTTCCCGCGCCGCCATCGGCACGAGCGAGTGACCGGTCATACCCGGCGAGGTATTGAGCTCGATCAGGAACGGCGCGCCATCGTCGCGCAGCATCACGTCGACGCGACCCCAGCCGCGCGCGCCCACCGCGCGATACGAGCGCAGACACAGGGTGCTGATGCGTTCGGCGACGTCCGCGTCGATAGGTGCCGGACACAGGTACTTCGTTTCGTCGCTGAAGTACTTGCTGTGGTAGTCGTAATTGCCGCCGGGCGCGCGGATCTCGATCAGGGGCAATGCCTCGGCCGACCCGCCCTCGCCGAGGATGGCGCAGGTGAGTTCGCGCCCGACGATGAGTTGCTCGATCAGGACCGTGTCGTCGTACTGCGCCGCCGACTCGAAGGCGAGCGCGAGTTCGTTGCGATCATGGGTCGTGACCTTGGTGATGCCGATGGTCGACCCTTCGCGCGACGGCTTGACGATCAACTTGTCGCCCAGTTCAGCGACGACCTGCATCCAGTCCGTCGCGGCATGTCCGATGCGGTGAGCCGGCGTCGGGATGCCCGCCTGCAGCCAGATCTGCTTGGTGGTTTCCTTGTCGATCGCGATGGCCGATGCCTGCACGCCGCTGCCCGTGTACGGGACCTCGAGCGTCTCGAGCACGCCCTGGATCGTTCCGTCCTCGCCGCCGCGTCCATGCAGAGCGATGAACACCCGATCGAACCGGGCTGCTTCGAGCTCGGCCAGCGACTGACGACCGGGATCGAAGGCATGCGCATCGACGCCGCGGCTCTTCAGCGCGTTGAGCACACCGGTACCCGACATGATCGACACTTCACGTTCCGAGGAACGGCCGCCGAACAGCACGCCGACCTTGCCGAAAGAGGTCAGTGGCGCGCTCATTCCGCCCCACCTCCTGCCAGCCGCGCCGGCACCTGTCCGATCGAGCCGGCGCCCATCGTGATGACGACATCGCCGTCGCGCACGACATCGTGCAAGGCCGCGGGAAGCTCGTCGATCGTCTCGATGAAGATGGGCTCGACCTTGCCTCCGACGCGCAGCGCACGCGCCAGTGAGCGGCCATCGGCGGCGACGATCGGCGCTTCACCCGCGGCATAGACCTCGGCCAGCAGCAGCACATCGGTCGTAGCCAGCACCTTGACGAAGTCTTCGAAGCAGTCGCGCGTGCGCGTGTAGCGATGCGGCTGGAACGCGAGGACGAGTCGCCGCCCCGGAAACGCGCCGCGTACCGCGGCGATCGTTGCCGCCATCTCCACCGGGTGGTGACCGTAATCGTCGATCAGGGTGTACGAGCCGCCGTGCGGTGCCGGTTGATCGCCGTGCCGGGCAAAGCGTCGCCCGACTCCCGTGAATCCGGCGAGCGCCTCGACGATCGCCGAATCGCCCACGCCAAGCTCGCTGCCGACGGCGATCGCGGCCAGTGCATTGGCCACGTTGTGGCGTCCCGGGAGATTGAGGTCGATCGCCAGCGGCGGCTGGTCTTCGCGCTGCACGGTGAAGCGCATGCGCGTGCCGTCAGCGACCGCGTCGATCGCGCGCACCTGTGCTTCGGGTGCAAAGCCATAGCTCAGCACCGGCTTGGACACGAACGGCAGGATGTCGCGCACATGGGGATCGTCAATGCACAGCACGGCCGAGCCGTAGAACGGCAATCGGCCCAGAAACTCGATGAACGCGTGCTTGAGCCGCGAAAAGTCGTGTCCGTAGGTTTCCATGTGGTCGTTGTCGATGTTCGTGACGACAGCGATCACCGGCATCAGGTTGAGGAAGGATGCGTCCGACTCGTCAGCCTCGACGACGATGTACTCGCCGCTGCCGAGCCGTGCGTTCGCGCCGGCCGAATTCAGCCGCCCGCCGATCACGAAGGTCGGATCCATCCCGCCCGCCGCCAGCACGCTCGCGACCAGGCTCGTGGTCGTCGTCTTTCCGTGCGTCCCGGCGATTGCGATGCCCTGCTTCAGTCGCATCAGCTCCGCCAGCATCACGGCACGTGGCACGACCGGGATGCGCCGGCCACGCGCAGCGATCACTTCCGGATTGCTCGGCGACACCGCGGTCGAGATCACGACCGCGTCCGCTCCGGCGATGTGCTCGGCCGCGTGCCCCTGCGCGATCACCGCACCGAGTTGCGACAAGACGCCGCGTCACTGCACTGCTCGCGACGTCCGAACCACTGACGCGATAACCCAGCGTCAGCAGCACTTCGGCAATTCCGCTCATGCCGCTGCCGCCAATGCCAACGAAGTGGATGTGTTTGACGGCGTGCTTCATCGGCAGGCCTCGAGCACGTGTTTCATGCGGCCACCTGTTCGATGACCCTTGCCACGGTGCTCGTGGCATCCGGCCGCCCGACAGCACGGGCGGCGTTGGCCATCTCGAGCAGCCTTTCGCGCGAAAGTCCGCCGAGCACGTCCGCGAGGCGTTCAACGGTGAACTCACTCTGCGCAAGATGTAGCGCCGCACCCTTGCTGGCCATGTATTCGGCGTTGGTGCGCTGGTGGTGCGTCGTCGAGACGACGAGAGGCACCAGAACGGCCGGCACGCCCGCCACTGCAAGCTCGGTGATCGTGATCGCGCCGGCGCGACACAGCACCACGTCGGCCGACGCGTAGCGCTGCGCGATGTCGTCGATGAACGGAAGGATGTCAGCGTCGACGCCGGCCCGACGGTAGGCGGCCTGAACAGTCTCGACATGCCCGGCTCCGCACTGGTGCACGACGCGCGGACGACGCTCGACCGGGAGTCGAGCGAGCGCGGCCGGCACCGTTTCATTGAGCACCTGCGCGCCGAGGCTGCCGCCGATCACCAGCAGATTCAACGGACCCGTCCGACCCGCAAATCGTTGCGCCGGCACCGGCACCGCGGCGATTTCGCTCCGTACCGGATTGCCGGTGACCAGCCCCTTGTCACCCGCCTTCACGGCAGCGGCACCATCGAATCCGCACAGCACGCCGGCCGCCAGAGGCGTCAGCAGCCGCGTCGACAACAGCGTGTCGGCGTCGGCGTTCATCAGCACCAGCGGCACGCCGAGCGAGCTGGCCGCCATCCCGGCCGGCACGGCAACGTAGCCTCCGGTCGAAAACACGACCCTGGGCGCGCGCGCGCGCAGACGTGCGCGGCTCTGCCACAGCGCACGCAGCAGCATGAATCCGCCGAGCAGCAGGGTCTTGAGGCCCTTGCCGCGCAGGCCGCTGAAGTCGATCGCGTCGAACGCGATGCCATGACGCTCGACCAGGCCGCGCTCCATCCCGGCTTGAGTGCCGAGCCAGCTCACCGACCAGCCGCGTCCGCGCAAGGCTTCGGCAACCGCGATGCCGGGCATCACGTGTCCCCCGGTCCCGGCCGCGACGACGACCAGGTGGTTCATGCGCGACCTCCTCGCAGGCCTGCGGCCACGCGATTTTGTCTTCGGCCGCACGCTGACGCGCGCTTAACTTTGCTGCGCAAAGTTAGCCTCCAACGAAACAGAGTTCTCATGCGCGACCTCCGCGCATGAGAACTCTGTTTTCTCGGTCGACCCGCAGCAGGATCGCGAGCGCCACCAGGGTCGACAGCAGAGCCGATCCGCCGTAGCTCATCAGCGGCAGTGTCAGTCCCTTGGTCGGCAGCAGACCCGTGGCTACGCCGACATTGATGAACGCCT
Organism: uncultured beta proteobacterium; assembly: GCA_963769745.1. Lineage (GTDB taxonomy): Bacteria > Pseudomonadota > Gammaproteobacteria > Burkholderiales > Burkholderiaceae_F > JALORV01. The sequence continues at coordinate 120,313 of CAVYNB010000002.1, forward strand.
GCACGCCGATCCACAGCCGACACCCTGCGCCACCAGCCCGGCGAACGTCCGCTCGAGCGCAATCGCCTGGCGACCGATCTCGAACGCGCGCTTGATCAGCCAGTAGAAGAGCACCACGACCGTCAGTACGCCGACCAGCCCCAGCTCCTCGCCAAGCACGGCCAGGATGAAGTCCGTATGCGCCTCGGGCAGGTAGTGCAGCTTCTCCACGCTGCCGCCCAAACCCACGCCGACCCACTCGCCGCGACCGAATGCGATTAACGAGTGCGACAACTGGTAAGCCTTGCCGAGTGCATTCGCTTCCGACCACGGATCGAGGTACGCAAAGATCCGTTCGCGGCGCCAGGGAGACAGCCAGATGACGAGCATGAACACCAGGGTCAGCGCCGCGCTGATGCCCGCGAACAGTTTGCCGTTGACCCCGCCGAGGAAAAGGATGCCCATGCTGATGGCGACGATCACACCGAAGGCGCCCAGGTCCGGCTGCAACAGCAGCAGCACGCCCATGGCGCCCATGACGATCGCCATCGGCATGAAGCCCTTGGCGAAGTGGTGCATGTAATCCTGCTTGCGCACGGTGAAGTTCGCCGCATACAGCACGCACGCGACTTTCATCAGCTCGGACGGCTGCAGGTTGAGCAGGCCGAGCGGGATCCAGCGCTTCGCGCCATTGACGCCCTTGCCCACGCCCGGAACCAGCACCGCCACCAGCAGTGCGAAGGCGCCGATGAATACCCAGGGTGCGAGCCGCTGCCAGGTTTCCATCGGCACCTGGAAAGCGATGGCGGCGGCGCAGAAGGCGATCCCCAGCGCCAGCAGATGACGCATCAGAAAGTGTGTCGGCGCGACGTTGAAGCGGGGCGAATCGGCCAGCGAGATCGACGCCGAATAGACCATCACGGTGCCGATCATGATGAGCGCCGCGACGACGCCCACCAGCGTACGGTCGACCGCAGGCAGCGCATGGCGCGTCGAGTTCGACAGCGGCGCCCCGCCCAGGCCGGCGAGCGCCATCACCGAGCCGCCGGCATCGAAGGACGCGGCTCGACCGCGTCGCCGCTGGGAAGGTCTCAGTGCGGCGAGCCATCGCTTCAGCATGGCTGCCCCGCTTCGGCCGCGAGTTCGCGCACGGCATCGACATACACGTCCGCGCGATGCCGGTAGTCGCGGAACATGTCGAAGCTCGCACACGCCGGCGAGAGGATGACTGCGTCGCCTTGATGCGCGGCCTGGGCGGCAAGCTGAACTGCACTCTGAAGCGAATCGGCTTCGATCAGCTCGACCGCGTCGGTGCCGGTCAGCACCGCACGTATCTTCTTTGCGTCGCGCCCGATCAGCACGACCGCGCGTGCGTTTCGCGCCACCGGCCCGGCCAATGGCGCGAAGTCCTGGCCCTTGCCGTCGCCGCCCAGGATCACGACCAGCTTGCGGCCCTCGGCACCCAGCCCGTCCAGCGCCGCCACCGTGGCGCCGACGTTCGTGCCCTTGCTGTCGTCGTAGTACTCGATCCCGCCGAGCGTGGCCACGTGCTCGACGCGATGCGGCTCTCCGGCGTAGTCGCGCAAGCCATGCAGCATCGGTGCGAGCGGCAATCCGATCGCGCGTCCGAGCGCGAGCGCTGCCAGTGCATTGAGTGCGTTGTGCCGACCCCGGATGCGCAAGGCGTCGACCGGCATCAGCCGATGCACATGCACCTCCGCCGGCACGCCGGGCAGGTCGCCGGCCGCCTTGCGGCGCCGTGTCGGCAGGCTCGTGTCCTCGGCCCAGGCGAGCCAGGTCATGCCGGCGTCGCGGACCAGCCCGAACGCCTCGGGTTGCGCGGGAACGTCGGAACCGAAGGTGACCACGGTCGTCTTACGCCCGGTCATCGCGGCGACGACTGGATCGTCACGGTTCAACACACGAACGGTGGCCGGCGCAAAGATGCGCTCCTTTGCCTTGACATACGACTCCATCGAGCCGTGCCAGTCGAGATGATCCTGCGTGATGTTGAGCACGGCGGCTGCATCGCAGGCAAGACTTTTGGTCGTGTGCAACTGAAAGCTCGACAGTTCGAGCACCCACACGTCCGGAAGGTCGTCGGCCTCCAATCGCGCCGTCAGTTCGTCGAGCGCCGCGGGGGCGATGTTGCCGGCGACGGCCACGCGCCGGCCGCAGCGTTCGGCCAGCAGGCCGGTGAGCCGCGTCGTCGTTGTCTTGCCGTTGGTCCCGGTCACGCCGAGCACCCGCGGCGCGTACCCGCGCTCCTGCCGGAGCCGCGCAAGTTCGCGCGCGAAGAGTTCGATCTCGCCCACCAGTTCCAGCCCGCGCGCGCGAACCACCTTCAGCAGCGGCGCAACGCTCGCATGAGTTGGTGACAGCCCCGGCGAGATCGCGACGAGCCCGACCTCGTCCAGCAAGGTCTCGGCGAATGCGCCGGAATGGAATTCGGCCTCCGGCAGGTCGGCATGCAAGGCCGTGATCTGTGGCGGCGCATCGCGCGTGTCGGCCACGCGCAGGGTCCAGCCCTGCCGCGCCAGCCAGCGTGCGATCGCCAGCCCGCTGTCGCCCAGACCGAGCACGAGAGCGCGTTGCGTCATGGAGTCACCGCGCTGCGCCCTGCGGCGCGAGCTTGCTTGAGACGGCTCGGCGCTGCGCTCATCGAATCTTCAACGTCGAGAGACCGACCAGCACCAGCATCATGCTGATGATCCAGAACCTGACCACCACCTGGGTTTCTTTCCACCCCGACAGTTCGAAGTGGTGGTGCAGCGGCGCCATGCGGAAGATGCGCCGACCCTTGGTCCACTTGAAGTAGGCCACCTGCATCATCACCGAGACGGTCTCGACGACGAACACGCCGCCCATGATGAAGAGCACGATCTCCTGCCGCGTGATCACCGCGATCGTGCCGAGCGCGCCGCCGAGCGCGAGCGCGCCGACGTCGCCCATGAAGACTTCGGCGGGGTAGGCGTTGAACCACAGAAACGCCAGACCCGCGCCGGCGATCGCGCCGCAGATGATCACGAGCTCGCCCGCCCCGGGGATGTACGGAAACAGCAGGTAGCGCGCGAAGTCCGCGCGCCCGATGACATAGGCGAACACGCCGAGCGCAGCGCCGATCATCACCGTCGGCATGATCGCCAGGCCATCGAGGCCATCGGTGAGATTCACGGCATTGCTGGTGCCGACAATGACGAGATACGAAAGGGCGACGAAGCCGAACACGCCGAGCGGATAGGCCACGTTCTTGAAAAACGGCACCAGCAGGTCGGAGCGCGGCGGCAGGTCGATGTAAAAGCCCTGCTGCACCCACAGCACCATCAGCGACCAGACCTTGTCCGTCGAGGGTGCCGCGATCGCAAACGCCAGGTAGAACGCGGCTCCGAGCCCGATGAGCGACTGCCAGAAGTACTTCTCCTTCGCACTCATGCCCTTCGGGTTGCGATGCACGACCTTGCGATAGTCGTCGACCCAGCCGATCCACCCGAAGCCCAGCGTCACGATCAGCACGACCCAGATGAAGCGATTGGACAGGTCGGCCCACAGCAGCGTCGTGATGCCGATCGAGATCAGGATCAGCGCCCCGCCCATCGTCGGCGTTCCGGTCTTGGCCAGGTGCGTCTGTGGTCCGTCGCTACGCACGGCCTGACCGATCTTCAGTTCGGTCAGCCGGCGGATCACTCGCGGACCGGCCGCCAGCCCGAGCAGCAACGCGGTCGCGGCCGCCAGCACGGCGCGCAGCGTGAGGTACGAGAAGACGTTGAAGGCCCGGATGTCGCGCGCCAGCCATTCGAACAATTCAAGCAGCATCAGTGCGCTCCCGCTGCAGCGCCGTGTGCCGACGGTCCCACCAGCGCCTGCACGACGCGCTCCATCCGCATGAAGCGGGACCCTTTGACGAGCACGGTCGAGCCTGCCGTCGCCTTTGCAGGTAACGCGGCCATCAATGCGTCGACAGTTTCAAAATGCGTCCCACCGTCGCCGAACGCGGCCACCGCTTCGCGTGTCTGAGTTCCCAGCGCATAGAGCACATCGACGGCGTGCTCGCGGGCATAGGCTCCGACCTCGCGGTGAAACTCGGGCCCCCGGTCGCCGACTTCCCCCATGTCGCCCAGCACCAGCACGCGCGGAGAGGCGCAACCGGCGAGCAGGTCGATGGCCGCCCGCACCGAGTCCGGGTTGGCGTTGTAGCTGTCGTCGATCAGGCATGCACCCGAGGACGTGCGCAGGCGCGCCCCGCGTCCGCTCACCGGCCGAAACGCGGCCAGGCCGGCGCTGATATCGCGCGGCGCTATGCCAGCTGCCATCGCACACGCCGCCGCCGCGAGCGCGTTGCGCACGTTGTGCACGCCGCTCACGGCGAGCCTTACCTCGATCAGACCGGCGGGTGTCGCCATCGAAATGCGCGCACCTTCCACGTCGAGTTCGTAGGTGGCCGTGACAACCGCATAGGCCTCGAGAGCGAAATCGACGACGCGTCGCGTTCCCGCCAACGTGCGCCAGATCGGTGCGCAGGAATCATCGCCCGGGAACACCGCCACTCCCATGTCGGACAGTGGCAGCGCCGTCAGCACTTCGCCGTTTTCGTGGGCCGTGGCCTCGACGGATTGCATGAATTCCTGATGTTCGCGCTGCGCGTTGTTGACCAGCGCAATCGTCGGCCGGACCAGTTCGGCGAGATAAGCGATTTCGCCCGGGTGATTCATCCCCAGCTCGAACACGGCCGCCTTGTGCTGCTTGCCGAGCTGCCACAACATCAGTGGCACGCCGATGTCGTTGTTCAGGTTGCCGAGCGTGGCGAGACGATTTCGCTCGCCATGAGTCTGTGCAAGGATCGCCGCAATCATCTGGGTGACGGTGGTCTTGCCGTTGCTCCCCGTCACGGCAATCACGGGCAGCGTGAAGCGCGCCCGCCACTGCGCCGCGCCCAGCCCGAGCGCGCGCTTGCTGTCGGCAACAATGATCTGCGGCACGGTGGTTTCGACGGCGCGCTCCACCAGCAGCGCGGCGGCACCGCGATCGGCCGCCACTCGCGCATAGTCGTGCCCATCGAAGCGTTCGCCGCGCAATGCCACGAACAGGGCTCCTTGTGCCAGCGTGCGCGTGTCAGTCGATACGCTCGCAAAGCCGATGCGCCCATCGCCACGCACGTCCTGCGCCGCCACCGTTCGCGCCAGCTCCGACACCGTCATCAGTGCGCTCATCGAGCGATTCCCGCGCGCAACGCCAGGCCGCGGCGCGCCTGCGCCACGTCGGAGAACGGACGCTTCTCGGTGCCGATGATCTGGTAGTCCTCGTGCCCCTTCCCGGCGATCAGCACGACGTCGGCCGGATCCGCCGCGATGATGGCGCGCTCGATCGCGCGCGCACGATCGACTTCGGTCAGCAGATGGCGGGCCAATCGCGCGCCGGCGGCAACCTGATCCACGATGTGTTGTGGATCCTCGGTCCGCGGGTTGTCGCTGGTGATGACGATGGCGTCCGCCGCGACGGCCGCCGCGCCCATCGGCGCTCGCTTGCCCGGATCGCGATCACCGCCGGCCCCGAACACAACCCAGAGCCGACCACGGCGGGCCTTTACCAGAGGTCGCAGCGCGTCGAGCGCCTGTGCCAGCGCATCCGGCGTGTGCGCGTAGTCGACTACGACCAGCGGCTGCGCGTTCGCATCGACACGCTGCATGCGCCCCGGTGGCGACACCATCGTCGGCAGCGCCTCGGCCGCAACGTCGCTGCGGATGCCACATGCAAGCGACACACCGACGACACCGAGCAGATTGGCCACATTGAAGTTCCCGACCAGGCGAACCTCGACCGGATGCGCCTGGTCGCCGACACACAGCTCGAACGCCAGACCTTCCTCCGTCGCTCGGATCTGCCGGGCCAGCAGGTGTGGCGCGAGCGGCCTGGGGGTCGTGTCTGCCTGCGCGCTGTAGCCGATGACATCCACGCCGCGCTCGGCTGCACGCTCAGCGATGCGGCAACCGGCCGGATCGTCGAGATTGATCACCGCGTGGCGCAGTCCGGGCCACTCGAACAGCATGGCCTTGGCGGCTTCGTAGCGCTCCATCGTTCCATGGACGTCGAGGTGGTCGCGCGTCAGGTTGGTGAAGAGCGCCACGTCGAAGTGCATGCCGTCCACGCGATGCTGCTCGAGTCCGATCGACGACACTTCCATCGCCAGGGCCTGTGCGCCGGCATCGAGCAGGTGCCGAAGTTCACGCTGCAGCGACACCGGGTCGGGGGTGGTCAGTTCACTGGCATGCAGAGCCCCCGGAAAGCCGATACCGACCGTGCCGACGACGGCACATCGACGTCCTTCATGCGTCAGCAGTTGCGCGATCCACTGGCTGCACGAGGTCTTGCCGTTCGTTCCGGTCACACCGACCGACAGCAGCTGCTCACTGGGCCGCTCGTAGTACGCCGCCGCCAATGCGCCGAGGTTGTCGCGCAGGCCCTTTACCGGCTGCACCGGGATCGCCTGGGCAACACCATCCCAGCCGTCGGCGTCGACCAGGGCCGCCGCCGCACCGCGACCAATGGCATCCGCGAGGAACTGTCGACCGTCGCTCTTGCCTCCGGGCACACCGAGGAAGATGTCGCCGGCGCGCACACCTCGACTGTCGAGGCGCAGGTCGCGCCCACGCTGGCCCGGGACCGGCGGCAGTTGGCGCAGGAAGGTCAGTGCATCGCGCACGCAGGGTGTCATGGCCGTGGATGCGGTAGCGGCCATCGTCATCGCGCCTGCCTCAGCGCAAGCAACTGCTTCGGTGCCTCGAGCGGACCGTCGGGGGCCACCTGCAGCGTGCGCAGCGAAGCCCCGGCGATCTGCGCGAATACCGGCGCCGCCACCTGGCCGCCGTAGTACGCGCCACCGTTCGGTTCATCGATCATCACCGCGATCACGACGCGCGGATCCGAGACCGGAGCGAAGCCGGCGAAGGACGCGACATACTCCTTCACGTACTGGCCGTTTTTCAGCTTCTGCGCGGTGCCGGTCTTGCCCGCCACGCGGTAGCCAGCAATGCGCGCTGCCGGCGCCGTTCCGTCATCGGCGACCGCCATCTCGAGCATCTTGCGCATCGAACGTGCCGTCTCCACCGACAGCACGCGCACCGCAGCGGGCGGTGCCTCGACTTTGGTCAGCGTCAGCGGAACCAGCTCACCGTCGCGCGCCAGCGCCGCGTAGGCGCGTGCCAGTTGCACCAGGGTCACGGACACGCCGTGTCCATACGAAATCGTTGCCTGCTCGATCGGTCGCCAGGTCTTTGCCGGGCGCAGCCGTCCGGCCACCGCGCCCGGAAAGCCCATGCGGGGCGCCTGCCCGAAGCCGAGCGCCGTGTAGCTGTCCCACAAGGACTGCGCGGGCAGGTCGAGCGCGATCTTCGCGGTGCCGACGTTGCTCGACTTCGCCACGACTTCCTCGACCGTCAGCAGGCCGTGCACGTGCGCGTCGCCGATCGTGCGATCGCCGATCGTCATGCGTCCTGGCGCGGTCTGGATGCGCGTATCGGGGCGGACCTTGCCGAGTTCGAGCGCGGTCGCCACCGCGAACGGCTTCATCGTCGAACCCGGCTCGAAGGTATCGGTGATCACGCGGTTGCGGATCGCATCGGGCGCGAGGCGGCCACGCACATTCGGGTCGTAGCTCGGCCAGTTCGCGAGCGCGAGTACTTCACCGCTGGCGACGTCGAGAACGATCACGGCACCGGCCTTGGCCTGGTGCTTGTCGATCGCACCCTTGAGCGCCGAGAAGGCGATGTACTGGACCCGGCTGTCGATGGACAGTGCGAGGTCACGGCCGTCGACCGGCTCGCGCAGCCAGTCGTCCTCGACCACCCGGCCAAGGCGATCCTTGATCACACGGCGACTGCCCGCGCGCCCGGCCAGCGTGGACTCGTGCGCCAGTTCGATCCCTTCCTGACCACGATCCTCGACATTCGTGAAGCCGACGAGGTGCGCGCTGGTCGGACCCTCGGGATAGTGCCGCTTGAATTCGCGGCTCGAGTGGACGCCGGGAATCTTCAGCGCCGCAATTTTGTCCGCCACGTCGACATCGACCTGCCGCCGCAGATACACGAAGCTGCGATCCTCATTCGCCAGGCGTCGCTTCACTTCGGCGGGGTTCATGCCCAGCAGCCGCGCGAGGTCGGCGACCTGTGCCGGGGTCGCCACGACGTCGTCGGGAATCGCCCAGACCGCCCGCGCCGGCACCGACGATGCCAGCACGATTCCGTTGCGGTCGGTCACCCGGCCGCGCGTTGCGGGAATCTCGAGCGTGCGCGCATAACGCGCCTCGCCCTGGCGCTGCAGGAAGTCGGTCGTCACGCCCCCCATCAGGTAGAACGCCCGGCCGCCGAGGGCGACGAAGCCGACGAAGAGCATGAACAGCAACAGCTTCGAGCGCCAGGCGGGCAGCGCCACGGTCAGCAGCGGATTCGAATTGAATGCCACGCGCTCGCGGCGCGAGGGGCCGGACTCGGACCGCCGCGCCGGACGTGCGGTGGAGCTGCGCGAGTTGCCCTTCACTTGCGCGCCCCCGGTGCCACCGGCGTCGTGGCGCTCGCCTGCGGCAGGTTGAGGAACACGGTGCGGCTTGCCTCGGCGGCCTTGAATCCCAGCCGCTGCGCCGCGCGCTCGATCGCGGCCGGCTGCGCGAGTCGCGCCAGTTCGATCGTCAGGCGCTCGTAATCGACATCGAGCTGCTTGGCATCCTGCTGCGCTCGCTCCAGATCGATGAAGAGCGACCGCGTACGGTGCTGCGCGGTCACCAGTCCGAGCGACGATGCGAACAGCAGCACCACCGCGAAGAACACCAGTACGTGGCGGATCATCGGGCCGCTCCGGGCCAGGCGGCGGCCGTCCGTTCGGCGACACGCATCACGGCCGAACGCGCGCGTGGATTGGCGGCGACCTCGGCCTCATCGGCTCGCACCCGTGCGATGGCGGCGAGCCGTGGTGCAGGCAGCTCGGCTGCGCGCAGCGGCAGCGCACGCGTACCCGGTGCGGCGCGGTCGGGATGGGCGTGCGCATCGATGAAGCGCTTCACGATGCGATCTTCGAGCGAATGAAAGCTGATGACGACGAGCCGTCCGCCGGTCGCGAGTACCTGCACCGATTGTTCAAGGGCTAGCGCCAATTCCTCAAGCTCTTGATTGATGTGAATCCGTACAGCCTGAAATGTCCGCGTGGCCGGATGCTGTGCCCCGTCCGTGCGGCTCTTGCGGGGGATCGCGCCTGCCACGAGCGCGGCAAGGTCGCCGGTGGTTGATACCGGCCGCCCAGCCTCGCGGCGAGCCACAATCGCCTTTGCAATCGATGCAGCAAACCGTTCTTCCCCATAGCTGCGGATCACTCCTGTGAGTTCATCGATCGATGCCCGCGCGAGCCACTGCGCTGCCGTCTCGCCGCGCGTTGTGTCCATACGCATGTCGAGTGGCCCGTCGGAGCGCCATGAGAAGCCTCGTTCCGCTGTGTCGATCTGTGGCGACGACACGCCGATATCGAGCAGCACGCCCTGGACACTCGCGATACCCAGTGACGCCAGTGTCTCGCCCAGACGTGAAAAGGCGGTGTGTTCGATGTGAAGGCGCGGATCGCGGATGTCGGCAGCCGCAGCCACCGCCACCGGGTCGCGATCGAACGCGATCAGACGCCCTGTCGGAGCCAGGCGCTCCAGGATCAGGCGGGCATGCCCGCCCCGTCCGAATGTCGCGTCGACATACGTGGCGCGCGGATCGGTCACCAGCAGCGCGACCGCCGGCACGGCCAGAACGGCCTCGTGCCCGCGGGCATCCGTTAATGGGGCCGGTGTCATTCACCGTCAGAACGTGAAATCCGCGGCGGAGTCGGGAAGGCCATTGGCCAGCGACTGGCGTTCGTGCTCGCCGAGCCGCGCTACGTCCCACAGCTCGAAGTGCGCGCCCATGCCGAGCAGCATCACCTCGCGCTCGAGCCCGGCGGCGCTGCGCAGTTCTGCTGTGACGAGAATGCGGCCGGCGCTGTCGAGTTCGATGTCGACCGCGCTGCCAAGCAGCAGTCGCTGCAGCGCCCGCGCGGCATAAGGAAGCTGGGCGATCTGCTGGCGGCGAACTTCCCAGGTGGGTCGCGGATAGACCAGCACACACCCATCCGGGTGGCGGGTCAGCGTCACGCGTCCTTCGCAGCTCGCGGATAGCGCGTCACGGTGACGCGCAGGCATCGACAGACGACCCTTGCCGTCAAGTGTCAGGTGAGAGGCGCCTTGGAACACGTCGATTCAACATGGGCCGCTTCTGGCTTCGTCAATCAACGAAGCAAGCACTAACTAGCCCACTGTCTCCCACTATTTCACACGGGGCGCCACTGTATCGCACCGGTTTCCAGCAGGTCAAGTGAAATGCAGGGATTTTTTCAATGACAACAAGGACTTAGCGCCCGTTTCTAACGCGGATTCACGATGAAATACTACGCCAATTGAAAGGCTTAGCGCTGTATCTGCAAGTGAAATCTCAGGAAAGACCGCACAGAGGACCTCCCTCTCGACGCGGCTAAGGCATCAGCAGCCGAGCGCACCGCTTTGATGGGCCGAGCTGACCGCGTCCATGCGATTTCCGATAGTCGGAGGCTATTGAGCCGACCGAGCATCCATGGACGCAGCCCTCAACGCGAATCAAGGGTGATAGAGAAAATCGATCGGACCCAATGGACGGGTCGACCAAAAGAAAAGTGCAAAGTCCGCCTGTAAGCCGGATTTTGTTCGGCGTCCTTGCGAACGCCGCGACGATCATTCATCTGGACCGGCGATCACTCGCCGGCTCGAGCCACCTACCCGCGGCCTCTCCGAGCAGGATCGACGGCCGCCTATTTGGTGTTGCTCCGCGTAGAGATTGCCCGTTTCACCCGAACTGAATCGGCTCGTCTCTGTTGCTCTGATCCTCACCTCGCGGTGGGCAGGCGTTACCTGCTACGTCGCTCTGCGGAGTCCGGACTTTCCTCGATGCCGGCGTGCCGACACCGCGATCGCCCGGCGTACTTTGCAGTTCGCATTTTAGGCTGCGGCCGACGGATTCAACGGCTGTCGCGAGCAATCGCCCGGAACCGGAAGCACGGGGCTTTTCATGGCAGCGGCGGCCACCCCGGGCGCGTAGCGTCCTGCAATCCCCATCGCAATCCGCCACAATCCCGGCCACCGTGTCCACGTCCGACCCCGCTGCCCCACGCCTGATCGTTGTCGAAGATTCCGAACTCGACTACGAACTGCTGCTCGCGATGCTGATGCGCGAGGGCCTGCGTCCACGCGCGGTGCGCGTCGAAGACGAGGCCGGCATGCGCGATGCGTTTGCGCAGGGCACGATCGACGCCGTCATCACCGATCACAACCTTCCGCGCTTCGATTCGTTTGCGTCGCTCAAGGTCGCCAAGGCCGTCGATCCCGACATTCCCGTCATCGTGCTGTCGGGAGAGATGTCCGAAGAACTGGCGGTGGCCTCGCTGCACGCAGGTGCCGACGACTTCGTCCTGAAGACGAGGATGTTCCGCGTCGCGGCGGCCCTGCAGCACAGCCTGCACGCTGCACGCACACGGCGCGAGGCGCGTGGCGCCGCGGCCGCGCTGGTGGAAAGCGAACGCAAGCTGCATGCGCTGACACAGCATCTGGAACGCGCGAAGGAAGACGAGCGCCGCGCCATTGCGCAGGAAATTCACGACGACGTGGGCGGCGCCCTGACGGCGCTGAAGTTCGAAGTGGTGCGACTGGCGCGCGAACTCGGCGCCGATCCCCAGCATCGCGGCCGCATGGAGGCAATCCAGCAGTTGCTCGAATCCGCGGTGGTGGCGACGCACCGCATCCAGCACGCGTTGCGGCCGGCCGTGCTCGACGCCGGCCTGGTCGCTGCGCTGGAGTGGCTGGCGCGCGGCTTCGGCGAGCGCACCGGCCTGCCGATCGATTTCCGCAGCAATCGCGACGAGTTCGACATCGCGCCGGACCGTGCAGCAGCGCTCTACCGTGTTGCGCAGGAAGCGCTGACGAATGTGCGCAAGCACGCTGGGGCGCGCGCCGTGCATGTGCAGCTCTTTGCCCTCGAGGATGAAGTCACGCTCGAGATCGCCGACGACGGTGCCGGTTTCGAGCCGGACAGTCTTGCGGTCACGCCGGGCTTCGGCGTGCGCGGTCTGCTCGAGCGCGCCCGTGGACTCGATGGCTGGGCCGAGGTGTCGTCATCGCCGGGCCGCGGCACGACCGTGATGTTCTCGATTCCGCCGCTGCCTGCCGCACGCCAGCGCGTTGCGGCTCCGGTCGAGGAGGGCCCCGATGCCGGTTAGGCTGATCGTCGTCGACGACCACGCGATCGTCCGTCGCGGCATCGTGCAGGTGCTGTCCGAGCACCCCGACACGCAGATCGTCGCCGAGGCGTCGGACTACGGCCAATTGCGCGCCGAACTGAAGAAGCACGGCGAGCCCGACGTGCTGGTGATGGACGTCGGACTGCCGGGGAAAAACGGCATCGAGATCCTGAAGTCGCTGCGCGAGGAGTATCCGCGCCTGAAGGTGCTGATGGTCAGCATGTACCCGGAGGACCAGTATGCGGTGCGTGCGTTCCGGGCCGGCGCGTTCGGCTACCTGAACAAGGGCAGCGCACCCGACAAGCTGCTCGAAGCGCTGTCCATGGTGATTGCCGGGAAGAAGTACGTCACGCCGGAGATCGCGCAGGCGCTGATCGAGAACTTGAATGCGCCGGAGGATGCCGGTGCGCCCCATGAAAAACTGTCCGACCGCGAGTTCCAGACACTGAAGCTGATGGCATCGGGCAAGCGCCTGTCCGACATCGCCGAGGAACTCGCCCTCAGCCCGAAGACCGTCAGCGTCTACCGCGCCCGCATCCTCGAGAAAATGGGCCTGTCGAACAACGCGGAACTGACGCACTACGCCATCAAGCACGGCCTGGTCGAGTAGACCGGCCGATACGGCCGAAGCCGCGTTCGCACGCCGCCGACGCTCGGCGCAGAGCCGGATCCGTTGCAGGTATCAGCCGTCGCGGCCGATGAAGCGCGTCGCCCACTTGAGCGCGCGATCGCGCTGCCCACCGTGTTCGCCGTTGTCGACGACGGCCCGCAGTGTCTCGCGCGGCGCCTCGGCGGGAGGCCGCGGCGGTCCGACGAACTCGGACTCGATCGTGCCGTGGTGACGGCCGTTCGAATGCTCGTCGATGGCCTCGGGTGGCGTTGTCGCCGCGCGGCGCGGGCCGAAATTCACCCGCCAGTGCTGGCGCCCCGCCGCATTGCGGATCAGTCCGTGAAAGTCGCCCCCCGGCACGGCCGGCGAGAACAGGAATCCCTGCATCAGCTGGCAGCCCTGGTCAAATAGCCGCGTCATCTGGCCCTGCGTCTCGACGCCCTCGGCCACCACGCGCAACTTCAGGCTCTTGCTCATCGCGATAATGGCGGCCACGATGGCCGCGTTGTCACCGCTGGTCTCGAGTTCGCGCACGAACGAGCGGTCGATCTTGAGCGTGTCGATCGGCAGCTTCTTCAGGTACGACAGCGATGAGTAGCCAGTGCCGAAGTCGTCCACGGAGATCGCGACACCCAGTTCCTTGAGCGCCTGCAGCAGCGGCAGCGCGTGGCCGAGGTTCTGCATCAGCACGGTCTCGGTGAGTTCCAGTTCGAGCAGGCGCGCATCAAGGCGGAAACCCGCCAGCGCCGCCTGCACGGGTTCGACCAGGTTGGCGCGCTGGATGTGGCGACCCGAGATGTTGATCGACACCGGCATGGGCGGCATTCCATCTTCGGCCCACGCCACCATCTGCTTGCACACTTCGCGCACGGCCCATTCGGTGATCGGCACGATCAGGCCGGACTCTTCGGCCACGGTGATGAACTCGCCCGGCGGCACCAGCTCACCGCCGCGCTTCCAGCGCATCAGGGCCTCGGCGCCGACGATGCTGCCATCGATCACATTGACCTTGGGCTGGTAGTACATCACCAGCTCCTCGCGCTCGAGTGCACGGTGCAGCGCTGTTTCCAGCCGCCAGCGTTCCGCGGTGGCAGTGTTCATCGCGCTCGAGAAACGCATCACACCGTTGCGGCCGCTGTCCTTGACCGCGTACATCGCAATGTCGGCCTTGCGCAGCAGTGTGTCGACATCGCCGCCGTCGATGGGATAGGTCGCCACGCCCATCGACGCGGTGACAAACAGTTCGTGCCCCGAAAACGAGAACGGCCGGCGCATGGTTTCGAGCAGGCGCAGCGCGACCGCTTCGATCGCGCCCGGCTCGGCGAGGTCCGTCAGCAGGATCGTGAACTCGTCGCCGCCGAGCCGCGCGACGCTGTTGGTCGTGCCGCCGGACGCGGCGGCGGCCGGCGCGGTCTGGGATCCCGCCGCCAGGCTGCGCGTCGCCGATCCGATGCTCGGCGGCCGCCCATTGCGCAATGCGCCCGTCGCCTCCGCCCCGCGCGCGACGGTGTCGTTCTCGCGCACGCACTGATACAGGCGCTTGGCGACTTCGCGCAGCAGCTGGTCGCCGACCTGATGCCCGAGCGTGTCGTTGATCTGCTTGAAGCGATCGAGGTCGATGAAGAGCACCCCGACCGCCGAGCCGCTGGACCGTGCGCGCTCGAGCGCGGCCTGGAACTGGTCGCGGAAGAACCGGCGGTTCGGCAATCCGGTGAGGCTGTCGTAGTTCGCCAGCTGGCGGATCTGGTCCTCGGCCTGCTTGCGCTCGGTGATGTCCTGGATGACGCCATGTACGGCCTTGGCGCGGCCGGCTTCGTCGCGGTCGACCTCGCCCTCGATCTGCACGACCTTGATCTGCCCGGTCGGCCGCGCTATTCGGCACTCGAAGTTCATCTGACCGCTGCCGGCGAGCGCCTCGCGGAACAGCATCTCGATGCGTGCGCGCTCGTCCTCGACCACGCGCGACCAGACGAACCAGTCGGCCAGCCCATCCTCCTGCTGCGGCAGGCCGGCGATGGCGAAGCACTCTTCCGACAGCTTGACCCAGCGGGCACCGATGTCCCACTCCCAGCTGCCGAGTCGCGCGATGCGCTGCGCCTTGGAGAGCTTCGCGCGGCTTTCGGCCAGTTCCTCGCGCATGCGCGAGGCCCGGATCATGTAGCGCAGGCGCTCCGACAGCAGCGTCCACTGCGTCGTGCTCTTGACGAAGAAGTCGGTCGCGCCGGCTTCATAGGCACGCGCAATCGATGTCTCGTCGTCGAGCCCGGTCAGCATCAGGATCGGTACGTGCTCACCGCCGGAGAGCCGTCGCAGTCGTTCGCAGGTGATGAAGCCGTCGATATCCGGCATGAGTGCATCCAGCACGACGACGTCCGGCTGGTTGTTCGCGTAGAGCTCCAGTGCACTGGCGCCACCATCGGCCTCGATCACGCGCCACTGCCGCTCGGCCAGTGCGGAGGCCGTCAGCAGCCGTGCCACCGGATCGTCGTCGACCAGCAGCACCAGGTCGGCCCGCTCTGATGCGCCATTTTCGCGTGGCTCCTCGGCGCGCTTGCCTGTTCGGGGAGCTTCGTTGTTCATTACTCGCACTTCATCCTCAGTGAGTCACGACCGCTTCGTCAGCGGCAACGATGTCCTGCAACGCCTGCACGACGCGCTCGTATTCGAACTGCGTTTCGCTCCACTCTGTCCTTGCAGCTTCCAGCGCGCCCGTCCGCGCATGGCGTTCGAGCGCACCGAAGCGACGCGAAAGTTCGATCGCACCCAGATTCGCGCTGGACGACTTCAGTGTGTGCGCCGCATGCTGGAGCGAGGCACTGTCACCGGCCTTCAATGCATAGGCGGCCTGGGCAACGAGACGTGCCGCCGTCGTCACGTAGGTGGCGACAAGCCGTTCGAGCAGGCGGCTGGCACCGCGGCGCTCCATGTCGCGGATCAGTTCGATGACGGTCAGGTCGATCGTCAGGCGCGCCTCGGCATCGGGAGCCGCCGTCGCGACCGACTCTGCAGCGGACAGATGGAGCAGCGGAGTCGGGCGTTCCTGCGACCGGAGCAACCGGCTCACGGATCCAGCGCGTCAACGCGGTATCGAGCTGCTCGCGTCGGACCGGCTTCGCAAGGTAGTCGCTGAATCCGGATTCGAGGCAACGCTCCGCATCTCCGGCCAGCGCATTGGCGGTCAGCGCAACAATCGGTACATCCGCGCGTGTCGCGTATCCGGTGGACACCGAGCCGCGGAAGCGCCGGACGGCCTCGAAGCCGTCCATCTCCGGCATCTGGCAATCCATGAAGACGAGGTCGAACTCTTCGTCGCGCAACGCCGCCAGGGCCTCGCGTCCGTCGGACGCCAGCCGTATCGAGCAGCCGAGCTCGGTCAGCATGGCGCGGGCGACCTCCTGATTGACGGCGTTGTCTTCGACGATCAGCACGCGCGCACGCTGGCCGGGTGCCACCGTCAGGACGGCAGGCACGGCAGGCTCCTCGTGCTGCAGCACGCGGCTCAGTGCATCGATCAGTTCGGCCTGCCGCACGGGCTTGGTCAGATAGGCCTCGATGCCGCTGTCATAGGCAAGCCGAGCCTCGTTGCCGCTGCCCAGCGAGGTCAGCATCACCATTCTGATTTCGGCCAGCTGCGGATCGCGCCGCAGTTCGGTGGCCATGGTCAGGCCATCCATGATCGGCATCTTCATGTCGACCACCGCTGCATCAAACGGTGAGCCGGCCCGCGCCGCCGCACGCATCAGTTCAAGCGCGGTGGCACCGTTGTCGGCAGTGGCAACGTCCATGCCGAAGCCGCGAAGCTGGGACTCGAGAATATTGCGATTGGTCGGGTTGTCCTCGACCAGGATCACCCGACTTCCGCGCAGGCGACCGCTGTCGACCGGTGGCGGGACTGCGGCAACCTCGCCGGCAGCGAGCGGGACTTCGAACCGGAAGATGGATCCTTCGCCGAAGCGGCTTTCGGCCGAGATCCGGCCGCCCATGAGCTCGACCAGTTGCTTGCTGATCGCCAGTCCGAGCCCGGTGCCGCCGTAGCGTCGCGACATCGACTGGTCTGCCTGCATGAAGACGGTGAAGAGCTTTTCCAGTGCATCGGGCCGCATGCCGATGCCGCTGTCGCGCACCTCGAAGGCGACGCGATGCTCGCCGCTGCCCGTCGACGCTTCGGCGACGCCGACCGAGACGATGACCTCGCCGCTTTCGGTGAACTTGATGGCGTTGCCGACCAGATTCGTCAGGATCTGGCGCAGTCGCATCGGATCGCCGCGCACCACGGTCGGCACAGCGGGCTCGATGCGCGACGCCAGTTCGAGCCGCTTCTGATGCGCCCGCGGCGCGAGGAGTTCGAACACGTCTTCGACCACCGTGCGCAGGTTGAAGTCGACCGACTCGAGTTCGAGCTTGCCGGCCTCGATCTTGGAAAAGTCCAGGATGTCGTTGATGATCTCCAGCAGCGCTTCGCCCGAGCGATAGACCGCATCGGCGAAGCGACGCTGCTTGTCCGAAAGTGGGGTTCCGAGCAGCAGCTCGGTCATTCCCAGCACACCGTTCATCGGTGTGCGGATCTCGTGACTCATGTTGGCGAGGAACTGCGACTTCGCGCGACTGGCCGACTCGGCAAGATCCTTCGCTTCGCGCAGCACCTTTTCGACGTGCTTGCTCTCGGTGATGTTCTCGAGCATGGTGAGCGTATAGCGCTCGCCGCTGGCATCACTGAAGCGCACCGCGTGGCCGCGCACCCAGATGGTCCGGCCGTCCCCGGTCAGCATGCGGCGCTCGAAGGACACGGGACCCCGCTCAGCCGAGTCCAGCGCGCGGCGCGATGCGTGCACGGAGTCGACGTCGTCCGGATGGGAGAACGTCATCGGGTCCTTGCCGATCACCTGGTCGATCGTGTAGCCGAGCATGCGCGTGTGCGCGGCGTTCGCCCGCACAACGCGAAAGTCGGGCGCCTGGATACTGGCCGCCACCGGCGATTCATCGAACAGTGCGCGGAAGTACTCGGCGCTTTCGCGCAGTGCCGCCTCGGTGCGCTTGCGCTCCGTGATGTCCGGGCTGATCAACGCATACTGGAAGTAGCGCCCCTGGTCGTCGCGCAGCGGCTGGCCTTCGACTTCGAGGACTCGCATCTCGCCGTCGCGCGTGTAGGCGATGAATTCGACCCGACACGGTTCGCCGCGGACGACCGCCTCGGCGATGGCCGTGGTCGCCGCGGCGTCGGTCTGCGGGCCTTGCAGCAGCGTATGGGCCAGGCGGCCACGGACATCCTGCAGCGAGTAGCCGGAAAAGCGCGCACACGCATCGTTGGCCCACTCGATGCGCCCCGAGGCATCGAGGATCATCACCATCTGGTCGGTACGCGAAGCCACCATGGCCAGGCGGCTCGACTCCAGTTCGCGATCGCGCAGATCGCGTTCTGCGCGCTGCCGTTCGGCCACACGCGAAAGCTCCGCGCTGATCGCCTCGAGCAGTTCGAGCAGGTCGTTGGTGGCCTCGACGCGGTGATCGCAGAAGAATTCGATGAACGCGGTCACGTGGCCGCGTGCAGTGACCGGAATCACGATGCCGGTCTGCAGCCCGGTGTCGAGCGCCTCGACCAGCCGGTTCCAGTTCGACATGCGCGACAGATCGGAGACCCAGTGCGGCGTGCCGGACAGGTAGGCACGGCCGATCAGGTGGTCTGGCGACGGCACGATCGGCGTCCGGTTGCTGGCGTCGATGAACGACCCGAAGCGCTCGCCGTCCCGTACGTACCAGATCGATCGCGGAGGCAGGACGGCATCCGCGAGGCTCTCCTGTTGCAGAGCCACCCGTCCGAGTGGCCAGTCCAGGTAGCCACCGATCTCGTGCAGTGCGCGCTCCAGCGTCGCTTCTACCGTTCCACCCTCGTTGGCCGCCGCTGACAGCCCGCGCAGCAGGCGCATCTGCGCGTACTGGTGCTGCAGTTCGAGGCTGTTCTGGAGTTCGCTCTTGTGGGCTCGCGCCAGCCGGTCCGAGTGCGACAGCAGCGCTGTCGTCATGGCCTCGAACGAACCCACCAGCGAGTCGAGTTCATCGCCACGCCGCGCCGCACGCCGGCCGGCGAAGCGCAGCGAGAGTTCCTCGGCGCGTTCGGTGAGCGCCTTCACCGGATGGATCAGATAGCGCGTCAGGTAAACGCCGGCCACGATCGTGGCAAAGATCGTGAACAGCACGACCGTCACGAACGCATTCAGTGATCCGCTCAAGGTCGTATACGCCTGTGCGTTCGGCATCAACACGGCAATTGCAACCGGCTCACCGGAAAGCGACAGCGGACGGACCGCCACGTCCAGGGCGCCCTCGAGCGCGATCGGCCCGGCGGCGCCCCTGGCCAGTCGTTGCGCGATCTTTTCGAGCCAGCGTCGATCTTCTGCGTGCGCGGTGCTGACGAGGACACGTCCGCCCGCGACCAGGCCGACATCCAGTCCGAGGCGGGTGGCCAGCTCTCCGATGTAGGCGGCATCGATCGGTCGTTCGGCGGCGACCGCTCCGACGATGCGGCCGCTCGATCGCACTGGAACCACGGCCCGCAACGTCAGTCCCTGCAGGCGCTTGACGACGGAAAGCGTGTCCTGGCCGGCGAGGGCATGCTTTACGTCATGAGCCTCCGACGCTTCTGTGAGGCGGAAGCCATCCGCATCACCGATCCGTTCGATCAACTCTGCCTGCAGACTGTAGATCTCGATGGCCGAGTCGCCTCCGAGCCGCCGCGAGCGCTGTGCCCACTGACGTACGGCTTCTTCGGCATCGATGCGCGTCATTGCCGTCACCAGGTCGGATCGTTCCGCCATCGCGCGTGCGGTCTGCTCGACGACGCGGTAGTCGCCCGCAATTGACGCTTCGACCATCGCCGCAGCGCGCTCCGCCTTCGCGGCCTGTTCCGCCACGAACAATGCCGTCGAGCTGCGCTGGTGGAAGTAGTAGCTGACTCCGACCGTCCAGCTCGCCACCAGAACCAGCACGCCGATCAACGGCAACGCGATCGATCGGAACCGGGCATGGCCACCGGGCAATGCAATGGGCTCAAAGCGGGCGTCGCCGGCGAGCGCGCTCACCGGCCCATCGACGACATCGACGCTGCGGTCACGCGCGGGTGCTGGGCGACGTAGTCGCTGCAACAAGGAACTGAACTGCGCGTGTGGCATGGGAAGACGCGATCGGACGCACCGGTCGGATGGTCTCGGCAGGCTAGTCGGGAACGCCGGGGACGACCCCTCGAAAAGCCGTCCCCTCCGAGCGCATTTCGGCTGCCATACGGACCGCGCTCCGTACTCGCGCCGGCACCCGCGTTGCTGCACAATCGCACTCGGTGGGGAATGCACACAGTCACAGCAATTGTTCGGATGGACGCGCGCTTTCATGCGAGCGGGTACTCGCACGCGCCCGGATTGCCCAATTCGCACGGCGCGCCGTTGCGCTCGTCGCCGGCACAGTCACCTCGACGGCGTCCGTTGCCTCGACCTCGACCCTGATGGGACCGCACATCGGAGTGGCGGCGGCGTGGTTGCTCGGTGCAGCGTCGGTCGGCGCTCTGATCGCGCTGACGGGCGTCGTGCTGTCGCAGCAACTGCGTGCGCGCCGTGAGCTCAGCGCCATGCGGCAGACATTGGCTGCGTCGGCCGCCTGGTCATGGCGCACGAACGCCAGTGGTGTCGTGGTCGAAGTCGAACGCAGCCACCGCACCATCGACTGGCTCGACTGCACTGCGCTGGTGGGACGTCGGCCATGGGAACTGCGGCCCGGGATGAGCACGCCTCCGGTGCTGGGCGCAGCCATTGCCGCGCATGCTCCTTACTTTGACGTCCGCATCGAGATGGGGTCGGAAAACGGGCACTCGCAGCGCGTTGTTGCGTTGTCCGCGGCCCCGATGTTTTCGGGCACAGGCAAGTTCCTGGGTTACGCAGGTGCCGCGCATGACCTCACACCGCTGCTGGCCGGCGCCGGGGCGCGTCCGGAGGTGGTCTCGCAGTTGCAATCCGATCTGGAACAGCGCAATCGCCAGCTCGCCGGGCGCTCGGCCGAACTCGACCATGCGCTGCGCGAGCTCGACAGCTTCTCCTACTCCGTCTCGCATGACCTGCGTGCCCCGCTGCGCGTCGTCGACGGTTTTGCCACCATCGTGCTCGAGGACTACGGCGACCGCGGCAAGCCGCTGGATGACCTGGGACGCGATCACCTGCGCCGCATCGTGGCGGCCAGCCAGCGCATGAACTCCATGATCGAGACCCTGCTCTCGCTCTCGCGGATGACGAGCCGGGAACTCGCGCGTGAACGCGTCGATCTATCGCAGCTCGCACGCGAACTGGCCGACGACCTGCGCGCCCAGGATCACGCGCGTGCAGTCGAATTCGTGCTTGCGCCTGACCTGCGCGCCGACGGCGACAGTACGCTGCTCCGCCTGGTGCTCCAGAACCTGCTCGGCAACGCCTGGAAGTTCACCGCCCGCGGACCGCAGGCACGCATCGAGTTCGGAGCCCGCGACGACGGTGGCGTGCGCACCTACTTCGTGAAGGACAACGGCGCCGGCTTCGACATGCGCTTCGCCGAGAAGCTGTTCGGTCTGTTCCAGCGCTTTCACAGCGCCAATGAGTTTCCGGGAACCGGCGTCGGGCTGGCCACCGTACAGAAGATCATCCACCGCCACGGCGGCCGCATCTGGGCCGAGGCCGTCCCCGCGCCGAATCCGGGGCACGGCGCGACGTTCTACTTCACCCTCTGGGAGAGCGCCTCGGGTGTACGCGATCGCTGACGCGATCGCACGTGCACTCTCGGCGGCACGCGCACGACGTGCGCGCTCAGTGCACCGCGGGTTGGGTCGCCAGTCACTTGTCCTTCGGCGAAGCGCGCGGCCGCTCCGGAGCGCAGCCGACCAATCAGTGGTGAGCGGTTCGCGCACAGCGCGAACCGTACCGCCGCGAGCTCACGTGCGACCCGCAGGGTCGCGTAAGTGAGCGACGCTCAACTGATCTCCCACTCCCCCCCGCACTTCGAGCAGCGCACGCGCAGCCAGCGCGGGCGGCCGGCTTCCGGGGGGTCGTCCTCGGGCGCGGACTCCTGGCCGAGTACGCGAAACTTTCCCCACTCGTTGCAGGTCGGGCAGGTCGCCCCTTCGGCGAAACGCTCGGCGCGAGCGAGCAGCACGTTGAACCGGCGCCATGCCACCAGCATCAGCACCCCTCCGAGGGCGGCCATGCCGAGTATCGTGAGATAGCCGAGGCCCGACTTCATCTCGCTCATCACTTCGAAGCCCGACAACATCAGGATCAGCGCGACGAAGCCCATTGCAAGGTAGGCGTGGCTTTCGACCAGTTGCCGCTCATACCAGCGTTTGAAACCATGCCGCTGGATGTAGTCGATGGCCTGCACTGCGTGGTGCTTAGCGTGGAATGGAGTTGAGACGGTTCGCGGCTTCAACCATGGTGGATGCCAGCTGCGCCGCCGTGGTCCCTTCAGCGCGGGCCTGCGAGCGAAGCGCTTCGAGCGCCCGGTCGTAGTCGATGCGCAACCGTTCCATCAGGATGCCGATCGCGATGTATTCGTCGCGGCCGGGGGCACCGCCGCTGTCCGTCGCGATGGCCGGTGCCACCCTCAGTTCCTCCCAGCGCGCCAGCGCCGCGCGCACCGCCGGAACGATCTGGCGTACGTCGAGTGGCTTGACCAGGTAGCCCAGCGCTCCCATGCGGGTGGCTTCCTCGACGATATCGGCATCGCCGAAGGCCGACAGGAACATGAAACCCGTGCTGGTATTGGCAGCGAGGTAGCGTGCGACATCCATGCCCGACTTGCCCTGCATGCGCATGTCGAGGATGGCCAGGCTGGGCTTGTACTTGCGCGCCAGCAGGATTGCATCATCGCCGTTGTCGGCCTCGATCACCTCGAAGCCAGCCTGCTTCAGGCCCGCGACCAGGGTCGCCAGAACAAGCCGGTCGTCGTCGACGACGAGTATCAGGGGTTGCTGTTCGTTCATCTTTGCTCGCTTGGGTGCACGTCGACGGCGTTGACCGCTCGTCGGTGTGACTCAGACATTTTCCTCGCGTACTGCGGGCGGGAACAATTGCAGCCGTGCCAGCACGACGCTGCCGGCGGAATCGATCGACAGTTTCGCGCCACGGCGCGGCAGCAGGGCCTTGACCAGGCCGAGTCCCGAAACGCTGGCGGCGATGTCCGCAAAGCTGAACCCCGGCTTCAGCTGCCCGGGATTTTCGATCACGAACTCCATGCCATCGGGCCGTGAGGCGACACGGACACAGATCGCGTCCGTGCGGCTGGCGCGGTGCTTGATCGCATTGGTCCCCAGTTCGTTGATGACCAGCGCCAGCGGCACCGCCTCGTTTTCCGGCAGACCGAAACGCCACAGGTCCGGTGGCGGCGGCTCGAACCGGATCTCGACCCCGAACATGCTGGCCAGGTTCTGGAAGATGCCCTGCGCGACCCCGAGTACCGGCAGCGTGCCGGTGGCACGGATCTGAAGCCCGTGCACCTGTGCGATCGCCTGGATCTGCGCGGCAGCTTCCTCGAGTGCTGCGGCGACTTCCGGCCGGGCCACCGCCGCCTGCTGGATCAGGCCGGCCACACCCTGCAGGTTGTTCTTGATGCGGTGATGGACTTCACGCACCAGGATGTCACGCTGCTTGACGACTTCTTCCATGCGCTGGCGCTCGGCCGCCTCGCGTTCAGTCACGTCGTCGGCCACGCCGAACACGCGGATCGCGCCGTCTTCCATCCGCACCGGATTGAGCCGGACGCTGATCATGCAGACGCCACGCGTCGGGTGATTGATTCGGACCGTGAATTCCGAACGCAACAGCCTGCGCATGCGCGCGACCAGCCGGGGCAGCATGCGCAGCAGCTGCGGCGCGTCTTCGCTGACCACGTGTCTGCAGCGCGTGGCGCGGGTTCTCGACCAGTTCCTCGACCGGCGCTCCCACCAGCGACTGGTAGCGCGGGTTCACGTAGAGCACGCTCGAGAAGTCCCCCGTCATGATGAACACGAGCTGGTCGATGTTCTCGGCAAACTGGCGGAAGCGCGCCTCGGTTTCGCGCAATGCGACCTCGGCGCGGACTTCCTCGGTCAGGTCATCGATGATCGACATCACGTACCGGGGATGCGATTCGACCCCGGGCTCGGCCTCGAACAGCGGCACGACGCGCTGGTTCACCGTCAGGCGCTTGCCGTCGGCGCGCAGCATCACGTCGCGTGGCCGATCGACCTGCGATCCGGTCGCGAGTGCCTTGCGGTCCAGTTCGGCGTAAAGATCGGCGAACTGGCGCGCATAGACCTCGCGCCAGGTGCGGCCGACGACCTGATGGCGCGACAGTCCGGTGATCTGCTCGCCGGCGCGGTTCAGGCTGACGAAGCGGCCGGTTTCGGCTTCGCGCACCGACACCAGCACCGGCAGGTTCTCCACGACGAGGTCGAGATAGTTGCGCACGCGCCGCAGTTCCTCCTCCGAGCGGCGGCGCGCATCGACGTCCATCAGCGAGACGATCAGGCCGCGCTCGGGTACGCCGGGCTCGAGCGGCCGGCCGTTGCCGGCGCACCAGAAGGTGCTGCCGTCGGCACGGCGCATCAGCAGCTCGAATGAATAGCGCTCGTCCTCGCCGGCTTCCATGGCCTCGGCACTGACCTGCTCCCAGTCGGACGGCAGTGCGAAGAGCGACGAGACCACGAGCTCGGAATAGTCGCGCGGGTCATAGCCAAAGAGGCGCTCGGTCGCCGCGTTTGCCTTCAGGATGAGGTCGTTCGACACGTACAGCATCGCGACCAGTGCATTGTCGAAAATCAGCTGCAGTTCCGTCAGCGTCGAACGCAGCTCACGCTCCGAGCGCTTGCGTTCGTCGATGTCGACGAAGGCGAAGATGTAGCCGAGTTCCGGACGCTCGGGATTGACGGCGCGCCCCTGCACCGCGACCCAGATCGGATCGGCCTTGCGCCGGTACATGTAGAGCTCGAACTCGCAGGCGCCGGTATCGCGGATGCGCGGATAGTGCTCGGCCAGGCTGGCCAGCAGCAGGTGATCCGTCGGGTGCGTGAAGAGCTGGATCTGCTTGACCAGGCCGCCGGGCTCGCAGGCCAGCAGATCCTCCATCGCGCTGTTGGCCCGTACCGGTCGGCCATCGCGCACGAACAGCAGCCCCACCAGCGCCGTGTCGAAGATCAGCTGCTGCTGCGCCAGCGCCGTATGCAGTTCCTCTTCCTGCTTCTTGCGCTCGGAGATGTCGAGGATCGACGCGATCATTCCCTGCGCACCGACCTTCGCATCCACCTTTCGCAGGGACACCAGGCCCCAGAACGTTCCGCTGCGGCCGCGCATCAGTCCTTCGAAGGACGCCGGGCTCCCCGTCTGCAGCTGCGCACGCAGCGGAGTGATCGCCTCGAAGTAATCGGCCTCGGACGAAAACAGTGCACCGACCGGAGTGCCGACCAGCTCCGCGCCCGGGCGCCCGAACATCAGCTGCGCCTGCGCATTGCAGCGCACGACCCGATCGTCCTGCAGGTGCATCACGCCCATGGAAGTGGCGTCGAGCACGACGTTGAGTTCCAGCAGCGAGCGGCTCAGCGCCTCGCGCTGCCGTTTCATTTCCGAGATGTTCTGGAATGTGTAGATCGCCTCTCTCAGCGACTCGAGTCCCGGCGTCTCGGACTGGATCGGGCGCGCCTGCACCAGGCACCAGATCGGCTCGCCGTCCTTGCGGAACAGCACCACCTCGGCGCTGGTGGTCTGGTTCGCGCGCACGACCGGCATGCCGGATATCTCGTTCGGCATGCGGTTGTCGCGATCGATGGTCAGGTCCCACAGCGGCATGCCGATGACCTGGCCATCGCGATAACCGAACATGTCGGCGAACTCGCGGTTCGCCAGCAGGATCTTGCCCGACATGGTCTGCGCCACGCCGACCGACATCGTTTCGAACAGCGTCTGCTGGTCGCGCAGCGCTACCTGCAGCTGCTCCTCGAAGATCTTGCGATCAGTGAAGTTTTCGAGCACGACCAGGTAGTGACGCAAGCCGCCGCCTGCGGCCACCGAGCGGACATTCAGCTTGGACCAGACCAGCCGGCCGTCGCGATGCACGAAGCGGCGCTCCGCCGCCTCGCTCTGCACGATGTCGCCGAGCAGCTGTTCGCGCATCGTGCGATAGCCGGGCTGATCGTCCGGAAGGACCAGCATCTCCGGGTCGTGCCCCATCAGCTCCTCGACCGGATAGCCGACAGTGTCGCTCGCCGCACGATTGGCGCCGATCACGCGGAAGCTCGCGTCGAGCAGGAGTGCCGCCACCGGGCTTTCGTCGAACAACGCCCGGAACCGCTCGGCGCTCTCGGTCAGCGCATCCTCGGCCCGCTTGCGCTCCGTGGCATCGCGAGCGAGCAGCAGGATGAACTCGCGGCCGCTCTGCTCGACCCGCTGCACCACCACCTCGACCGGGAAGGTCGAGCCGAACCGCGTCCGGTACGTCGCTTCGCCCTGATAGGCACCGCGCGCCAGCAACTGCTCGTAGAGTGTTTCGAATTCGCCCGCGCCCATGCCCGCATCGATCGAACCCAGCGACAGGCCGCGCAGGGCGTCGCGCTCGTAGCCGAGCGTCGACAGGGCTGTCTCATTGGCGTCGACCACGGTGCCGTGCCGGTCGACTTCGAGCACCATCTCGCCGACGCGCTCGAGCGCGCGTCGCAATGCGGTCAGCGAACCCTCGGCAAAGTGCTCACGATCGACGCGTTCGACCGTGATGAACACGCCATCGAAGCGGCCGTTCGCGTCGAACACCGGAGTGAGCTTGACCCGGACCCACGGCCGTTCGCCGTCGGGAAAGCGGGCCTCGACCTCGGTCGGAATACGGGAAACTCCGCTCGCCAGCCGCTGCAGTTCGATCTCCAGTCCGGCGAGCGCGGCAAGCCCCGGCGCATCGTGAAAGGCCTTGCCCAGGACCCCATCGGCCGCCACGCCAAGCAGCGCCTCGAGATGTTCGTTCCACACCCGATAGACACACTCGCGGTCGAGCACGCTGATGCCGATGCTGGCACTCGCCAGCAGGTCCTCGACGAACTCGGACGCCGCGCGTGTCGCGCGCATCGCCGACTTGGGCACGGTGATGTCGCGCAGCACCGCGGTCACATGCATGTGCGCCGGTTCGACCCCGGTTTCGATCTGCAGGCGCACATCGAAGAGCTTCGGTCCGGTCGGGTGCGGGTACGAAAACTTGAACCAGCGCCCTTCCTGCGTTTCCAGCACGGCGGCCAGGCTCTCGTTCCACAGTGGCGCGAAATCGGCGAAGTGCTCGACATCCTCGAGCCGATGTTCGATGAACTGCCAGCGCGACACGGCCGTCGCGCGCTCGACCGCCGGATTCGCATAGACGACCCGTCGCTCGGAATTGAAGCGAAGGATCGCGTCCGGACAGTCCTCGAAGTACGCCAGGCCGGGCGCCGCCGTGAACGCAGAACGTTCAGCCGGAGCCGCCGTGGCGCTACGACCGCCCGCGGGCGGAACGCCCAGTGCAAGCGCGCGGTCGCCCGACATCACGTCCGGCGCGACCAAGGCAACCGCGCCACGCCGCGTTGAGGGCGACGCGGGGCGTCGGAGCCGGGTCGTAGTGTCGGACACGCGTGTGCGGCGCAGGGTAGATGAAGTCGATTCAAGAATACTCCACGCCTGCCGCGGGACGCGCTTACCGACCCATCGGCAGACGCCACCGGAAGGCCGCGGGAGCCCGATTTGCCGAAACGGGTGACTAAAGATCCCCACGCGAGTGCCGAACTCCGACGCATTGCCTTTGCGATGCGTCCATGAAAACGACCCTCCTTCCCGAAGCCCTCAGATACGACTGGATCGGTCCGCTGGCCGGCCTGCCCTCCCCGACCGTTGCCTGCACCGAGATCGCCCGCGGGCCCGGGATGGCAGCCCGCCTCCAGACGCTCATGGTCAAGGGCATTGACGGCGTTCGCGTGGCGGCCGTGCAGGAAGTCATCAGGGCAGGCCGCTATGTCGCCGACACCGACGAGGTGGCCGCGGGCGTCCTCGCCGCAATCGCTCCCGGCCGGAGGCACTGAGCCATGGGCGACAACCCGGCAGCACACCTGTTCGCCGAACTGATCCATGCGCTGCACGACGAAAGTGATGCGCTGGTCGCCAACGATGCGGCGCGCCTGACCGATGCCGCTCATCGCAAGGAACACCTGCTGCGCCTGCTGGCTCCACAGGCCAACGCGCTGCGCGCGATGCGGCGATCCGGCTGCGATGAACTGGAGCGATTTGCTCGCGAGGCGGCGCAACTGACGGCCCTCGATGGTGGTCATACGGTCAGCAATCTGGCGACTTCAGGCGCGGCCGCAGTCACGGGACGAATGGCCGCCGTCCGCGCCGCGGATTCCGATTGATCGGCTGCGCGACGCCGCGAACATCGGCCTGGCCTGGCCGCGCCGCCAGCGCACTCAGTCGGTTCGAATCCTGACTACCAGTTCTTGAGCTTGGACCGCAGGCGGGCCACCGCCTGGCTGTGCAGCTGACAGACGCGCGACTCGGTAATGCCCATCACGGCGCCGATTTCGCGCAGATTCAGGTCCTGCTCGTAGTACAGGCTCATCAGCAGCTTTTCGCGCTCCGGCAGTTCGTCGATGGCCGCGACCAGCGCATGACGGAAGCGCTTGTCGCGCAGCTGTTCGCTGGGCTCGGCTCCGTTGACGACGAAGTGGCGCTCCAGGTAATCGTCATCGTCGTCGAAGCTGCCGAGATCGTCGAGATACACCAGCTGGGATCCGCGCGCCTCGCTCAGCATCTCGCGATAGTCGGCGATCGGCAAGCCCAGCTCCTCGGCGATTTCCGCTTCATGCGGTGCACGCATCAACTTGCCCTCGAGCCGGTGGATTGCATTTTCGATATCACGCTGGCTCTTGCGTGCAGAGCGCGGTAGCCAGTCATTGGCACGCAGCTCGTCCAGCATCGCGCCACGCACTCGCTGCGAGGCATACACCTCGAACTGCGTGCCCTGTGACTCCTCGTAGCGGCAGATCGCGTCCATCAGCCCCATCATGCCGGCCTGGATCATGTCGTCGAGCTCGACGTTGGCCGGAAGCTTGGCGACCATCTGATGCGCTATGCGGCGAACCAGCGGCGTGTAACGACGCACATAGTCGTGCCTCTCGAACAGTCGCGGAGACGTATAGCTGTACAGAAACGCTTCGTTTTTCACGACCCACCCCACTGACCCGATGACCCGCATTCTTCGGGGGCGGTGCATTTCGCGAAGGGGCGAATATCGGCAAGAAGCCCGGACATTTAAGGGGCGCCGCTGAAAATTCCTCGAGTGCCCAATCGTTCGGATGAGGACGGTCGACCGCTCGTCGGCGCGGTGCGAAATGCGCCCTGTTGCCGTCCCATTCCCGGTGGCGTCCTGCTCAAGCGTGAGAACCGTCCAACCGATGCAATGGTTCATGCAGCAACCGGACGCTCGCCCACGGACTCTCCCAATGACACGCGCAAAACTCATGAAGCAACTCGCCGAGATCGCCACGCGCCCGCTGGTGGACACGATGCATCAGCCCGTGCCTGCGGAACGCGTGCCCGAGTCGGCCGAACGCGACCTGTACGTGTGGTTCGAAGACACGTCGGCCCGGGCCACCGAAGGACGGCGCGGCATCGCCGGCCTGCCGGAGTCATTGCTGCCCTATGCACGCGGCATGCGCGTCGTGGAGCGCCGGTTTGCCGAGGGCCACATGCATCTGCTCGCCGCTGTACGACTGAAGTGCAAGGGCGAAACCGCCGATCGCATCGCGTCGCTCTACACGTCCGCGCTGTCGGTCGGCACGGTTGCGTGGATCGGCACTGGCGCACAGTACGAACGGACCTGGACCGAGATGTACGGCACGAGAGCCCTGCTGCCGCGACCCGCGACCAGCTGAGCCAAGCACGTCCCGCCCGGCGAGCCACCGTCAAGGTGGCGCCGCCTCCTCCCTGTCACGCCCGATTCTCGACGGCGAATTGCGTCGACGCCACCGCTTTGAGCCGCCGCAGGAGTCCCTGAGTCAGTCGGTGCGACGCATCTCAGGTGTTTCCGCAGGCAGCGCGACACTGCCGATCAGCTGCTGCAGCCCATTGCGGACGGCGGCCGTCAGGCCCACGAATTCGCAGCCGATCCGCTCGGCGTCCCGCTCGCCCACCAGCGGTTCTATATGTCGCACGCGCAAGGTGACGTCTACACGACGGCCGCTGGAGGTCTGGATCTGGCAACGTTCGATCACACGATCGACAGCAAACAGACTACGGTCACACGGTCCCTGCAGCGACAGGCCACCGAGACTGAGGTCGCTGACCCGCAGGGCGTAGTACTGCATCGAACCGATGGCCCGCGGGACATGGCACAGCAGGGCCGGCGTCTTCACCCGCAACGAAGTCCGACGTTGCAGTCGCAGCATCTCGTGCGGTAACGGCAGCCGAAACGCCGCGCCGTTGGGTGTGAGCGCTTGCCCGCGCCCGGTCGTGAACTGCAGCTTCACGTTATCGATGAAGCCGACCATGACCAGCGAGCCTGCGGCCGCGATGGCCGAACGGGCGACGGCATCCACCGTCAGGTCGACGATCAGTTCGTCAGCGCCGGCATGGACATCGAGCACGCTGCCGACGGCAAAGGCGGTGTCATTGCCGTAGTACAGCGTCACCAGCAGGTGCAGATCGCGTAGCTGCCGCAGCGCGGACACGATTTCGACGCGCGAACGGACCACGAACCGCGCCATCGATGGCGACGGCGGTTCTGGAAACGGCGAGGTCATCCCCATGGGATCAGTGCCTTCGGTGCCGACCGGCGCACGGCCGTCACCGTGCAGACGGCCCGTCGTTGCGGCGGCCGCCGGTCAGCAGCGCTTCCAGCTGTTTGAGCCAGGGTTCCGACAGTTCCCGGATCTCGGCGTCGTCCGCGAGGATCATTCGCAGCAGCGCGAGCCGCTGTCGCCGCTCGGCGGCGACACGGCCGTCGGCGTGGGCCTGCTTGAGTCGAGCGATCAGCCGGCGGCAGGTCTCTTCCTCGCGCCCGACCTCATCCCAGTCCTCGACGCGTGCGGCTTCGAGCATGCGCCGGCTTGCGCCGGCAATCGCTTCATAGTGTTCGATCATCGAGCACCGTTCGGTGTTCTCACGTTGCCCATCGTCCGGCGGCATCTGTTCCCCATAGTGGCGCCCGCGGCGCCGTCCTCCACGCCGTGGACTCTAGCGAGCCGCGCGCCGTGTACATCGCCGAAGTGGACGGTCAATCCTGCGTCTTTTCGAGCGGGCACGTCCGCACTTCTGGATGCGCAGATCCGGCAACTGGTTCCCGCGATTGCGCGCTCTCCAGCCATTCCAGCGGAGCTTTGAGCCGATGTAGGAAAAAGCCCTACACGGGGACTGGACCCAGGCCGACATGCCGCCGGGCAGTGCACCGATTCAACGCGGACGGATCCATTCTCACAATGGCGTCACTTCGTAACCAACGTGCCCGCCGAATCGGGCCAACAGCAGGAGGGACCCACATGAGCACCATCGCCGCCAGCAACGAACAACTGCTCCAGGAAATCCGCGAGGCCAACCTCGCCTACCTGGTGCTTGCCCAGCACATGATCCGCGCCGACAAGGCACAGGCGCTGTATCGCCTGGGTGTCTCGGAAGAAGTCGCGACGATCATCGACCAGCTCTCCCCGGCGCAATTGATGAAGATCGCCGGCTCCAACCAGCTGATCCTGCGCTTCCGCTTCGACGACGACATGGTGTGGAACCTGCTGACGAGCCACAGCAAGAGCAAGTCGACCGCTGCCGGTGCCGCCGTTGCCGGCCTGCACGCCAACATCGTGATGGCCGGCCAGCTGGCCGACGTCACCGCCTGATCAGGCCGTCGCGGGGAGCCACGTCATGCGCATCAAGAGCATCGTTTCCGAGAGCCGCCAGATCCAGCGTGCGATCGCCCTGATCAAGCTGGGCGCGCGCCTGCAGGTGCTGGAGTCCGAGACCGACCTGAGCTACGAGCGCCTGCTGCGCCTGTACAAGGAAGTCCAGGGCGAATCGCCGGCGCGCGGCATGCTGCCGTTCTCGACCGACTGGTTCATGACCTGGCAACCGAACATTCATTCGTCGCTGTTCCTGAACATGTACGAGTACCTGGACAAGAGCAGCGAACTCGAAGAGATCGACGCCATCATCAAGGCCTATGAGCTGTATCTCGAGCAGATCCGTGCGCAGGGACTCGAGCCGCTGCTGTCGGTGACGCGCGCCTGGCGCCTGGTGAAGTTCGTCGACGCCGGCATGGTCACGCTGACCTCCTGCTGCAAGTGCGGCGGCAAGTTCGTCACGCACACCTTCGAGCTGACCAAGGATTACGTCTGCGGCCTGTGCGAGCCCCCGGCCCGCGCCGGCAAGGGCAAGGCCCAGATCACGACGACCGCCGCTGCCGACGAGACGCTGCACTGATTCCAATTCCGTCGGGCGACCGACGGATTGCCGGTGGAGGCCACGGTCACCGGTACGTTCTTGAGTGGCATTCCTTTCCTCCGCTATTTGGCCCGGGCAACCGGGCCACTTTTTTTGGGCGTCGCTCGTGTACGCGATCGGCTGCGCCGATCGCACGTGCACTCGCTCCGGTTACGCGCACTGCGTGCGCGCTCAAGACTGAATCGTCGGCTGCGCTCCGGAGCGGCCGCGCGCTCCGCCGAGCTACAACTGCACGGCACCCACCCTGCCCTCTCGCCAAGCGGGAGGGATGTGCACTCCTCCCCGCTCCCTCCTCGCCTGGCGGGAGGGAGGGCAACTCCGACATCGCAAGGGCCAATGCAACACGGGGTGGAGTGCGCTGCCTTTGACCTTCGGCGGAGCGCGCGGCCGCTCCGGAGCGCAGCCGACTGATCAGTGTTGAGCGGTTCGCGCGAAGCGCGAACCGTGCCGGAGCGAGTGCACGTGCGATCGGCGCAGCCGATCGCGTACACGAGCGACGCTACGCGTACAGCGGCAGCTCCAGCTCCTGCACGAGCGAGGAATTGACGTAGGCGTGCAGTGCGAGTCGTTCCTGGTCGCCAAGACCGACGAAGGCGACGCCGAGGGTCGGATCGGGGGCACCCGGCTTCGGGTTTGCGTACAGCGCGTGCGCGCGCTTCGATGAGGACTTCCTGGTCGGCGACCTGCACGCGGAACACGACCCGGACCTCGTCGTAGAAGACAGCAAGTTCATCCTGCAGCGTGATCGCGGCACCGGCGGTCGACAGGTCATGGATCAGGCCCTTGGCGAACCGGCCGTTGGCCTGCTGGCCCGGATAGACCATGCACTGGAGATCCGTGCGCACGCGGCGCGCCGCGCGCAGGTTGCGTTTTTCGACCTGGCGGCTGCCGGCCCAACCGATGTGAAGATAGGGAAACGGCGCCGTGCATACCTTGATCAGCGGCGAAACGAATTCGTAGACGAACTCGCCAGAGAAACTGCGGAAGCGGTACAGCCGCCCCTCGCGTAGGTAGAGCTGCGTTTCGTCGGGCGAGGTCACGAGCAGCGACTTGCCTTCGTGGACACCGATCAACTTGACCGTGACAGCCGACTGCAGGCTTTCACCGTCGAGCCACATCTTCAGCTGACGCCACGAGGCGATCTCGCGCGTAGCTTGGCTGCGGTCCGCCGTGGTCATCGACACTGCTCCGACCACGGTCGGCACGGTGATCGAGCCCAGCGTGGCGGGGCCGGTGGGGCGATTCAGGGTGTTGAGTCCGACAGTGTTGGGTTCGGTGAGGTCCATGGCGCGGTCCCGGTCATCAACGTGTCCCAAGTTTGCGGTATTCCGCACGAACGGAGTGCTCCGAGAACCGCGCACCCGGTGTGCCAATTCATGCGCTAGATCGATCGGCGATCCGGGGCGCCGCACGTCGGCGCAATCGCTCGAAAAGCACCTTCGGTGTCAAGGCAGGACAGAAAGATGCCGACATCCAAGAGGTGGAACCGGAGCGGGCCCGTTGCCTTCTTGGTCCCCGCCGAGCACCGACCTGCTTCGCGTTCCACGCCCGACACCGACCGATGGCCACGCCACCTACCTCCACCGCCACCCGCTTCCTGGTCGTCGACGACTTCTCGACGATGCGCCGGATCCTGCGCAATCTGCTTTCGGAGCTCGGATTCCGGCACGTCGACGAAGCGAGCGACGGCCGGGCCGCACTGGAAATGTTGCGCGAGAGTTCCTACGACTTCGTCATCAGCGACATCAACATGCCGCGCATCGGCGGCTACGAGCTGCTGCGGCAGATCCGTGCCGATGCAGCGCTGAAGGATCTGCCGGTCTTGCTGATCACCAACGAGGCCAGCAAGGACGATGTCCTGCAGGCGATTCGGCTCGGAGCCAACGGCACGATCCTGAAGCCGTTGACCAAGTCGACGCTCGAGGAAAAGGTGCGCAACATCCTGCTGCGATCGTCGGCCTGGCCGTCTTGCGGAGAGGCGCGCACCCCATCCGCGCCTGCGCCCAAGGTCGCTGTACCCCTGCTGCGTCCGACGCCCACGCCGCGCAACGCCTGAACGGGCGGATCGGCTCCACGCGTCGATACAATCGACGCGCTGGTTCTGCCGACGAGGCGGGGGAGATCACGATGCACGGTACGAAGCTCATGGCCTGCATGGCCGCGCTAGCGGCGGCAACAACACTTTCCGCATGTGCCCCCGATGCCTGGCAGAACTATAAGGCGACCGGCTTCAATGACTACCTCAACACGGTCGAGACGCAGTGCCAGCCGCTGTGGATCGGGCAGATGAACCTGCGCAAGTTCGATGCGTCATCGGCCGGCGGACAGGGCGGCAACTTCGACATGCTGCTGGATGCGAGTTCGCGGCTGTACTACAACCGGATCACCCCTGCCGCCTTCCGCAACTCGGTGCAGGCGATGGTGATGACCTCGACGGACGCGCGCACGAACCAGTCCATCGACTGCATGATCGCCAAGCTGCCGCCCGACCGCCCGACCAGCCCACCGGGCGCCGTGCGCTACTGAGCAAGTCGGCTTTCAGCTGTGCCCGAGAACCGGGTGCGGCCGATAAGGTGCCTCGAGCGCCGCGCTGTCTTCCGGCGTCAGGGTCACCTCCAGCGCCTTGACCGCCTCTTCCAGTTGCCAGGTCTGGCTGGCGCCGACAATCGGCGCCGTCACGCCGGGCCGTGACAGCAGCCACGCGTACGCCAACGTCGCATTTGTCACGCCCCTGACCTGCGCCACGCCCTTGAGCGCTTCGAGTACGGCGAAGTCACTGTCGTCGTAGTAAAGCTTGAGGGCGATGTCGTCGGTACGGGCACGGGCCGTGGCGCCCGCAGCGCGGTCATCACGTGCACGGTTGCCGGCCAGAAAGCCGCGTGCCAGCGGACTCCACGGCACCAGGCCAACGCCCTGGTCGCGGCAGAGCGGGATCATCTCGCGCTCTTCCTCGCGATAGGCCAGGTTGTAATGGTTCTGCATCGACACGAAGCGAGACCATCCGTGCCGCTCCGCGACCTGCTGCATCTTGGCGAACTGCCAGGCCCACATGCTCGACGCCCCGAGGTAGCGCACCTTGCCGGACCGCACCAGATCGTTCAGCGCTTCCATCGTTTCCTCGATCGGTGTCGCCGGATCGAAGCGATGGATCTGGTACAGGTCGATGTGGTCGATGCCGAGGCGCTTCAGGCTCGCGTCCGCCGCGGCGAAGATGCGTTTGCGCGACAGGCCGCTCGCATTCGGACGCAGCGCCGGCTTCGGACCCGGGTCATTGCCGCCCTTGAACGCGAGCTCGACCGGATGAAAGAGCTTGGTCGCGATGACGATCTCGTCGCGCGGCGCCAGCTCAGTCAGCAGCCGTCCGGTGATCTCTTCCGACAGGCCGGCCGAGTACAT
This sequence comes from uncultured beta proteobacterium, assembly GCA_963769745.1. GTDB lineage: Bacteria > Pseudomonadota > Gammaproteobacteria > Burkholderiales > Burkholderiaceae_F > JALORV01. The sequence goes on from CAVYNB010000002.1 coordinate 156,091, forward strand.
GTCGGCCGTGTCGAACAGGTTGATTCCGAGTTCGACCGCGCGCCGCACGATCGGGCGCGCTGCCGCTTCGTCGAGCACCCACGGACGCCACGCCGGCGTTCCGAAGGTCATCATCCCCAGTCCGATGCGCGAGACCTTCAGTCCGCACGCGCCCAGGTTGACGTACTGCACCTCTACCCCAGGCCGAGTATGCGGGCGATGCGGGCGATGTAGTCAGAGCCTTTCATTGCATCGCCGACAAGTTCATCCGAGAGCGCGCCGAGCCGTTCACGCACGCCGTGCAGGCCTTCGTGCACATTCCCGTGCGAGGGTTCCGGCGTCGACAGCGCCTGGCGCAGCTGCTCGACCTCCCCTCGCAGAGTGTCGACGCTGGCGCCGCCCGCGCGCACCCGCGCCAGGTCGCGCTCGAGTTGTTCGACCAGGTGCGCGACCTCGTCCAGGTCCACGCGCTTCGGTGCGGCTTCGTCCATGCTGGCCTTCTGCTTGCGAGCTCATCCTCAACAGTTTCAGTCTAGCGCGGTCGCTGCCTCGAATTTCCGCGCCTACCGATGCGACGGCCAGGCGGCGGCATAATTCACGCATGCCTGCCGGGTCGCTCCGATGAGCCTTCTGCACGCGGATGCACCGTGGGGACTGGCCGCGCTCGGCTGGCTCTTCGCCATCGCCGCGATCGCGCAGGCGGTCCGGGAAGTCCGTCATGGGTTCCTGCCGGCAGGCATGGCCCAACATGGCTGGCTCGCGGCGATCGTGACAGTCGCGCTGCTCTGGGCGCTGCATGTGCGCTCGCCGATCGGCCTCGACTTCGGCTTGCTGGGCAGTGCGCTCTTCGCCCTGGTGTTCGGCCGTGCCCGCGCGATCCTCGGCCTGATGGCTGCCCTGCTGCTCTATACGGCGCTCGATGGCGGGTCGTGGTTCAACATCGGCATCAACGGCCTGGTGCTGGCCGTCATCCCGGCATGGATCGCGAGCACGCTACAGCGCCAGATCGAACTGCGACTGCCGCGGAATCTCTTCGTATTCATCATCGGCAACGGAATGTTCGTCACGCTGTTTGTCACGGCATGCACGAGCGTGCTGATCCTGACCCTCGCCATCGCCGAGTCAAGCGCCGCACCGCGGATGCTGGGCGATCACCTGGCGTACTCGCTGCTGCTGGCCTGGGGTGAAGCATTGCTGTCGGGGATGCTGTTCTCGGCCCTGGTCGTGTTCACACCCCAGGCCGTCCTGACGTATCGCCAGGATCTCTACCTGCCGCCGCTGCGCCATCGTCGCTGACGGCGGCCACGCGGCGCGGGCTGCGACGCGTGCGCTGCTATCCTGCGTGACCATTTTCCGGCAGTAACGCCCGCATGGCCTCGCGCACCGGCGCCCGCATCCTCGTCGACCAACTGCTGATCCAGGGCGTCAATCACGCGTTCTGCGTCCCGGGCGAAAGCTATATCGCCGTGCTCGATGCGCTGTACGACGCGCGCGAGATGATCAAGCTGATCGTCACGCGCCACGAGTCGGGCGCGACCTTCATGGCGGATGCCTACGCGAAGCTCACGGGGCAGCCCGGTGTGGCCTTCGTCACGCGCGGCCCCGGCGCGACCAACGCGGCGATCGGCATCCACACCTCGTTCCAGGACTCCACGCCGGTGGTCCTTTTCATCGGGCAGGTCGGCAATGAGTTCGCCGAGCGTGAAGCCTTCCAGGAGATCGACTACCGCCGCATGTTCGGTCCGATGACAAAGTGGGTCGCGCAGATCGACTCCGCCGCCCGCGTCCCGGAGTACGTTGCACGCGCGTTCCAGATCGCGACCAGCGGTCGCCCGGGACCGGTCGTACTGGCATTGCCCGAGGACATGCAGCCCCAGGTCGCCGACGTAAGCGACGCGCTGTGTCATCAGCCGGTCCACGCCGCCCCGTCGGACATGCAGGTCGCCGGACTACGACGTCTGCTGGGCCGGGCACAGCGCCCGATCGTCATTGCCGGCGGACCCGGCTGGACCGAAGCCGCCTGTGACAACCTGAAGCGCTTCGTCGAGGCGAACTATCTCCCGGTAGCGTGCGCGTTCCGCGCGCAGGATGTGTTCGACAACCGGCATCCGAACTACGTCGGCGACGTCGGCATCGGCATCAATCCCAAGCTGGCCCTGCGCATCCGCGAAGCGGACCTCGTGATCGCGATCGGGCCGCGGCTGGGTGAGATGACCACCTCGGGCTACACGCTGCTCACCGCACCGGTGCCACTCCAGACACTGATCCACGTGCATGCCGGCGCCGAGGAACTCGGACGCGTGTATCAGCCGAGCCTGGCGATCAACGCCGGCATGCCGCAGTTCGCTTCACGACTGGCGATGATGGTGCCGGTCGAGGAGCCGCCCTGGCGTCCCGCGCTCGAAGGCGCGCGTGCCGAGTTCGAGGCATGGCAGCAACGGCCCGCGGTCTATACGCACGCGCATCCGGCGATCGATCTCTGGGAGGTCATCCAGATCCTGCGGCGTGCGGTGCCGGAGGACGCGATCATCACCAACGGCGCCGGCAATTTCAGCGGCTGGGCCCATCGGTTCTGGCGCTATCCGGGCCTGCGCACGCAACTCGCGCCGACGGCCGGCAGCATGGGCTATGGCGTTCCGGCAGCGATCGCGGCCAAGCTCGCCGCTCCCGAACGCACCGTGGTCGCCTTTGCCGGCGATGGCGACTTCCTGATGACCGGGCAGGAGCTTGCGACTGCGCTGCAGTATGGCGCCGGCGTGCTGATCCTGGTGTTCAACAACTCGATGTACGGGACGATCCGCATGCACCAGGAGCGCGAGTTCCCGGGTCGGGAACACGGCACGCGCCTCACCAATCCGGACTTCGCCCGCTATGCGCAATCCTTCGGCGCCTTCGGCTCGGCGGTCGGCACGACCGACGAGTTCGGCACGGCACTGGCCGCGGCCCTGTCGTTCATCCGGGAAAAGCGTTTGCCGGCGCTGATCGAGCTGCGCACCGATCCCGAAGTCATCACGCCGAACGCCACGCTATCCGCCATTCGCGCGACCGCGCGACTCAAGGCCTGAGCCGCCGTCGTCGCGACCGGTTGACGTCAGGCCGCGCGCGCCGGACTCGCGACGCGCGTGTCGTCCGCGTCAGCATACCGCAGCAGGCAACTGGACCGTGATCAACAGCACCACGCCCGCAGCCAGCGGCAGCAGCAGCAGGCACAGCGCAATCGTCTGGCTTCCGAGCACCGCCACGGCCGCGCCGAACAGCAGCGGACCCACCGCGGCCGACAGCCGGCCCGCGATCGAATTGAACCCGAACAGTTCGGCCGCCCGGTCGTACGGGACCAGCGCCGCGTAAAGAGCACGGAAAACAGCCTGAATCGCGGCGTACACGAAACCCAGCATCACGACCGCAAGCGTCGGCGTCCAGGTCGCGCGTCCGAAGGCCAGCAGCAGGATCGAGCTTGCCAGCACGACACACATGCCTGCCAGCGTGACACGCGCGCCACGCCGGTCGGCCAGCACACCGAGCAGGATCGTCGACGGCACCGCGATCAGGTGAAACAGCAGCGATAGCCACAGCAGGCCCTCCACCGTCAGTCCGAAGCGGGCCGAGAGCACGATCGCGATGAAAAACTGGATCGTCACCAGCACGTCGTTGATCAGGAAGAACGACAGCAGCACCTGCAGTGCCATCCGGTGGCTGCGCCAGTCGCGCAGCGTGCCTGCCACGGCCCGCAAGCTGGCGAACGTCGCGTCGGCCTTTCCGTTCACGCCCTCCGGGGCCCGCCGCAGCCCGCGCAGCCCGGCCACTCCGGGTACGGCAAGAATGGCGAACATCACGGCAGACATGATGAAGACACTGGACAGTCGATCGACCTGGCCCGCGGGCGGAAGTCCGCGTGTCATCAGCAAGGCGACTGCGATTGCGGCCATTCCACCGCACAGTCCGAACGCCCACCCGATGCCGGAAACCCGGCCGCGATTCGCGGCTGGCGCGATGTCGATCACGTAGGAGTCATACACGCTGGTCGCCAGCGTATAGGCGACCTGTGCAACCAGAAACGCGGCGGCCGCCGCGAGCAGGCCATTGCGAGATGCAAGCGGAAGCAGCAGCACGGCCAGGACACAGGCTGCCGTTGCCAGTGCCACGGTCGAACGCCAGCGTCCGCCGCGGTCCGCGTAGGCCCCGACCAGAGGGGACAGCAGGCCTGCCGCCACCAGACTTGCGGCCGCCACGAGGCCCCAGGCCCCGGCCGCAGGAGTTCCGTGTCCAACCCGCGAGACGAAGTACAGCCCAAACAACGTCGGGACCAGCGCAGCATAGGTCGAACTCGCAACGTCGTACGCCGCCCACGACAGCACGCGACGGGAGATCCAGGAAGGTGATGTGGGGTTGCTCGCGGCGTTCGTTCGAGGTGTCACTTCGGGGCGCTCAGGTCAGCACGCGGATCTTCCGGTAGCCCACGTCGATCACGCCACGCGACTGCAGGCGCGCCAGCAGCAGGTTCAAGGTCTGTCGCGACAGTCCGACCATGTTGGCCAGCTCGGTCTGCGACATCGTGATCGTGGCGGCTTCGGACGAGTCGTCGTTAAGCCTTTGCACCTGCACGAGGCCAAGCAGACGGGTACGCAGCCACTCTTCGGGCGACAGGCCGGTCGCCTCCGCCACATAGCGCCACAGCAGCGCGAAGCGCTCGCCCAGCAGCCGGGCGAAGTGGCGCAGGTGACGCGGCTCCTGGTCGACCAGGCGTTCGAACTCCAGCGCAGGCAGGAACAGCACCCGGACAGCCGTGTCGGCAATCACGCTGCCGACGGTCAGCTTCCCCGTGAGCAGCGGGTACTCGCCGAACCACAGGCCGGCTTCGCCGACGTGCATCAGGACCTCGTCGGCCTCTCCGACCGAACGCATGTGGCGCGTGCGGCCCTGCAGCAGCGCGTACATGCCCTTCCCGGGCTCGCCCTCGCGGAGGAGGAAGTCGCCCCGAGCGACCCGACGGACCCGGGAGCGCTCGAGTATCGCCGACTGCAGCGCCTCGGGCAGGCTGCCGAACCATTCGCCTCGCTTCAGTCGCTCTGCGTCTGCCGCCTGGATGTCCTGCTGCATGAATCGCCCAGCCTGGTCAATTGTCGGGAATTGGACAACCCGACTCTAGCGCAGCGTCCAGACTCCCCGCCTTTCGCGCGGCTCGGTCCCGGCGGGAAGGGGCAGATTCCGGCGGGCTGGCGAAATGCGCCGCTTCGGTTTCATCCGGTTGATCGCTCGCCATCGTGCGCGCAGAAACGTCTGCTGCAGTCTCGAATTGCCGGCAAAGGAGTCCGGACACATGACTCGACTTTCTTTCGCGTCTGCATTCGGCACACGGCTCGGGGTGGTTGCTGCAATCGCCACGGCACTGCTCTCGCCGGCGGCGGCGCAGGACACCGTCACCGCCACGCGTGGCGCCGCTGCGATGAGCGACGAGGAGCTTGCGAAGAAGCTCGCCAATCCGGTGGCGGCGCTGATCAGCGTGCCGTTCCAGCTCAACTACGACCACGACATCGGCGCGGCGCGCGGCGGCGACCGCTGGCAGCTCAACATCCAGCCGGTGCTGCCGATCGATCTCAACCCGGAGTGGAACCTGATTTCGCGCACGATCCTGCCTGTTGTCTGGCAGGACGAGATCTATCCGGGCGCGGGCAGCCAGTCGGGCATCGGCGACATCGTGCAGAGCGTGTTCTTCTCGCCGAAGGCGCCGACGGCCGGCGGCTGGATCTGGGGTGCGGGGCCGGTGTTCCTGCTGCCGACCGGGTCGGACGATCTGCTGTCAGTCAAGAAGTGGGGTGCGGGTCCGACGGGGGTGGCGCTCAAGCAGGATGGTCCGTGGACCTACGGGCTGCTCGCCAACCACATCTGGTCGTTCGCCGGGAGCGGCAAGCAGGACGTGAGCGCGACCTTCGTGCAGCCCTTCGTCAGCTACACGACGCCGACCGCGTGGTCGTTCACCCTCAACACCGAAAGCACCTACGACTGGGAGCGCGAACAGTGGGCCGTGCCGATCAACGCGATCGTGTCCAAGGTGACCAAGGTCGGTGACCAGCTGGTGAGCGTGGGCGGCGGCGTGCGTTACTGGGCCGACGGCCCGGAAGGCGGTCCGCATGGCTGGGGATTCCGCCTCGTGGTGACGCTGCTCTTCCCGAAGTGAGGCCAAGCTGCAGCATGGAAGTCGAGCGCAGCATACTTCTGGCCGACTTGGCCGGCGAAGCCTGGAATTAGTGGTAGCGCTAAAAGGAACCCAGGAATGAACAAGAGAACTCTGAACCGTCTCGCAGCGCTGATCGGCGCCGCGTTTCTTGCCGCGCCCGCCATTGGGCAGCCATCCACCGCCGCGGATGCGATCTATGTCGGCGGCGACATCGTGACGATGAACGACAAGGCGCCGTCGGCACAGGCGCTGGCGGTCAAGGACGGCAGGATCCTCGCCGTCGGCGACCGCAAGACGGTGGAAGCGAGCCACAAGGGCGCGAAGACCAAGGTGGTGAACCTCGCCGGCAAGACGCTGCTGCCGGGCTTCATCGACGCGCACAGCCACTACTTCAGTTCGCTGACGGTGGCCAACCAGTGCAACCTCTACGCGCCGCCCGCGGGGCCGGCGAAGGATGTGCCCAGCATCATCGCAGCGATCAGGAAATTCGCCGCCGACAAGAAGATTCCCAAGGGCGAAGTGATCCAGTGTTACGGCTACGACGAGAACGTCATGCCGAACGGGCGGCTGCTGAACCGCGACGATCTCGACAAGGCGTTTCCCGACAACCCCATCCTGGCGGGGCACGTGTCGATGCACGGGGCGGTGCTCAACTCGGCGGCGATGAAGAAGTGGAATCTCAGCGCCGAGACCAAGACGCCGCCGGGTGGCGTCATCGTGCGCAAGCCCGGGACGAACGAGCCGTACGGGCTGATCATGGAAACGGCGTACCTGCCGATCTTCGCCTCGCTGCCGAAGCCGACTTCGGCACAGGAGGTCGAGTGGTCCATCGCGGGCCAGAAGCTGTACGCGGCCGCCGGCGTCACCACTGCGCACGAAGGTGCGACGCACGCCGCGGAGCTTGCCTTGATGCAGCGTGCCGCGAAGTCCGGCGGCTACGTCATCGACGTGATCGCCTATCCGTTCATCACCGACCTCGAGGCGGTGCTGAAGGACAACCCGGTGTCCGGCTGGCAGAAGTACGACAACCGGCTGAAGATCGGCGGCGTGAAGATCACCATCGACGGCTCGCCGCAGGGCAAGACCGCGTTCTTCACCAAGCCGTACCTCACGGGCGGTCCGGGCGGCGAAAAGGACTGGAGCGGCGAGCTGACGGCGCCGCAGGAAGTCGTCAACAAGGCGGTGAAGGCCGTGTATGACCTCAACGTACCGCTGAACCTGCACGCCAACGGCGATGGCGCCATCGATGCCTTCATCAAGGCGCACGAGGTCGCCGCGGCAGGCGACCTATCGAAGGAACGCAACGTCACGATGATCCACGCGCAGTTCACGCGCAAGGACCAGATCGACAAGTACGTGCAGTACAAGATCCGGCCGTCGTTCTACACGCTGCACACCTATTACTTCGCCGAGGCGCACATCGCCAACCGCGGCAAGGAGCAGGCGATGTATATCAGCCCGATGCGCGATGCGATCGACAAGGGGCTGAAGCCGACCAACCACACCGACTTCGTCGTCGCGCCGCTCGACCAGATGTTCATGCTGTGGTCCGCCGTCAACCGCGTCTCGCGCGGCGGCGCGGTCATCGGCGCCGACCAGCGCGTCACGCCGATGGAGGGTCTGAAGGCAATGACGATCTGGGCCGCCGATCAGCACCGCGAGGGCAACATCAAGGGCTCGCTCGAAGCCGGAAAGCTCGCCGACCTGGTGATCCTCGACAAGAACCCGCTGAAGGTGAAGCCGATGGCGATCAAGGACATCAAGGTCGTCGAGACGATCAAGGAAGGCAAGACGATCTGGAAAGCAGGTCGCTAATGGGAAAAGCCTGGAACTGCGTGCGGCCGTGCGCAGACGCGCGAAAGCGGCACATGTGTTGCGTCGACGGCGCCCTAGATTCTCGCTGACCGACCGGTGCGTGGCCGAGTCGACGCTGCGATCTCTGTCTCTGGTTCGTCCGCGACTTCTCCCAGTCGACGCGGGTCGGGCACGATAATTTTCCTGAATCCCAGGTCGATGAGGCCCTGCTCCTGCAGCCGACCGAGCAAACGGTTCAACGTCTGGCGCGAGACCCCGATCATGCGAGACAGATCAGCCTGGGTGACACCAAGCGTCACACGGCCGGCTTCCATCCGATCTTCCCGCTGAAGATGCACGAGGGCCGCGAGCCGCCGCCGCAGTCGAGTATCGGGCGTGCTCTCCTGGATGTCGGCAAACGCGCGCACCAGGACCGCGTATCGCTCGAAAATCAGTTCGGCGAAGTAGCGAAAGCTGCGCGGGTCCTCTTCGACGATGAGATCAAACTGCGACTTGGGAAGCAGCAGTGCCCGCACCGGTGTGTGTGCAATGACCGTCACCACGGTCTGGTTCCCGGTCAGCACACCGAACTCGCCAAACCAGAAACCAGGCCCACCGACATGCACCAGAGCTTCGTCGCCGGTGCCCATGGCCGCAACCAGATGCACCTGCCCCTCGAGCACAGCGAAGAGCCCCTTCGGAGGGCTGCCTTCCAGGCTGAGTAACTGGCCCTTGTCGTAGCTGCGCACGCTGGAGCGCGTGATCACCCGTTCACGCAACGCTTGAGGCGATTCGGCCGAACCAGGAGCCCTGGCTCAGGCGATTGATCAAGGATTGTTGTTCGGCGAGCCTCACGATGCGGCGGGGGAAATTTGTCTCGAATGCGACAAGTCTGACATATCCGCTTCTGCGACTTCCGCTACGCCTCGCAGATGACCGTTCCGGTGCCGTGGACAAATGCAGCGTGCTGTCGCAATTGCGACAGCACGTGCGTCGCAACTGCCGTAGCGTTCACGGGCTACAAAGCCAGCGCAGCGATTCTTGGTCACGCGCCGGTTTCAAGGGCGAGTCAGGTCAGCGTCCGGTCGGACGCTCATTCAACTTGGGGACAACAGACGTGCGGCAAGCTCCTTCCTATACCTATGTGCGAGGCGCGGTGCGGCGTCCTCACTTTCTGTTTGCATCCGTTTTCGCATCGATGCTGGCGCCGGCGGGCGCAGCCTGTCGCGCAGCAGCCCGCAACAGCGCCGACACCGATCACCTGCCATTCAACGCGACGCCAAGGCCATCGAGGCCCTGACGTCGATGGGCAAGTACCTGCGGTCCCTGAAGGCGTTTTCTCTCCATGCAGACACAGCGATTGACGAAGTGCTGACGACTGGCCAGAAGATCCAGTTCGCGGGTTCGCTCGACTACACGGTCGAGTTCCCGAACCGCCTGCGCGCCGAAGTGCGGTCGGACCGCCGCACCCGCGACTACATCTTCGACGGCAAAGCGTTTACCCAGTACTCGCCGCGGATGAACTACTACGCGACTGTCGCGGCACCGGGCACGTTGACGGAACTGGTGCAGGTGGCCAACCAGAAGTACGGCCTGCCGCTGCCGCTTGCAGACCTCTTCCTGTGGGGCACGGACAAGGCAGGCGTCGACGACATTACGTCCGCAGCCTACTTCGGTCCTGCCCGTATCGGCGGAAAGGAGTGCGGCCACTACGCCTACCGGCAGTCGGACGTCGACTGGCAGATCTGGATCGAGCGCGGCGCGCAGCCGCTGCCCTGCAAGATCGTCATCACCACAACGGACGAGCCGTCGCAGCCGCAGTACGCGGCAACTCTGAAATGGAACACCGCGCCGAAGCTGCAGTCTTCGACCTTCGCGTTCGCGCCACCCAAGGATGCGAAGCGAATCGAGATGGCGACGGTCCAGGCAGCCAGGAACTGAAGTGAGGAATCCAATGGAACGCAATGTCAGAACGCTCACCACGCTGATGATGACTGCAGTGGCGCTCACCGTGGGGCTCGCCTCGACCGCGGCGCATGCCGGCAGAGACGTCAAGAACACGACCCGCACCAGCGTGAACAAGAATGTCAACGCCAATGCCAACGTCAACAAAAACGTCAACGTCAATTCCAACTCCAACAGGAACGTGAACGTCAATTCGAACCGGCATGTGGACGTCGATGTCGATGTCGACCGCGACTTCCACCCGGTCGGCACCGCGCTGGCCGTCGGCGCCACCGTAGCGGTCACCAGCGCCATCATCGGGTCCACCGTCAATGCGCTGCCGCCCGCGTGCGTGCCGGTCCAGGTCGGCAACATCCTGTACCAGCAGTGCGGCACGACCTGGTACCAGCCGCAGTATGTCGGCTCGAGCGTGCAGTACGTCGTCGTCGCGCCGGTGCGCTGAACACGTGCCGACGGTAGGAGAACCGGTTGCTGCGCGCTGGTCTGACGATTGCTGCGCTCCTGCTGTCATCGCTCGCCTCGGCGCAGCAGGCCGACAGCAACGACGAACTCGCCGCGCAGGCAACCGACCCGACCGCGGCACTGATGTCGTTCCAGCTGAACGACTGGTACACGCCGAGCTTCCACGGCCTGGACGACTCGGCCAACCAGGTCGTGTTCCGCACCGCGATTCCGTTTTCCCTCGGCTCGATGCAGCACATCCTGCGCGTCACGCAGCCCTACGCCACGTCGTCGCCGTCGGGCGCAACCGGCTGGTCGACACGACGATCTTCGACCTGGTGGTATTCGCACAGCCCTGGGGACGCTGGGGCGTCGGCATCTCCGGCACGCTACCGACCGGCGCCAATGGCTTGACGACCGACAAGTGGACCGCGGGGCCTGCGCTGGGCTTCGTCAACTCGTCCACCAAGCAGTACAACTGGGGCCTGTTCGCGCAGTCGTTCTTCTCGTTCGCCGGCAAGGACAACGCCCCGGACGTCGGTCTCGTCAACCTGCAGCCCATCTTCAGTTACCAGCTCGGCGCCGGGCGCTCGCTGTCGCTGGGCAACAGTGCCATCGTTTACGACTTCGAACGCTCGCGCTGGTCGTCGCTGCTGACCAGCGTGAATTACGGTCAGGTAGTAAGTATGTGGGGCCAGAAATGGCGGCCGAATGTCGAACTCGGCTATGACTTCAAGAACGACCTTGGCAATCAGAAGTGGGTTGTCCGCGCAGGCGTAGCGCTGCTGGTACCTGCGTTCTAGGTCGCCGATCCGGGTCAATGGGTCCCGACTAACCGAGCAATGACGCTTGAGATTTGTTTCGAACCCCTGCCGGTCCTTGCCGGCAGGACTATCACTGAAGGACACGATATGAACAAGACTGCATTGACCGCTTTGTCGCTAGCCCTGGCGACATGCACGCAACTCGCCTTTGCCGGCCCGCTCGACCCCGAATGCACGCCCGAGAAAGCGGCGAAGAGCGCGGCCACCAAAGCCACCGTCGGTGTCGGCGGGCGCTGCGACCCGAAGGAAGCTGCATCGGACACCGCCAAGCGAACTGCCGGCGTCGAAGACAAGGGGCCCCTCGATAAGCGGAAGGAGGACACGCCGACCGAGAAGGCCAAGAACAAGGTCGACAAAGCTACCAAGTGATTGCAGCCAGGCCTCGCGCCAATACTGCGCTCAGCCTGCCGAGACATGCGATAGGTGTCGACAAGCGACGTGCAATGCACGTGGATTCGGTCCAGGAGAGTCGGGACGATGTTGCGCGCCCGGGTTGCTTCCTGTCGCGTGGTTCGCAGCGTGTCCGTTGCCAGGGCGGGCAAGTTGAACAGGTCGTTGCTCTGGCTTGAAATGACCCATTACAAGGAGTTCCACATCATGCGTTTGATGAAATTGCTGCCGATCGTGATTCTGTGTCTGGCCAGCTCGATGGCCGTGGCGAAAGACGACAAGAACAAGTTCGACGGCGTTAACTGCGGCAAGCTCGACAATGACAAGTTGCGCAAGGAATGCCGTCAACAAAAGTACGGAAGCAATGACGGCAAGAAAGTCGACTGCAGCAAGCTGGACAACGACAAGCGGCGCAGCGAGTGCCGGGAAGAAAAGTGGAACTGATCCAGGCCTGATTGCGGTGCGGCTGCTGGTGCCGCAACAGGCGTTGCGCGGCGCCGGCGCCCCACATTAGATGGCTGGATTTCCGAATGGGAAGCAGCCCGACTTTCCACGCCAAGTTCGACAAACCCGAAAGAAGTTGCGCACTGACGCATCTTGTCCAATTCGCGACAAGCCTGGCTGAAGCGGCGGACCTAAGATCGGCTGAGAGAGAGAGGCGTGCGGCACAAATGCGTTGCCACCTCTCTCCGAATGCTGATCCACACCATAAACAGATCGAGCAAGACCTTCGAGCGGAGGAATGAAAGAATGAGGAAGCCCGTATTACGATCGATTGCGCTGGCCTGCATGGCCATGGCGCCACTGGCGGCCAGTGCGCAGATGTCCTACCCGGCAGAGAAGTGGTTCGACGACCGCTGGTATGTCGCGCCGTTCGGCACTTACACCTTTGCCGACAGCGCACGTCGCTCCGACGACGGATTCGGTTTCGGCGTCGCCGTTGGCCGGGCCGTCAATCCGTGGTGGGACGTGGAACTGCGCGGGTCCTATGAGCAGCTGGACCGTAGCGGCTCACCGACGGACTGGCAGGTTACGACCCTGGGGGTGGACGGCAAGTGGTACTTCGGCGGCCGCGAGGGCGTTGCACGCTGGAGCAATATGCAGTTCTATGGCCTGGTGGGTACGGGCTTCATCTGGGATCGCGTCGGCAACTTCGGCGGCAGCATTGATACGGACGTCAGTCCGTACCTGGCGGCCGGTGTCGGCATGGCCTACCCGTTCTCGTGGGGTCGCCTCTACGTCGACGGCCGCTACCGCTACGACTTCAACATGGGCGACCGCGTCAGCGGCAGCGCGTTCGGCGACTGGGTAGTTACCGCCGGTCTGCAGATTCCGTTCGGGCCCAAGGCCACGGTCGCCGTGCCGCCGCCACCTCCGCCGCCGCCCGCACCGGTGAGGGTCGCGCCGCCGCCGCCGCCGCCGCCCCCGCCCCCTCCGCCGCCGCAGCCGACCAAGCGGACCTTCACGCTCCCGGCTGACGGTTTGTTCGCGTTCGACAGCGCCAAGGTGTCAGACGTCGCGCGCCAACGCTCCGACGATGTGATCAGGGCCCTTCGCGCGGCTGGCTTTACCGCCACCTCGGTCAAGGTGATCGGGCACACCGACCCGATCGGCACGGACGCGTACAACCAGAAGCTGTCGGAGCAGCGCGCGCGCGCCTTCGCCGATTTCCTGGTGAAGGAAGGCGTACCGGCCTCCATCATCACCACCGAGGGCCGCGGCGAAACGCAGGTGAGAGTCACCGAAGCCGACTGCAAGGCCAAGGGTCAGGCGAAGACACAGCAGGCGCTCATTGCCTGCCTGGCGCCTGACCGTCGCGTCGAAGTCGAGGTGACCGGCGTGCAGTCGAAGTAACGCGATCGGGACTGGACTGGGTGAAGGGCGTCCCGCATCGCGGCGACGCCCTTTTTCCTACCTTGGGCGCCAAGCGGCCTGAAGGTACGGGCGCTCGACTCATCGAAATTCATGTCGCCGGACTGATACGACCTGGCACCGAGCTGCGGAGACCGTCGATGAAACTGTTCGTGCAGATAGCCGTGGCTGCTGGCGCCATGGGCCTGATCGCGCTGGTTCAGCTTCCTCCCGTTCAGCACGAGACATCACGACCCAAGACGTCTGCCGCACGCGTTGCACCGAACGAAACCCGGAAGTTTCCGGAAATCCAATCCGTGAAAGAGGGAGTCGTCCCCAATGACGACGAGCAGAAAGGCAAGAGTGCTCGGAGTTGGTCCGGTGCAACTCTGCTCATTGCCGAAGTAGCTGCAAGGACAAGGGGAGATCGAAGACGATGAGTGCCAAGTCGAGAGCAACCAGTGTGATCGTCTGCGCGCTGCTCATATTGAGCGGCTGCGGTCAACAGGCCGAGACGCCGAAAGCGCCCGCCGCCAAGGCTGAAGCGGCCGCGACGGCGGCCCCGAAGCCCCCGACCGTCGAGGCGCTCGAGGCCGCCGTGCCGGAGAGTCCGCTCAAGGAGGCTTACTTCGGCGAGACACACGTGCACACCTCGTTCTCGATGGACGCCTTCATCGGCGGCGCGCGCATCACGCCGGACGAGGCCTACCGCTTCGCCAAGGGGCAGGACGTCACGGTCCACGGGATCAAGCACAACATCGGCCGGCCGCTCGATTTCGTCGCGGTCTCGGATCACGCCGAGTTCATCGGCGAGATGTACTCGGCGCAGGTGACGGGCGCGAAGGGCTACGACAACCCGATGCTGGCCGAACTGCGCGGCCTGAAGGACGTCGAGGAGCAGCGCGCGTGGTTCGTGAAGTACGTCATCAGCAACATGCGCGGCGACAACCCGGGCCACCCGCCGTTCTACGCGGGGCCGGAGACGACGAAGTCGGCCTGGAACGACGTGATCATCAAGGCGGCTCGCGACCACTACCAGCCCGGCCGCTTCACGACGCTGGCGGGCTTCGAATGGACGGCCTCGCGTGACGCCGGGAACATGCACCGCAACGTCCTCTTCCGCGACCTCAACGTGCCCGAAGTGCCGCTCTCGGCCCTCGACACCGACGACGAGGAGAAGCTCTGGGCGTGGATGGCGGAGCAGGAGAAGCAGGGCCGCAGGCTGCTCGCGATCCCGCACAACTCGAACGGCAGCAAGGGCTACATGTTCAACGCGGCCGACCGGGCCGGCAAGCCGCTGACCGCCGATTACGCGCGGCTCAGAAGTCACTTCGAGCGCCTGATCGAGATGATGCAGATCAAGGGCAACTCGGAGGTGCACCGCAAGTTCTGGCCGGCCGACGAGTTCGCGAACTTCGAGAACGCGCGACAGCGTGGCGACGTTCAGCGGCCGCACTTTCAAGAAGGAGAACTTCGTACGCTGGGCGGTCATCAAGGGACTCGACTACCAGGCGAAGCTCGGCGCCAACCCGTACCAGCTCGGTTTCACGGGCGGCACAGACAACCATAACGGCTTGCCTTCGGACGTCGCCGAGAACGACTACATCGGCAGTCACGGCCCGGCCGACGACACGGTGCAGGTCCGGCGCGAGGGCGAGATCGACGGCTGGATCAAGGCGAAGGAGTCGAGTCCCGGGACGATCGCGGCCGTGTGGGCGACGAGAAATACGCGCGCTGCGATCTGGGACGCGATGGCGGCGCGCGAGTCGTTCGTGACCTCGGGCACGCGCATCAAGGCGCGGCTCTTCGGCGGTGCCGATCTGGCTGCACCGGCCGACGGCAAGGCACTGGTCGAGCAGGGCTACAAGTCCGGCGTGCCGATGGGCGGAACCCTCAAGTCACTGTCGAAGGCGCCGGCGTTCACGGTCTGGGCAGCGAAGGACCCGAACGGCGCGAACCTCGACCGCATCCAGATCGTCAAGGGCTGGGTCGACGCGAAGGGCGAGCCGCAAGACAAGGTCTTCAACGTCGCCTGGAGCGGCGAACGCAAGCCGGGCAAGGACGGCAAGTTGCCGCCGGTCGGCAACACCGTCGATACGAAGACGGCCGCGTACACGAACAGCATCGGTGCCCCCGAACTGATGGGCCGCTGGACCGACCCGGAGTTCGATCCGAAGCGACCGGCGCTCTACTACGTCCGCGTGCTGGAGATTCCGACCCCCCGCTGGACGACTTACGACGCAGTTCGCAACAACCTGCCGCTTCTCAAGGACGTGCCGGCAACGATCCAGGAGCGCGCGTGGACGTCGCCGATCTGGTACACGCCGTGAGCTGCAGAGCGCGCATGACCCATGCGGGACGTTCATCCAAGAAAGCAAGAAAAGGAGTCGCAGAATGAGAAGGTCGTCTAAAAAGATTCGATCGACGCTGCGCTGGCGGCGCACGGCTGCGGGTGCGATGGTGTCGCTCACCCTCGCGCTTTCGCAGACCGTCACGGCCGGCGAAGGCGGAACGACCCACGTGATCCCTGGCTCGATGTCCACGCTCATCGACAACGCGCCGACTGCACCGGGCATGATCATCAAGCCGATGTACCTCAACTACAGCGGCAGCGCGACGGCGCAGATCCCGACCGCGGCCGGACTGGCCAGCAACCTGGACGCCACGGCAAACACCTTCGTTCTGGCGGGCATCTATGCGTTCGAGGGAAAGGTTCTCGGCGCGACCTACTCGATGGTCGCCGCCCTGCCGTACTCCTGGCTGGACGTCTCGGCCAACGTGCAGTCGCCGCAGCGGGGCGACGAGACGGGTCGACAGCAGCGTCTCGGGCTTCGGTGACCTGACGATTCATTCCGGCCATGCTGGCGTGGAAGGAACCCGAGAGCCACTGGCAATACAACTTCGTGCTGCCGATCTACGCGCCGACCGGCAGCTACCAGGAGGGTCGGCTCGGCAATCCGGGCCTGAACTACTGGACGTTCGATCCGGTGTTCGGCGTGACCTACAGCAACCCGAAGAGCGGCTTCAACGCGCTGCTGAACACCGGCTACGCGATCAACACCGAGAATGCGGACACCGACTACAAGAGCGGCAGCGTGCTGCATTTCGACGGCGCGATCCAGCAGATCCTGCCGGTGGGCACGGGGCTGATGACACTCGGCGCCGAAGGGTTCTATTTCCAGCAGGTGAGCTGCGACAGCGGCTCGGGCGCGGTGCTCGGCTGCTTCAAGGGGCGCACGGCGGGGCTCGGGCCCGGTGATCGGCTACATCCAGCCCCTGAGCAAGACCGAGACGCTGTTGGTCGAGTTCAAGTGGCTGTTCGAGATGGACGCGAAGAACCGGCTCGATGGCGACTACATCTGGCTGAAGGCGGTCTACAAGTTCTGATCGACTGCACCCGGTCGGCGGATCTGAGGAGGCAGCAGATGAACATACGCATGCTAGCCGTTGGTCTCGCGGCAATCGCGGCGACCTGCGCGGCGATCGCGCTGGCGCAGGCGCCCGCGCAGAAGCCGGCCGCTGCGCTGAGGGACGACGTGCCCGTCAAAGGCCTCGCCGACGACCCTTATGGCGAGGCCAACCGCGCCAAGGGCGGTCAGCCGCCGCAGCCGAAGGCGAAGGGCTACTCGCCCTACGCCGGGCGCAAGTACCCGACGCGCGTCTCTTCGGCGACACGCACCATGCACACGACCAATTCCGGCGATGCGTTCGCGGCTGGCAATCGCCTCGACCCCGGAGCAGGCCTACCGCTTCGCGCGCGGCGAGGAGGTGGTCTCGTCGACCGGCGTTCCCGCGAAGCTCTCGCGTCCGCTCGACTTCCTCGTCGTCACCGACCACGCCGAAGGGCTCGGGCTGATGCAGCAGGTCTACGCGGGCAACCCGGCTTTCGTGGCGGACCCGACGCTGCGCAGCTGGAGTCAGGGCGATGAAGGCGGGCGGCAGCAGGCAGCCGACACGCAGCGCGAGATCACCTCGGCGCAGGCCACGGGCACGCTGCCGGCTCCGATCAAGGATCCGAAGGTCGTCGGCCCGATCATGAAGTCGGTGTGGCAGCAGTACACGGCGACCGCCGAGAAGTACAACGAGCCGGGCCGCTTCACCGCGATGATCGGCTACGAGTGGACGTCGGTGCCCAAGGGCAACAATCTGCACCGCAACATCATGTTTCGCGACGGCAAGGACAAGGCCGACCAGGTGTTCCCGTTCTCGTCGTGGAACAGCGAGGACCCCGAGAAGCTCTGGGCGTGGATGGAAAGCTACGAGCAGAAGACCGGCGGCAAGCTGCTGGCGATCGCGCACAACGCCAACCTCTCCAACGGCCGGATGTTCGAGCTGGTCGACTTTGCCGGCAAGCCGCTGTCGAAGGACTACGCCGAGCGCCGCGCGCGCTGCGAGCGTGCTGCAGGAAATCGATGCAGACCAAGGGCGCGACCGAGACGCACCCGATGACTCTCGCCGCAGCGACGAGTTCGCCGACTTCGGCACCGCCGGCTGGGAGTACGGCAACCTGACGCTCGAGGACGGGCCGCTGACCACGGACGATGATGCCGACCAATTACCTGCGCGAGGGGCTGCAAGCGCGGCCTCGAGCAGGAGGCGAAGCTCGGCGTCAATCCGTTCAAGTTCGGCATCGTCGGCAGCACCGACGTCCACAACTCGCTGGCGGCGCATCGAGGAGGACAACTTCTTCGGCAAGATGCCGATCCAGGAGCCGAGCCCCGATCGCTGGGAGCACGTGTCGACGGGGAGGCCGGGAGCGCTTGGGCAAGACGCGTTACACGTGGCAGTACATGGCCGCCGGCTATGCCGCCGTGTGGGCGACCGAGAACACGCGCGAGGCGCTGTGGGACGCGATGAAGCGCAAGGAGACCTACGGCACGTCCGGCACGCGGATGATCGTGCGCTTCTTCGGCGGCTACGACTTCAACGCCGACGACGCGAAGTCGCGCTACCTCGCCGAGGCCGGCTACGCGAAGGGCGTGCCGATGGGCGGCGACCTGCAAGGCCGCGCCGGCGGGCAAGGCGCCGACGTTCCTCGTCGCGGCGCTGAAGGACCCGATCGGCGCGAACCTCGACCGCATCCAGATCGTCAAGGGCTGGGTCGATGCCTCCGGCAAGGCGCAGGAGAAGATCTACGACGTCGTTTGGTCGGGCAACCGCAAGCCGGGCAAGAACGGCAAGCTGCCGCCGGTGGGCGACACGGTGGACGTCGCGAAGGCCACGTGGACCAACACGATCGGCGCGCCCGAACTCGCCGCCGTGTGGAAGGACCCGGACTTCAAGCCGTCGCAGCGCGCGTTCTACTACGCCCGCGTGATCGAGATCCCGACGCCGCGCTGGACCGCCTACGACCAGGTGCGCTTCGGCGTGAAGATGTCCAAGGACGTTCCGATGAAGCACCAGGAGCGCGCGTGGACGTCGGCGATCTGGTATTCGCCGCGCTCGTAGAGCGACACTCCGTAACCGCCGGCTACACTGACGACCGGATTACGCGCGGTCGTGCCCGGAGGCTTGAATGAGTGCGAAGAGGTTGATTAGGGCAGCCATTGCCTTCGCGATCGGCGGCGGAGTTTTCTGGACTGCACTGGCGCAACAGGGCAACGTCGGCATCTCCGGGACCGCCGACAAGGCGACGCTCGACAAGGTTCATCCTGCCAAGCCGCTCTACTCGCCCTACGCGGGCCGCAAGTTCCCGACGCGACCGCTGTTCGGCGACACGCACTTGCACACCGGATTCTCGATGGATGCGGGCGCGTTCGGCGCCCGCCTGTCCCCGAGTGACGCCTACCGCTTCGCACGCGGCGAGGAAGTGACCTCGTCGACCGGGCAGCGGGTCCAGTTGTCGCGCCCGCTCGACTGGCTGGTGGTCGCCGATCACTCGGACGGCATGGGCTTCTTCCCGTTGCTGATGGGCGGGGACCCGGCACTGCTCGCGACGCCGCAGGGCCGCAAGTGGTACGACCAGATCCGCGGCGGGCAAGGCGCTGCGGCGGCGATCGACATCATCGTCAGCTTCGGCAAGGGCCAGATGCCCGAGGGCTTCCCGCTGCCGGGCACCACCGCCTACCGCGGCGCGTGGCAGCAGACGATCAAGGCGGCCGAGGACTACAACGACCCCGGGCGGTTCACCGCGTTCATCGGCTTCGAGTGGACGTCCAATACCGGCGGCAACAACCTGCACCGCAACGTGATCTTCCGCGGCAACGGCGCGCAGGCCTCGCTGGTCGAGCCGTACACCACGTTGAAGCCGCTGGGCAGCGACAACCCGGTCGACCTGTGGAAGTGGATGGCGGCGACGCAGGAGAAGACCGGCACCGAAGTGCTCGCGATCGCGCACAACGGCAACCTGAGCAACGGGCGGATGTTCCCGGTCGTCGAGGCCTTCGGCAAGCCGATCGATCGCGAGTACGCCGCGACGCGCGCGCGCTGGGAACCGCTCTATGAGGTCACGCAGACGAAGGGCACCGGGGAGGCGCATCCGTTCCTGTCGCCGAACGACGAGTTCGCGAACTTCGAGCTGTGGGACAAGGGCAATCTCGATGGAACCGTCGCCAAGACGAAGGACATGCTCGAGTTCGAGTACGCCCGCTCGGCACTGAAGAATGGCCTCAAGCTGGACGCGAAACTGGGAGTCAACCCATTCAAGTTCGGCATGATCGGCAGCAGCGATTCGCACAACGGGCTCGCTGCGATGGAGGAGGACAACTTCTTCGGCAAGACGGTGCCGCAGGAGCCGAGCCCCGAGCGGATCGGCGCGACGTTCTTCAACAACGCGAAGTCCGGCGTCCGCATCATGGACTGGGAGGTCGGTGCCTCCGGTTTCGCAGGGGTATGGGCGACCGACAACAGCGCGAAGCGATCTTCGACGCAATGAAGCGACGCGAGACGTATGCGACCACGGGCACGCGCATGGCGGTGCGCTTCTTCGGCGGCTGGGACTTCGCGGCGCAGGACGCGCAGAACCGGTTGCCCGCCGCAGTCGGCTACGCCAAGGGTGTGCCGATGGGAGGTGATCTTGCCAAGGCACCCGCCGGCAAGGCGCCGACCTTCCTGGTTGCCGCGTTGAAGGACCCGATCGGCGCCAACCTCGATCGCATCCAGATCGTCAAGGGCTGGATGGATGCCAAGGGTGAGCTGCAGGAACGTGTCTACGACGTGGTGTGGAGCGGCGACCGCAAGCCCGGCAAGGACGGCAAGCTGCCGTCGGTGGGCAGCAGCGTCGACGTGGCCAATGCGACTTGGATCAACTCGATCGGCGCGCCCGAACTGATCACGGTGTGGCGCGACCCGAACTTCAACCCGGCGGAGCGTGCGTTCTACTACGCGCGGGTGCTCGAGATTCCGACCCCGCGCTGGACCGCGTACGACGTCAAACGGTTCGGCATCAAGGCACCGGCCGGTGTGACGATGACCCTCCAGGAGCGCGCCTACACCGCGCCGATCTGGTACTCGCCGTCATGAACCCTGCGCAACGTCGCGTCGCTGGCGCTGGTGTCGATCGTGCGTTGGCGGCGCGCTCCTTGCCGTCGCCGCAGCGGCCACCGCGTGCGGCCTCGAGGATCCGTCGTCGATCGCGATGCGCCGCGGGCGTCGCTGAACCTGGCGTATCCGCGAATCGCTGCACGTCGGCACGGCGTGTGGCAGGCGCAGCTCGCAGGGAAGCTGCCGCGCGATCCGCTCGCACAGCGCGGCGACCTCGACGCCGGAGGCGCGCGGGACGATGCGCCTGATCCGGGCGAACACGCTGCTGCGCGCAGTTCGCGGCGCGGCTCGCGGAGCCCGGCACCGCGACGGCGCGGCCGAGCGTTCGCCGTCGTGCTGCTCGGGCCGGTCATGTGGAGTCGGTTCGAAGCGGAGGGCGGAGCAGTCAAGTCGCTCCTGCACGTCGCCGGCCCCGAGCAGGGCGACGTGGTCGTCGTCACGGACATCGCGGTCGTCGAGGCGATCGCCGCCGGCAGCGTGACCTTCGAGGAAGCGCCTGTCCCTCGGCGTCATGCGCCTGTACGGGCCGACGGCCGAGGTCGCCGCGGCGCGCGGCTGGCTGACCGACCGCGCGCGCGGCTGACGCGCCTCCCGTCGATCCCGGCAGAATGCGCCGCACGATGCTGAAGTCGCTCGCTGCGCGAGCCGCTCGTCCAGTTCCTGCTGCTCGGCGCGGCGCTCTTCGTGCTCGACGCGTGGCTGCGTCCGACCGCGGCCACCGCGGCCAACACCGAGATCGTCGTCAGCGAGGCGCGCGTCCGCAACCTCGCGCAGAACTTCCGCCGCACCTGGCAGCGCCCGCCGACGCGCGAGGAACTCGACGGCCTGGTCGAGTCGCACGTGCGCGAGGAAGTGTTCGTACCGCGAGGCGCTCGCGCTCGGACTCGACCGCGACGACACGATCATCCGTCGGCGTCTGCAGCAGAAGATGGAGTTCATCTCGGAGGAGGCGGCGGCGCTCGCGAAGCCGACCGATGAGGAACTCAACGCCTACCTGAAGGCCAACGCCGAAGCCTTTCGCAGCGAACCGCGTGTGACCTTTGTTCAGGTGTACCTCGACCCGCGCAAGCGCGCGTCGACGATAGACGCAGAGGCAAGGCGCCTGCTCGATTCGCTGAACCGGGCGGGCACAAATGTCGATCCTGCGAAGGCAGGCGACCGCCTGCTCCTTCTCGAGGCGCGCTACGAGAACATGCCGCAGGCGGAGGTCGCGCGCCTCTTCGGCAGCGGCTTCGCCGAGGCACTCGTCAAGCAGCCTGTCGGCCAGTGGGTGGGTCCGATTCCGTCCGGATACGGCGTTCACGTCGTACGCCTGGAAGCGCTTCAGCCGGGCGGCACGCCCGCGCTCGATGACGTCCGCCCGCTGGTCGAGCGCGAATGGGCGAACGCCCGACGGCAGGAGCTTGCGAAGGCGTTCTACGACAAGCTGCGCGCGAAGTACGCGATCAAGGTGCAGATGCCGGAGGCCGGCAAGCCATGACGCGCGCGCTGCGCTGGCTGCTTGCACTGCTGGCGGCGATCGCGCCACTGCTCCTCGCGCCTGCCGCGGCACACGAACTCCAGCCCGGCTTCCTCGAACTGAAGGAGACGGCGCCCGGCCGCTACGACGTGCTGTGGAAGCTGCCTTCGCTCGGCGGCTCCGATACGCGCATGCCGATCGCGCCGGTGTTTCCGGAGACCTGCCGCCAGCTCGGCGAAGCGCGCAGCAGCCGCGCCGGCACCGCCTGGGTCTTCACGGCGCGGCTCGAGTGCAAGGCCGGCCTCGCCGGGCAAACGATCGCAATCGAAGGACTCGAGGCGTTCGTCACCGACGTGCTGGTCCGCGTGCAGCATGCCGACGAGAGCTGTCGAGACGCACGTGCTGAAGCCGACACAACCGTCGATCACGCTGCGTGCGGCGGGTGACACGCGGCGCGGCGTCGGCGCGTATCTCTATCTCGGCATCGAGCACATCCTGCTCGGCGTCGATCACCTGCTGTTCGTGCTCGGGCTGCTGCTGATCGTGCGTGACCGCTGGATGCTGGTGAAGACCGTCACCGCCTTCACGATTGCCCACAGCATCACGCTGGCGGTCGCCACGTTCGGCATCGCGCAGGTGCCGGCGGCGCCGCTGAACGCCGCGATCGCGCTGTCGATCCTGTTCCTCGGACCGGAGATCGTGCGGCGCTGGCGCGGGCAGACGAGCTTCACGATCCGCCACCCGTGGGTCGTCGCGTTCGCGTTCGGACTGCTGCACGGGTTCGGCTTCGCGAGCGGACTGGCGCAGCTCGGCCTGCCGAAGGGCGAGATTCCGCTTGCGCTGCTGCTCTTCAACGTCGGCGTCGAGATCGGGCAGCTCGCGTTCGTGCTGCTGATCCTGCTGCTCGAACGCGCGTTCCGGCTGCTGGAGATCCACTGGCCGCGGATCGTCGAGCGGCTGCCGGGTTATCTGGTGGGCACGCTCGGGGCGTTCTGGACGATTCAGCGCGTGGCGATTCTGCTGCGAGGCGTCGCATGACGTGCCGGTCGGCGTCGCTGCGTGATGGTGCGCGTTGCGCTCCTCGCACTGTTGCCCGCGATCGCGTTCGCGCACGAAGAAAGCGGCCAGGCGGCCGGGTTCCTCGCGGGGCTCGCCCATCCGGTCTCGGGACTCGACCACGTGCTGGCGATGGTTGCGGTCGGCTTGTGGGGTGCGGTGCTCGGCGCGCCGGCGATCTGGGTGCTGCCGGTCGCGTTTCCGCTCGTGATGGCGTTCGGTGGACTGATAGGCCTGCTCGGTTTCCCGCTGCCCGGGGTCGAGATCGGCATCGCGCTGTCGGCGATGGTGCTGGGCGCAATGGTGCTGGCAGAGGTCCGGCCACCGCTGTGGATCGCTGCGCTCATCGTCGCTTTCTTCGCGATCTTCCACGGCCACGCGCACGGCCGCGAACTGCCCGAGGGCACGAGTGCACTGCTCTACAGCCTCGGCTTCGTCGTCGCCACCGGGCTGTTGCATGCGGTCGGCATACTCATTGGCTTCGCGCATCGCTGGACAATGGGGCGACAGGTTGTGCGCGCCGCGGGCGGCGGCGTGGCGCTGGCGGGGCTCTTCTTCCTCTGGCGGGCGATCGCATGACGGCCGTCCTGAAGCGGAGCGCCCTCATCGGACTGCTGGCGCTGGCCGCAGCGCCGGCGCGCGCGCACCTCGTGGAGACCGGGTTCGGTGCGTTCTACGACGGGATCGCCCATGTCGTACTGACGCCGGCGGATCTGCTCGTCGTCGTCGCGCTCGCACTGCTCGCCGGCCAGCGCGGCACGGAGGCCGCGCGCTGGGCGCTGCTTGCGCTGCCTTTGGCGTGGCTGGCCGGTGGCGCGGTCGGCATGCTCTTTCCGTCGAACCTCACACTGCCGGTGTTGACGACATTGACCTTCGGCCTCGCCGGCGTACTCGTCGCGCTCAACACAAGTCTGAAAGTCGCCGTGGTCGCATTGTTCACGGTTATGGCCGGACTGCTGCACGGCTACGTGAACGGCGCTTCGCTGGGAGGTTCCGGCACGCTCGCGCTCGCCGGTGCGGTTACGGCCGCCTGCTGTCTGTTCGCGATTCTGGCCGCGCAGGTCACGACGATCCAGGCCGCGTGGGGCCGCATCGCGCTGCGCGCCGTCGGAAGCTGGGTCGCGGCGGCGGGACTGCTGATGCTGGGCTGGCTGGCGCGCGCTGGCGGCTGAGCGCAAACGACGCGCCGGCGGATCAGCCGACGTCGATCAGCTCGACCTCGAACACCAGCGTCGCATTCGGCGGGATGACGCCGCCCGCGCCGAATTCGCCGTAACCCAGCCGCGGCGGGATCGTCAGCTTGCGCAGGCCGCCGACCTGCATGCCGGCAACGCCTTCGTCCCAGCCGGCGATGACCTGACCGGCACCGAGGCCGAACGTGAACGGATCGCCGCGATCGCGGCTGGAGTCGAACTTCTTCCCGTCGGTCAGCCAGCCCGTGTAGTGCACGACGACGTCCTGCCCGGAACGCGCCGTGGCGCCGGTGCCGACGCGCATCTCCTCGTACTGCAGGCCGCTCGCTGTCGTGATGATGCTCATCGTCCTTCCTCCTTCGTCTTCAATCCGGTGCGCAGCAATTGCTCGACCAGCTCGTTCAGTGGCAGGTTGCGCTGCTGTGACTGCTCGTGAAGCTGCCGGAGCAGATCGCCCGGCAACTTGACCGCGAACGGTACCAGCCCGGCGGCACGATCGCGCTCGCGCTGCGCGCGCCGGTCCGCCGGCGTCGACGTGTCGAACCGCGGGCCGGACTGCCGCAGTGCGTTGGCGATCTTCAGCCCCTTGCGTTTCTCGAGTTCCGTCTTCTTCATCGTCATGGCACGCAGTCCCGCGCATGATCCTGCACATAAGCGCGCACGATCGATTCGATGTCCGTATCTGCGGTGAACCCGAGCGCGTGCGCACGCGCCGCGTCGAAGCGCGCGGGCCAGCCGTAGACGATTTTCGCAATGCGCTCGTCGGGCGCAAAGCGCACGCGCTGCACGGCGGCCTCGCCGCCCACCTGCCGCAGCGCTTCGAGCATCTCGCGCACCGACACGGTCAGCCCCGGCAGGCTGACCGCGCGCTGCCGGCCCCACGCCGTGGACGGCGTCTCGTGCGCATGGATCAGGTTGCGCACCGCCTGCGCCGGCGACATCACCCACAGCCGCGTGTCGGGCCCGACCGGACATAGCGCTTCTTGCCCGGCGAGCGGTTCGCGGACGATGCCGCTGGCAAAGCTCGACGCCGCTGCATTGGGCTTGCCCGGCCGCACGACGATCGTCGGCAGCCGCACCGCGCGTCCGTCGATGAAACCGCGCCGGGTGCAGTCGCCCATCAGCAGCTCGCCGATCAGCTTCTGCACGCCGTAGCTCGATTGCGGCGCCGGGATCGTGTCGTCCTGCACGACCTCCGGCAGCGCGCCGCCGAACACGGCGACCGAACTCGCGAACACGAAGGTCGGCGGCGCCGATTGCGCGCGGCAGGTATCGAGCAGCGCGCGCGTGCCGTCGACGTTGACGCGCATGCCGAGGTCGTAGTCCGCCTCGGCCGCGCCCGAGACCACCGCCGCGAGGTGGAAGACGCTGTCGATCCCGTCATCACAGGCCCGCGCCAGCACCTCACGATCGGCCAGGTCGCCCTGCACGACGCGCACGCGTGCGTCATCGGAAGCCGGCGCCGCCGCGTCGAGCGCCGTAATGCGCGCGATCGGCCGCGACTGCCCGCCGGCGTGCAGCTCGCCCCGTTCCAGCAGCGCGCGGATCAGGCGCTGTCCGAGAAAACCCGCAGCGCCGGTCACGAGGACGTTCATCGATTCACCCGTCTGCATGATCTCGCGTAACTCCGGATGGCGCAGTGCCGGCCGCCTTGTTGAACTTGCGCGCCCTGTCGTCGGGCTGCATCTTTCGGTTTCGAACCATGGACTTCTATCAGTGGACCGCCGTGGCGGTCGTCGTTGCTCTGGCCGCTGGCGCCTGGCAGCTCTTCAAGTCGATTCTCCGGCGACTGCCGCCGTTCGCCACGACTCCCGGCCCCGCAGGCGCCTGGGACGCGCAGTATCGCAGCGATTGGCATCGTGGCCTCGGCGAAGGGCTGCTCGCCGGCGCGGCGGTCGCCGTGCTCGCCGCCATCGCCCTTTCGGCCGCCGCGACCGCGGTCGCACCCGCGGGCGACGTCCGGCTAGCCCCAAACCTGCTGCTGTGGCTGGTACCGGCCGCCCTGCTCGCCTGGCCGGTGGCCCAGGCGGTGTGGAGCCGACGGCGGGCGCGAGCGCTCCCGCCCGAGCGGCTGAACGCCGTTCTTGCCGCGCGGGAACATCACGATCGGCTCCGCCCGCGACCACTCGCGTGGCTCAAGGGCGGGCTGGCCTCGGCGGCCGGCATCGTCGCGGCGCTGTTGCTGGCCGACTGGCACCTGCAGGTCACCCCGGGCTCGCTCACCTGGGATCCGCTGTGGACCCTGCAGAGTCGCTCGTATGCGTACGCCGACGTCCGTGCGGTCGAAGCGCTGCAGTCGCGCAAGGCCTGGCACGGTGAAATCGTGCGGCAGCCCGCGTACCGCATCGTGCTGGCCGACGGGCGCGCCTGGGAGTCGTGGCGCGTCTCGCACGGCAAGACACCGGCTGAGCTCGAGCAGGCGGTGCGGCTGATCGCCCAGCGGGCCGGGCGGCCGGTCGAGACCCTCGACCCTTACCCGCGCGGCGTGCCGACGGACCCGACCCGCGCGGCGCGGAACACGAACGCGTCGTCGTAGAACGCCGGGTCCTCGTTCGCGGCCCACCAGCGCGGGATGCCGAGCACCGGCAACGGCAGCAGCGCCGTCGTGCCGAAGTCCTCGTCCAGCAAGCCCGCCACTGCGGCATCGAGTTCGCTGCTGTCGGTCGATGCCGGTCGCGGGAGCACGAGCACGTGCGCGGTGATGGCCTTGTAGGGCGACGCCAGCTTTTCCATCAGCGCATGGCCGAAGGCCAGCACCCGCACGCCGTCCCAGCGCGCGCGACCGTCGATGAAGAGCTCGCGCCAACGCCGCTCGCGCAGGCACTGCACGAGCCACGCGTCGTCGGTCGCCAGCACCACTCCGTTCTCGTCGAAGAGCGTGGCCGCGTCGCGCAACCCACCGCGGCGCGCGCCGACCCCGTCGCGCGCAATCGCCGCCGACTGCAGCTCGTTGAGGCGCGCCTTGCTGCGCGGAAAGGCCAGCCAGGCGAGCGCGTTCAGCAGGTCGTGTGCGTTGAGGCGTGTCGGCACGCGGCCGCTGGCGGCGATGTGCGCCTCGTAGGCGGTGCGCAGCGGCGCGTCATCGGCGGCAACGAATTCGAGCGGACGACCGCTCGCGGTCGTGATGCCGCGCTCTGTGGCCGCTCGCGACAGCGCGGCGCGCGGATCGGCGGCAGCCAGCAGCGGCAGGTCGGCGGCGACGGCCGCCATCCAGGGCCGCGACGCGTCGAAGGCGATCAGGCGGCGAGACTCCAGCGCAGCGATTCGCCCGCGCGCAGCGGCACGACGGTCGCCGCGCCGAGTGGCAGCTCCGTCGGAACCTTCGACGCGCGGCGCTGCAGCGTCAGCGTGCCGCGGTTGCGCGGCAGGCCGTAGAAGTCCGCGCCGAAGTGGCTGGCGAAGGCTTCGAGCCGGTCGAGCCGGCCCGCGTCTTCGAAGACTTCGGCGTAGAGCTCGAGCGCGTTGAGCGCGGTGTAGCAGCCGGCGCAGCCGCAGGCGGTTTCCTTCTCGCCCTTCGGGTGCGGCGCCGAATCGGTGCCGAGGAAGAAGCGCGGGTTGCCGCCGGTGGCCGCCTCGACCAGCGACAGCCGGTGCGCCTCGCGCTTCAGTACCGGCAGGCAGTAGTAGTGCGGCCGCACGCCGGCGCGGCCGTCGGCCGTCATGAAGATCGCATTGCGGTTGTAGAGCAGGTGATGCGCGGTGATCGTCGCGGCGATCGGCCCGCTGGCGTCGCGGACATACTGCGCCGCCTCGCGCGTCGTGATGTGCTCGAACACCACCTTCAGCTGCGGAAAGTCCTTGCGCAGCGGATGCAGCACCTCGTCGATGAAGACCGCCTCGCGGTCGAACACGTCGACGTTCGAGCGCGTCACTTCGCCGTGCACCAGCAGCGGCAGTCCGACCGCCTGCATCGCCTCCAGCGCCGCGCGCGGCTTGCGGACGTCGGTGACGCCGGAATCGGAGTTCGTCGTCGCGCCGGCCGGATAGAGCTTCACGCCGTGCACGAAACCGCTCGCCTTGGCGCGGCGGATCTCGTCGGCCGGCGTGTTGTCGGTCAGGTAGAGCGTCATCAGCGGCTCGAACGCGAGCCCCGCCGGCAGCGCGGCCAGGATGCGTGCGCGGTACGCCTCTGCTTCCGCGGTGGTCGTGACGGGCGGCTTCAGGTTCGGCATCACGATCGCGCGCGCGAACTGGCGCGCGGTATGCGGCAGCACCGCCGCCATCGCCGCGCCGTCGCGCAGGTGCAGGTGCCAGTCGTCGGGCCGGGTCAAAGTCAGCGAGTCCATCAGGGGATTATCCCGTACCGTGGTCACGACGACTGTGGCCGGCGGATAATCCGCGATCTCGCCGCCGACGCCGCGGAGGACCGATGAACCTCGACGATCTCGCGAAGCTGAATCCGTCTGCCGCGTGGCGCCTGCCCGAGGACGACGGCGATCCGCTCGAAACACGCGAGTGGCTCGAGGCGCTCGATGCGCTGATCGCGGCCGAAGGTCCCGAACGCGCAACCTTCCTGCTGAAGCAGCTGCTGCAGCATGCGCGCACGCGCCGCGTGCCGCTGCCGCAGGTGCTGAACACGCCTTACCTCAACACGATCTCGCTCGCCGAGCAGGCACCGTTCCCCGGCAACCTCGAGCTCGAGCAGCGCCTGTCCGCGCTGGTGCGCTGGAACGCGCTGGCGACGGTGGTGCGCGCCAACCAGGCGAGCGCCGAACTCGGAGGGCACATCGCGAGCTACGCCTCGGCGGCGGATCTCTTCGAAGTCGGCTTCAACCACTTCTTTCGCGCCGGCGGCGAAGCACCCGAAGCGCGCGGCGACCTCGTCTACTTCCAGCCGCACTCGGCGCCGGGCGTCTATGCCCGCGCCTTCCTCGAAGGGCGCCTCAGCGCCGAGCAGCTCGACCACTATCGACGCGAGACCGGTCGGGCGGGCAAGGTCTGCCAGCTGTCTCGTATCCACACCCCTGGCTGATGCCGAACTTCTGGCAGTTCCCGACGGGCTCGATGGGGTTGGGGCCGCTCTTCGCGATCTACCAGGCGCGCTTCCTGCGCTACCTGGAGCACCGCGGACTGGCGAAGACGTACACGCGCAAGGTCTGGGCCTTCGTCGGCGACGGCGAGATGGACGAGCCCGAGTCGCTGGCGGGGCTCTCGATCGCCGCGCGCGAGGGGCTGGACAATCTGGTGTTCGTCGTCAACTGCAACCTGCAACGGCTCGACGGCCCGGTGCGCGGCAACGGCTCGATCATCCAGGAGCTCGAAGGCCTGTACGCCGGTGCCGGCTGGAACGTCATCAAGCTGCTGTGGGGCAGCGACTGGGACCCGCTGTTCGCGCGCGACACGCACATGCTGTTGCTGCGCGCCTTTCACGAAACCGTGGACGGCGAGTTCCAGACGCTGTCGGCCACCGACGGCCGCTTCAACCGCGAGCACTTCTTCAACAAGTATCCGGAACTGACGCAGCTCACCGCGCACCTGTCGGACGACGACATCGACCGGCTGCGGCGCGGCGGGCACGACCCGGTGAAGATCCACGCGGCCTACCACGCAGCGGTGCGCCACCGCGGCCAGCCGACGGTGATTCTCGCCAAGACCAAGAAGGGTTACGGCATGGGCACGGCCGGCCAGGGCCGCATGACGACGCATCAGCAGAAGAAGCTCGACGCCGAGGCGCTGCGCGAGTTCCGCGACCGCTTCGCACTGCCGCTTTCCGATACGCAGGTCGAGAACGTCGAGTTCCACAAGCCGCCCGCAGACAGCCCCGAGATGAAGTACCTGCATGCGCGCCGCGCCAAGCTCGGCGGCTACCTGCCGGCGCGCACCTCCGCTTGCGAGGCGCTGCCGACACCGGCCGCCGAAACGTTCGCGCGCTTCGCGCTCGAGGCCGACGGCAAGGAGATGTCGACGACGATGGCGTTCGTCCGCATGCTCGGCGCGCTGGTGAAGGACGCAACGATCGGCGCCCGCATCGTGCCGATCATCGCCGACGAAGCGCGCACCTTCGGCATGGCGGATCTCTTCCGTCTGATCGGCATCTACTCGCCGCTCGGGCAGCTGTACGAACCCGAAGACAGCGCGCAGATCAGTTACTACAAGGAAGCGAAGAACGGGCAGATCCTCGAGGAAGGGATCAACGAGGCCGGCGCGATCGCCTCATGGGTGGCGGCGGGCACCAGCTACTCGACCAACGGCCTGCCGATGCTGCCGTTCTACATCTTCTATTCGATGTTCGGCTTCCAGCGCGTCGGCGACCTGCTGTGGGCTGCGGCGGACTCGCGCACCCGCGGCTTTCTGCTCGGCGCCACCGCGGGCCGCACGACGCTGTCCGGCGAAGGGCTGCAGCACGAGGACGGCACGAGCCATCTGATTGCCTCCACGGTGCCGAACTGCCGCGCCTACGACCCGTGCTTCGCCTATGAGCTCGCGGTGATCGTCGAGCACGGCATGCGGCGGATGCTGACGGAGCAGAACGACGAGTTCTATTACGTCACGGTGATGAACGAGAATTACTCCCAGCCGTCGCTGCCCAAGGCAGCGGCGACTGTTCGTAATTCATCTATCAAGCCCCCCTCCCCCGGTCCCTCCCCCAGGGAGGGGAGTGAAGACACCGGCATCGATGTGCGCGAGGGAGTGCTGCGCGGCCTGTACCGCGTACGCGCTTCATCGCTCGGCGCGGCGCGAGTGCGCCTGCTCGGCGCAGGCACGATCCTGCGCGAAGCGCTCGCCGCGGCCGCGCTGCTGGAGTCGGAGTTCGAAGTCGCCGCCGACGTGTATTCGGTGACGAGCTTCACCGAACTGCGGCGCGAGGCGATGGCGCTGCAGCGCGCGGCGCGGCTTGGCGAGCCAAGGGCCGCATCGTGGATCGAACAGCAGTTGCCAGCGACCGGTGCGCCGGTCGTTGCCGCCTCGGACTACGTCAGCAGCGTTCCGGATCTGATCCGCCCGTGGATCGGCGACCGCTATGTCGTGCTCGGCACCGACGGCTTCGGCCGCTCGGACACGCGCGCCGCACTGCGCGCATTCTTCGAAGTCGACCGTCGCTCGATCGCGCTCGCAGCGCTCGAAGCCGTCGATCCCGCTTTGGCCGGACGCGCCCGCGATTCCTGGGGACTGTCTGCCGGAGTGCCGCCCTGGGCGCGGTGACCGCAACCGATCGATCCGGAAGCAACTGCGCTCCCGCGACCGCGGGAGGCAGACTGCTTCCGCAGCCTGACTGACTCGGCTCAAGCTCACGGACGTTGCCCACTTCGAAAGGACAGTTCATGAAACGCTCGGCATCTGCGGAATGGAAAGGCGATCTGAAGAGCGGCAAGGGCACCGTCTCGACGGCGAGCGGCGTGCTGTCGCGCACCCAGTACTCCTTCGGAACGCGCTTCGAAAACGGCATCGGCACCAATCCGGAGGAACTGATCGCAGCCGCGCACGCGGGTTGCTTCACGATGGCGCTGTCGGCGCAACTCGGCGAAGCGAAGCTGGTTGCGCAGTCGCTCGAGACGCAGGCCACGCTGACATTCGACAAGACCGACGCCGGCTGGACCGTGACGGGCATTCATCTGCAGGTCACCGGACGCGTTCCGGGTACCGACGCACAGACCTTTCAGCAGTGCGCCGCTGCTGCCAAGGCGGGCTGCCCGATCTCTCGACTGCTGAACACGACGATCACGATGGAAGCAAAGCTGGACGGTTCTTGATCGCTTGGTCGAGCATCCCACGGTGATAGCGAGCGCGGGTCAGTGACGGCCTCGGGTTACAGCCAGTGAGTCGGCGTTGATGGGCAGCTCGCGACTCACCCGCACGCGGCCGTCTCGAACACCTGCGAAGTTCCAGTCGCGGCGAGAATGCAACTTTACTGAACGCGCGGGATACCTGAGGCCATCGCCATGCCAGTTCTTCGCCCGATGACACAGGCTGAATACGTCGCATGGCTCAAGGAGTCGATACCGGCGTACGCGGCAGACAAGGTCGCCTCGGGCCAGTGGTCAGAGGACGAGTCGCTGCAACTGTCCAAAAAGAACCTCGAAGAACTGCTGCCTCAAGGTCTCACGACACCGGACAACTTCCTTTACACGATCGAGGACTCCGACTCCAGCCCCGTCGGTGTGCTTTGGTTCGCGGTGCAGACGAGATTCAATTCTCGAGTCGCGTATGTCTACGATGTCGAGATCTGGCCTCACCAACGTCGCAAGGGGCACGCCTCTCGAGCCTTTTGCGCCCTGGAACAGGAAGTGAGACGACTCGGATTGTCGGGCATCGCTCTTCACGTCTTTGGGCACAACGCCGAGGCACAGTCCCTGTACGCAAAGCTGGGCTTCAGGCCTACGAACATCAACCTGTTCAAGCCGGTTGGTGCTTCAGATGCCTGATGCCGGCCAATGCTGCGCCCAGACAGGGTCCGTCAGCTGCCGCTGTAACGAAGACTCACCTTGCCCGTTCGACAACGTCTGGGCCAGAAGCCGCAGCCGGGATTGTCGCAGCAGAGTTGAGACCAAGTCAGACTTGAAGAGCCCGGTCCGACCGGGCTCAACCACATGTAGCGGACGTCTAGCGTGCGACCAACGCGGTGTTGTCGGCGATGACGGTGGGCGTGTGCTTGGCGGCCAACAGAAGCGCGCGGTCTCCATCTGCAAGACCCGCGACGGCGCTGAACAGGGATAACGTCGTCGCGGCGGCAACCAGAAGTGCGGCGGCGGGAGTGATGTACTTGCGGAACATGGCGATCTCCTGTTTCTTGTTGTCGAATTGGTGATCGCATTACATCCGCATCGCATCCGACGCGCGCCGGAGTATTGCTGCAGGCCGGCCAGGAATATTCACAGGAAGCGCCTCTGTCGGTTGGCCAGCCTGACTGGGTGCCGCCTTCGGCCATTTGCTGACGAAGGGGTCGTCACACCGATTCACCTCATAGCGGACCTGGCGAGATGGATGAGAAACCCACGCCCGAAGAGATCGCTCGGTGGCAGCGCCGATTGGCCAGTCAAGCAAACAATAGGGCATGGACCCTGACTGAGGCCGAGTCGCGGACACCCGAAGAAGATGAAGAGATGCTGCAGGCGGCGCATGCCGCAATGCACTTCTGGAAGATCGTCGGCAATGACAACAACCGCGCACCTGCGGCTCAACCGGTTGCACATGCCTACGCGCTGCTCGGCATTCCCGGACCGGCGGCCCACTACCTGGCGAAGTCGCAGCCATTCTTCTTTGCTAACGAGGCCGAGGCGTGGGAAACCGCCCTCGCACATGCGGTTGCGGCCAACGTAGCCGCTGCGGCGAAAGATGCGGCCGCTCACCGCGAGCTCTATGCCAGGGCAATCGACCTGGTAGCGGCGCTCCCGGATCCAGAGGACAGGAAGATTCTCGAGGCGACCCTGCGCGTCCTGCCCGTGCCAGATAAGGCGTCCAGGTGACGTCGGCGACACTCGGCCGAAGCGGCCATCCATTCACCCAATTCAAACCGGTCGTAGCCGCGCCCCAAATCGGAGTTCATCGGCGTGGGAACGGCCTTGCGGCCACGTCGGGCGCGCCATTCCCTCGGGGCTCGTCTTTGACCAGCTGCGGAACGCGCGCGAGAAGACCGCCGCGTCTGCGAAATGCAGCGCCGCGGCAATCTCCGAAATTGGAAGTTGTGTGTTCTCCAGAAGTTGCTTCGCCAGCTCGAAGCGCGCTTGACTGACGAGCTGTTGCAAGCTGGTCCCCTCGGCGGTCAGCCGCTTGCGCAGCGTCCGCTCGTGTATGCCGAACAGTAGCGCCACACTCTCGGCCGACGACGTGCCGCTAAGTACCATCTGGTGGAGCGCGCCCCGTACGACGTCGGCGAAGCCCATCGCACTGGTTGCACGGGCATGCTGGATGGCCAGCATGACCAGTTCGTGGAGGTTGGAGTCCGCGCCGGGGATGGCACGGTCGAGCCACGATGCTGCGAACACGATGCCGGACACCTCGGTGTCGAATCGAACATTCGGACCAAGAAGGCGACGATAGGGTCGCGCATCCTTCGGCCGAGCATGGGCGAACTGGACGTGCGCTGGCCTCCAGGCGGGGCCGCAGATCGCCTTCAGCATCCTGTACCCGATGGCAATGGCGGCGTCGTAAAGATGCTCGGTGCCGGGCGTGCCATGTTGATATACGGAGTAGCCGAGGAGCACATAGGAAGCGTCCAGGCTGAGCAGTATCGGTACGGCCCCGCGATCCTGCAGGTAGAAATGCAGAAGTAGGGCCCGCAGCGCGTCGCCAACGGTGGCTGAGTTGCGCATCAGGTATCCGATGGCGCCGAGGCCATCCAGTTCGAAGCACTCGCCAACGAGGAGGCCGAAGTGGCCGCAGGACGTTGCCGTTGAGCATTCGGCAAACAAGCGTCCAAGCGCCTCGAATGCGATCCGGTTCTCGGGATTCCTGAAGGCCCGGAGCGGCACGCCCGCCCGCACGAACGGGAGACTCGGGTCGACCCCGAACTTCCTCAAGATGCCTGGAATCGCGGCGACAGGACCGATCCTGACTTCGCCGTCGCCGGTAGCGGACAGGCGACGGCGCGGGGCCGACTCCGGGACCGCGCCGTCTCGGCCGTGGTCGCGCGCGTGGCGCTGCCTCTTGGCAAACGACCTGTCGGCGATGGGCTGCTGTGATCTAGCCATCCGGCAAGCTCCTGCTGGGCCAGATCGGAGCTGATCATTGTAGGTGGAGGCTTCTCCAATCGGGCCAATTGCAGGGCCGGATTTGCAAAATGCGATTCCTGAAGGTCTGTTAGCGTCCCGGCCCGGCTTTCGCCGTTACGGTGCGCACTCATAGCGCAAAAGGGAGAAGAACATGACGAGACATGCGCTGCTGGGCGCGATTCTCGCCGTCGCGTTCACCGCGACGGCTTCCGCGCAGACTTTCAAGATGACGACGCCCTTCGCCCCGGGCGTTGCCGTGCCCGACAAGCTCGAGTCCTCGATCGGCACGTTGAACCTGAACTACGGCTACCCGTCGACCGAGACCGTCGAGAAGATCTACGACAACCTCGACCGCTCGCGGGCGCTGCAGGCCTATCTGCTCGCGATCCCCATCGTCAATCAAGCGGGCATGCGCGACTCGATCCGCAAGTTCGGGCCCGACAACCAGACCGATGTGATCTGGGAAGACCTGGTCGACCCGAGAACCGTCGAGCTGACCGCCAACGACAACACGATCTACAACTTCGTCTGGGTCGACACCAGCAAGGGGCCGCTGGTGGCTGAGATCCCGCCCAATGTGCTCGGGCTGGTCAACGACTTCTGGTACAAGTGGGTGGCCGACGTCGGCCTCACCGGCGCCGACAAGGGCGCGGGCGGCAAGTACCTGCTGCTGCCGCCCGGATACAAGGGCGACATCCCGTCCGGGTACCACGTCGTTAGGCCCAGCACCTTCGGCAACTGGCTCGTCTTCCGTGCCTTTCTCGTAGACGGTTCGACCCGGCCCGGCGTGGAGTCGGTCAAGAAGAACCTGCGGATCTACCGCCTGGGCGACGCCGCGAACTCGCCCCCAATGAAATTCGTCAACGCGTCGGGCGTTCCGGCGAACTTCGTCGCACCGGGCGACTATTCGTTCTGGGGCCTGCTGAACCAGGTCATCCAGGAAGAGCCGCCGGAGGGTTCGGACCCCACCACCCTGGGCCTGTTCGCCTCGATCGGCATCGTCAAGGGCCAGCCCTTCAACCCTGATGAGCGGATGAAGAAGATCCTGACCGACGCGGCAAACATCGGCGCCGTGACGGCGCGCACCATCGCCTTCAAGATCCGCTCGAAGGAGGCGTACTTCTATCCGGGCAGTGCGTGGCGCCTGCCGTTCTTCGGCGGCTACAGGTTCGAGGTGTCGCCCGGTGTCAGCAACCTGGACGGTGCGGCTTTCTACTATTACTTCGCCACCGGCGTCACGCCGGCGATGGAGGAGAAGATGGTGGGCCAGGGATCGCAGTACCCCTGGTCGGTGCAGGATGCAAAGGGCAATCCCTTCGATGGCGGCAAGACCTACAAGCTGCGCCTGCCGCCCAACATCCCGGTCAAGAATTTCTGGTCGGTCATCGTCTACGACAACCAGACCCGCTCGATGGTGCAGGCCGACCAGAGGGCCCCGAGCGTCAGCAGCCAGGACAAGGGGGTCAAGGTCAATGCGGATGGCTCGGTCGATGTCTACTTCGGACCGAAAGCGCCGAAGGGTATGGAGAACAACTGGGTGCAGACGATTCCAGGCAAGGGCTGGTTCATGATCCTGCGCCTGTACGGTCCGCTGGAGCCGTGGTTCAAC
>CAVYNB010000003.1:0-71415 GCA_963769745.1 uncultured beta proteobacterium
CCCTTGAGCGCTTCGGGAAATGCGATGTACTCGATCAAGCCCTGCCGAACGGCGTGCTCCAGCGGCAGTGGCGCCTGGCCGTCATGTTCGCGCAGCGTGTTCACGACGGCCAGTGCCACGTCGTTGAACGCCTGTGCGCGGCCGGTGCCGAGGTTGTAGATGCCGGACACCGGGCGATTCCAGAAGTGCAGGTTCGCCTGAATGACGTCGTCGACATGAATGAAGTCGCGTTGCTGCGCGCCGTTGGCGTAGCCGTGACTGCCTTCGAAGAGGCGCACCTTGCCGTCGGCCCGGAACTGATTGAAGTGATGGAACGCCACCGATGCCATGCGGCCCTTGTGCGCTTCGCGCGGGCCGTACACATTGAAGTATCTAAGGCCGATCACCGGCGCCTTGAGCCGAGGCAACTCGCGCCGCACGATCTGGTCGAACAGGAACTTGGAGTAGCCGTAGACGTTCAGCGGGTGTTCGTTCCCGCGGCCTTCGACGAACTTCGGACCGAGTCCATAAACGGCTGCCGACGACGCATACACCAGCGGCACGCCCTCGTCCTGGCACCAGCGCAGCAGGGCCATCGAGTACCGATAGTTGTTGTCCAGCATGTAGCGACCGTCGGTCTCCATCGTGTCCGAGCAGGCGCCCTGATGGAAAACGACTTCAGGACGGGGCAGGCGGCCGCTGCGGACCAGCTCGAGAAAGTCGCGCTTGTCGAGGTAGTCGGCGATTTCGCAGTCGGTCAGGTTGCGGAACTTGTCGGCATTGGTCAGGTTGTCGACGGCGATGATGTCCGTCAGGCCCTGGTCATTGAGCGCCTTGACGTTGTTGGACCCGACGAAGCCGGCCGCGCCGGTGACGATGATCATGCGTGGTCTCCGGCGAAGAGCTCGTCGTAGCTGGCCGTGGCCGTCCCGAGCTTCCCAACCACAATGCCGCCCGCACGGTTGGCAATGCTGACCGCATCCCGCAACGGCACTCCGGCGGCGAGCATCGCGGCCAGCACGGCAATGACGGTATCGCCCGCGCCCGAGACGTCGAACACTTCGCGCGCCTGTGCTGGCACCGTCCACGCGCCATCGTCCGTGTAGAGCGTCATGCCATCTTCGCTGCGGGTAAGCAGCAGGGCGTTGAGCCCAAGCTCGCCTCTCAGTGCCTGGGCACGACGTGTCAGGTCGGCCTCATCCTTCCAGCGACCCACGACTTCGCGGAGCTCGGTCCGGTTCGGTGTCAGCAGCGTCGCGCCCTTGTAGCGCGTGTAGTCGTCGCCCTTCGGATCAACCAGCACGGGTTTTCCTGCTGCACGGGCACGCTCGATCATGCCAGCGATGTGGGCGAGTCCGCCCTTCCCATAGTCCGAGAGAATCACCAGGTCATAGTTCGGGAGCTGGGAGGCGTAGTTGTCGAGCAGCGCCGCAAGCGTCTCCGCTTCCGGAACATTCTCGAAATCCACCCGCAGCATCTGCTGCCGGCGACCGATCACGCGCAGCTTCACGGTCGTGGGCAGATTCGGGTCGAGATGTACCTGCGGCTCGATGCCGGCCTCGGACAGCAGCCGACTGACTTTGTGTCCGGCATCGTCGTCGCCAAGCACGGTCAATAGCGCTGTGCGTACACCCACCGCGGCCACGTTGCGTGCCACATTGGCAGCGCCGCCGAGCCGCTCTTCGCGACGCTGGACCCGTACAACGGGGACAGGCGCCTCCGGCGAAATCCGCTCGACGTCACCAAACCAGTACTGATCGAGCATTGCGTCACCCACGACCAGCACCCGGCAGGCGGACAGGGCTTCTCGAGTGGGCTTCATGGCGTCAGATTGCTGGCAGCGACAGCGGGCAAGTCACGCCTGGGCCGCACCGGTTGGCGAGGCGCGTCCATAGATATCGTCGAAACGGACGATGTCGTCCTCGCCGACGTAGTCGCCACATTGGACCTCGATCAGCGTCAACAGTACGCGCCCGGGATTCTCGAGGCGATGCTTGGCGCCCACCGGGACGTAGGTCGATTCGTTGGGTGCCAAGAGCACCACCTTTTCGTCGACCGTGACCTTGCCGGTGCCACTGACCACGACCCAGTGTTCGCTGCGATGGTGGTGCATCTGCAGCGATAGTGACGCGCCCGGCTTGACCTCGATCCGCTTGATCTTGAAGTTCGGTCCTTCCTGCAGCGTCGTATAGGTGCCCCATGGGCGCGCGACCGTGCGGTGCAGCTTGTGCGTGTCGTGCCCGCGCCGCTTGAGCTCGTTGACCACATCCTTGACCTTCTGCGAGGCGTGCCGATCGCAGACCAGGACGGCGTCAGGCGTGTCGACGATGACGACATCGGTCAGGCCTACCGCGGCGACGAGCCGATCCTCGGTCTGCACATGCACATTGTGGCAATCAGCGAGCACCACTTCGCCGCTCGTCGTGTTGCCGCCCGCGTCGCGCTCGAACTCCTCGGCGACGGCCTTCCAGGACCCGATGTCGCTCCAGCCGAAGTCGCCCGCCAGCACGACGACGTTCGACTCGCGCTCCATCACTGCATAGTCGATCGAAATGTCCGGCG
This sequence comes from uncultured beta proteobacterium, assembly GCA_963769745.1. GTDB lineage: Bacteria > Pseudomonadota > Gammaproteobacteria > Burkholderiales > Burkholderiaceae_F > JALORV01. Next base: position 2,542 of record CAVYNB010000003.1, read on the forward strand.
CCGACTGGAACGCCGCGCGGTCGAGCTGCAGGCGCGGTGGCTGCAGCGTCGATGTCGTTCCCTTCTCGACAGCGGCCCGTGCGGCGGTCAGCACGGCCGGGGCGTGCCGCTCCAGCGCGGCCAGCATCGTGCCGGCCGTGAAGCAGAACATGCCGCTGTTCCAGAGATAGTTGCCGGCCGCCAGGTACTCGGTCGCCTTTTCGGGCGACGGCTTCTCGACGAATCGACGCACGAGCTGCGCGGCATCCCCGACCGGGACCGCCGCACATTCGATGTAGCCGAACCCGGTTTCGGGCAGCGTCGGGTGGATGCCAAACAGCACGATGCGGCCCTCGGCAGCCAGCCGCGCGGCATGTCCCGCCACTTCAGCGAAGCGCGCCTCGTCCTGGATCAGATGGTCCGCCGGCAGGATGATCAGCGGCTCGCTGGTGCGGCCCTGTTTCTCGAGCAGGCAACAGGCGGCGGCGATCGCGGGCGCCGTGTTGCGGCCGACCGGCTCGAGCAGCAGCTGCACGTCAGCCGGCGCCTTGTCCCCGAGCTCGGTGAACTCCTCGATTGTCTTGAAGGTGTACTCGCCGTTGGTCACGACCAGGCACGAGTCGGCACCCAGCCGTTTGGAGCGCAGCGCCGTGCGCTGAAGCAACGATGGACCCCCACCGATCCGCATGAACGGCTTGGGCATGGCTTCCCGCGAAACGGGCCACAGCCGGGTGCCGGATCCGCCACATAGAATGATCGCCAACATGCTGCGGTTTACTCCTCTGGTCAGCGCGGCCTGTTGCTCTCAAGGCGTCAGGACGGCGCTCTATACAATCCACCTCAGCCGGCATTCTATCGATGCAAGTCGCCCCGGTTGTCGCCATTGGCCCGCCGCGGGACTTTTGCGTTGAGTCAGCCGCTGCCGCGCAGGGGTCTACCGCTCGTCGCCTGGCCACCTAACAGAGCCCATTTCAGAAGATCTCACCCATGAGCAAGCGCAAGTCAGCAGTCGTAACAGGCATCACGGGACAGGACGGCGCCTACCTGGCCCAGGTTCTGCTGGAGCGCGACTACAAGGTCTACGGCACCTACCGGAGAACAAGCTCGGTCAACTTCTGGCGCATCGAGGAACTGGGAGTCCATGGGCATCCCAACCTCGAGGTCGTCGAATACGACCTGACCGACATCGGCACCAGCATTGCATTGGTGCAACGAACCCAGCCCGACGAGATCTACAACCTCGCCGCACAGAGTTTCGTCGGGGTGTCGTTCGATCAACCGACGACTACCGCACACATCACGGGCCTGGGCGCGCTGAATCTGCTCGAGTCGATCCGGCTGGTCAACCCGAAGATCCGCTTCTATCAGGCCTCGACCTCGGAAATGTTCGGCAAGGTGCAGGCGGTGCCGCAGGACGAGTCCACGCCGTTCTATCCCCGCAGCCCCTATGGCGTCGCCAAGCTGTTCGCGCACTGGATGACGGTGAACTACCGGGAGAGCTACGGCATCTTTGGCGCCAGTGGGATCCTTTTCAACCACGAGTCGCCGTTGCGCGGGCTCGAATTCGTTACCCGGAAGATCACCGACGGTGCGGCAAAGATCAAGCTGGGGAAACTGGACGTCCTCGAACTCGGCAACCTGGATTCCAAGCGCGACTGGGGCTACGCGAAGGAGTACGTTGAAGGCATGTATCGCATGCTGCAGGCGCCTGAGCCCGAGACGTTCGTGCTGGCGACGAACCGTACGGAGACTGTGCGTGACTTCGTCCGCATGGCGTTCAGGGCGGTGGACATCGAGCTCGATTTCCGCGGGACGGGCGTCGACGAGCAGGGCGTGGATCGCCGCAGCGGCAAGACGCTGATTCGGATCAATCCCAGGTTCTACCGGCCTGCGGAAGTGGATCTGCTGATCGGCAACCCGGCCAAGGCCAAAGCCAAGCTGGGGTGGGAGCCCCGCACAACGCTGGAAGAGCTGTGCCGGATGATGGTGGAGGCGGACCTTCGGCGGAACACCCGTGGCGTCTCGTTCTGACGCCGGCCGTGTGCTGGTGACCGGCTGTACCGGCTTCACCGGGCGCTACGTGGCGGCCGCGCTTGACGAGGCCGGTTACGCGGTCATCGATGCAGAGGCCGCGGGCTCGCCTTTCGACCTGACCCAACCGGCGTCGATTGCGGCCGTGCTGCAGGCGGCGCGGCCCGACTACGTGATTCATCTGGCTGCGCTGAGCTTCGTCGGCCTCAGGGACGCGACCGCTTTCTATGCCGTGAACACGGTGGGAACCGCGCAGCTCCTGGAGTCGCTGGTCACGGCTGGAGTCGCCCCGCGTCGGGTCGTGATCGCCAGCAGTGCAAACGTCTACGGCAATGCCACGGTCGAACCCATCACCGAGGCGACTCCGCCGGCACCGGTCAACCACTACGCCGCCAGCAAGCTGGCAATGGAATGGATGGTGCGGACCTATGCTGACCGGCTCCCGATCGTGATGACGCGCCCGTTCAACTACACCGGTGTGGGCCAGACCGAGAGCTTTCTCGTACCCAAGCTGGTGGCCCACTTCGCGCAACGGCGGCCGCACGTCGAACTCGGCAATCTCGATGTCGTGCGCGACTTCTCCGACGTGCGAACGGTGGCCCAGGCGTATGTGCGGCTGCTGACGGCGGATGTTCCGGAGGGCGTGACGAACCTGTGTTCCGGCGTCGGCCGATCGCTGCGCTGGGTGGTCGAGCAGTTGCGCGAGATTTCCGGTCACGATCTCGACGTTCGCGTCAATCCGGAGTTCGTCCGAGCGAGCGAAGTGCATCGGCTTGTCGGCAGTTCCAGCAGAATGGAGGCCGCGCTCGGCAGTCTGCCGTTTCGGGACTTCCGCGAAACTCTTGCCTGGATGCTCAAGGCGTCGACTTCTGAAGCGAACCCATGAGGGTGACCGTTTCGGCTTAGTGCGCAGTTCAATCGAAGGTGCTCATGTCCGCAGTCCACGTTGCTCCGTCGCTCTTCAAGGCCTACGACATTCGAGGAGTCGTCGACACCGCGTTGACGCCGGACGCGGTGCGGCTGATCGGTGCGGCCCTTGGATCGGAAGCCGTCGCGCTTGGCGAGTCGGCGATCTGTGTCGGCCGCGACGGTCGCCTGTCGGGTCCGCTGCTGCGCGATGCGCTGGTGGCGGGAATCACCTCCACCGGCACCGACGTCATCGATGTCGGCATGGTGCCGACGCCGGTGCTGTACTTCTCCACGGTGCATCTGGGGACGGGTTCCGGTGTGGAGATCACCGGCAGCCACAATCCGCCCGAGTACAACGGTCTGAAGATGATGATGGCCGGCACGACGCTGCATGGCGATGCGATCCAGGCGCTGCGTAGCCGCATTGAGAGTGGCAATCTTGTTCGCGCCAGTTCGCCGGGCGAGGAGCGCATGGCGGATGTGCTGCCGGCGTATCTCGAGCGCATACGCACGACAGTCAAGCTGGCTCGTCCGATGAAGATCGCCATCGACTGCGGCAATGGCGTGGCCGGGCCGACAGCCGTCGCGCTGTTCCGGGCGCTCGGCTGCGATGTGGTCGAGCTCTTTACCGACATCGACGGCACGTTTCCCAACCACCATCCGGACCCGGCGCATCCGGAGAATCTCGAGGATCTGATCCGCGCGCTGCGCGACACCGACGCGGAACTGGGGCTGGCCTTCGATGGCGATGGTGACCGGCTCGGCGTCGTGACCAAGGGCGGACAGATCATCTATCCCGATCGGCAGATCATGCTGTTCGCGCAGGACATCCTGGCGAAGAATCCCGGCGGCGAGATCATCTTCGACGTGAAGTGCACGCGACGACTGGCCCCGTGGATTCGTGAGCACGGCGGCCGCCCGACGATGTGGCGCACCGGGCATTCGCTGATCAAGGCCAAGCTCAAGGACAGCGGCGCGCCGTTCGCCGGCGAGATGAGCGGCCACCTGTTCTTCAACGACCGCTGGCCCGGCTTCGACGATGGCCTGTATGCGGGCGCGCGCCTGCTCGAGATCCTGTCGCGGTCGGCCGATCCGTCGGCCGTCCTGAATGCGCTGCCCAGTGCGGTGTCGACGCCGGAGCTGCACCTCCATACCGCCGAGGGCGAAAACTTTGCGCTGGTCGAACGCCTCAGGACCCAGGCGAAGTTCGAGGGAGTGGAGCAGATCATCACCATCGACGGTGTGCGTGCCGAGTGGTCGGATGGCTTCGGGCTGGCGCGTCCGTCCAACACGACACCGGTCGTCGTGCTTCGCTTCGAAGGGGACACGCCCGAGGCGCTGGCGCGCATTCAGGCTGCGTTTCGCCGGGCGATCATTGCGGTGGCGCCGACGGCGCAACTCCCGTTCTGAGGGTGCAAGACTGCGGGCGCAGACTGCAGCTGTGACCCTGGCGTCGCCGCCCCGACAAGAAGAACTGCATGAGCCTGGATACCCCTGAACCACTCGGAGGCCGTCGCGGGCCTGCTCCAACACCGAGCGCCGGACGCGCACGCGCTGTTTCGGGACGCGTCCCAAAGCGGCGCGCTCCTGTCGGCCTGCGGGATCGCACTGGACTTCTCGCGCCAGCGGCTGGATGCCGATGCTCTCGCCGAACTGCGGCGTCTGGCTGTGGATCGTGATGTCATCGGTGTGCACCGGTCCATGGCGAGAGGCGAGCCGGTCAACGCCAGCGAGCGACGAGCTGCTCTGCACATCGCTTTGCGCGCGCCGGTGGACGAGGCGTTCGGCGCTCCGGGCTCCGTGGTCCAGGCCGTGCACGCCGAACTCGATCGCCTGCGGGCATTCGCGAAGGACGTCCGTTCCGGCGCATGGAAGGGTGCGACGGGGCGTCCGATTGCCGACGTCATCAACATCGGCATCGGTGGCAGCGACAGCGGTCCGCGGCTCGTGTGCGATGCGCTGGCCGATCTGTCCGACGGGCCGCGCATCCACTTCCTGAGCAATGTCGACGGTCATGCCGTCGCACGCCTGTTGCCGCGCCTCGATCCGGCGACCACGCTCGCCATCGTGTCGAGCAAGAGCCTTTCTACGCGCGAGACCTTGCTGAATGCCCAGGCGGTTCAGGGCCTGGCTCGAGGCGGCCGGGTGTCGCGGGGCCGCGCTGGCGCAGCACATGGTCGTGGTCTCGGCCAAGGCGGATGCGGCGACGAGTCTCGGCTTGCCGGCCACCAACCAGTTCTCCCTGTGGGATTGGGTCGGTGGACGGTTTTCGGTGTGGAGCGCGATCGGCCTGCCGGCCATGCTGTCCATCGGTCCGGAGCGGTTCGATGAATTCCTGGCAGGCGGCCATGCCATGGATCGGCACTCGATCGATGCTCCGCTCGAAGCGAATCTGCCGGCGACGCTCGCGCTGCTGGCGCTTTGGAACGCTTTGGTCCTGCAGACCTCGAGCCTGTGCCTGCTGCCATACGACGACCGCCTGCGTTGCATGGTGACCTGGCTGCAGCAGCTCGAAATGGAAAGCCTGGGCAAGAGTCGCAGCCTGAATGGCGACATCGTTGCCGTGCCGACGAGCCCGGTCATCTGGGGCGGGGTCGGAACCGATGCCCAGCACACGTTCTTTCAGGCGCTGCGGCAGGGAACGCTGCGCACGGCGATCGACATCGTCGTGGTCGATCGCGCGCAGCATGCGTATCCCGAGCATCATCGGGCGCTGGTCGCCAACGCCCGCGCGCAGGCGGAAGCGCTGGTCGCAGCTGACCCCGACTCCCGGTCCCTGAATGCCGTCAGCGTCCTGCAGCTCGACGCGCTGACCCCGGCAACGCTGGGCAGCCTGCTGGCCCTGTACGAACACAAGACGACGATGCTGGCCACGCTGCTGGGCATCAATGCGTTCGACCAGCCCGGGGTCGAGTTCGGCAAGTTGCTCGCACAGCAGCTCGAAGGCCAATGATTCACACGCCTGCGGTCCTCGCCACCGGCGGTGCCGGCTACATCGGTTCGCACACGATGGTCGAACTGCTGGCCGCGGGCTTCGACGTCATCTGTCTCGACAACTTCAGCAACAGTTCGCCCGAGGCGGTCAAGCGCGTCGAGAAGATCACCCACAAGCGGGTGACGCTGGTCAACGGCGACGTCCGTGACCGTGAAGTGCTGGCGCGCGTGTTTCACCGCCCGATCGACGCGGTCGTGCACTTCGCCGCGCTCAAGGCGGTCGGCGAGTCGGTGCAGCGGCCGGTCGAGTACTACGACAACAACATCGGCGGAACGCTGGCGCTGCTCGAGGCGATGGATACGAAGGGCGTCAACCGCATCGTCTTCAGCTCGTCCGCGACGGTGTACGGGGTACCTGAGAGCCTGCCGCTGACCGAGGACGCACCGATACGACCGGTCAACCCCTACGGCCACACCAAGGCGATGGTGGAGCAGGTCCTGCGCGACTGGTGTGCGGCCGATGCGGCGCGGAGCGCAGTGTCGCTGCGGTACTTCAACCCCATCGGTGCGCACCCGAGCGGAACGATCGGCGAGGATCCGCAGGACATCCCGAACAATCTCTTTCCCTTCATTGCGCAGGTCGCGATCGGCAAACGCGACCGGCTCAACGTCTGGGGTGGCGACTGGCCGACTCCCGATGGCACAGGCGTGCGCGACTACCTGCACGTGGTCGATCTCGCATTGGGCCATGTGGCTGGCATTGCCTATGCCCAGTCGCACGCGGGCTTCACGCCGATCAATCTCGGCACCGGGCGCGGCACGAGCGTGCTTGAAATGGTGCAGGCGTTCGAGCGCGCATCGGGTCGCGCAGTGCCCCATGTCCTTGCGGCGCGGCGCGATGGCGACGTCGCGGCCTGCTGGGCCGATGTTGCGCTGGCCCATCGGCTGCTCGGTTGGGAAGCGACGCGCACGATCGAGCAGGCGTGTGCGGACGGCTGGCGCTGGCAGAGCGGCAACCCGAACGGCTACCGCCACTGAACACGTCGCCTGCGCGTCGTCCGGGGCATCGTTCGACCTGTCTGTCGTTCGTGCGGCTCCCCCGCCTGCGGCACAATCCCGCATCGTGCGGATCCTGATCGTCAAGACATCGTCGATGGGCGATGTCGTGCATGCGTTGCCGCTGGCGGCCGATCTCGCCAGGCAACCGGGCTTCGAAATCGACTGGCTGGTCGAGGAAAGCTTTGCGGCGATACCGGCGATGAGCCGCCACGTGCGCCACGTGCATCGAGTCGCCCTGCGGCGCTGGCGCAAATCTTTGCTGCAGGCGGGCACGTGGCGCGAGGTCGCCGCCGTCAAGAAGGCTCTGCGCGCAGAGAACTACGATTGGGTCCTGGACGTGCAGGGACTGCTGAAGAGCGCCTGGATGGCGCGGTGGACCGGTGCACGCGTCGCCGGTCCATCGTCCGACTCGGCGCGTGAGCGCATCGCGTCGATGCTGTACTCGCGCCGGGTGGCCGTTCCTCGCGAGCTGCATGCGGTGGAGCGCTGCCGTCGAATTGGCGCGGCCGTGCTCGGCTATGCGATCGACGGACCCGCGCGGTTCGATCTGACGGTCGTCGCCGCGCCCGTCATGCAGTTGCCGGTCCCTATGCAGTGCTGCTGGTCAATGCCAGCCGTGCGACCAAGCTCTGGGGCACCGAACACTGGATCGCGCTGGAGCGGCGTCTTGCCGACGCCGGCATGACGAGTGTGCTCTTCTGGGGTTCGCCGGATGAAGAACAGCGCGTCGAGTCGCTGGTCTCGTCGATGATGCGCGGCCAGGCGGCGCCGAAGTCACCGATCGACACGATCGCCGCAACCCTGGCGGGCGCACGAGTCGTCATCGGTCTCGACACCGGACTCACCCACCTCGCCGCCGCGCTGGGGCGCCCGACCGTCGGCATCTACTGTGACTACGACCCCGCGCTCGTCGGACTCGTGGGCGACGGTCCGGTGCGGAGCCTGGGCGGCGTCGGGCGACCGCCGTCCAGCGAGGACGTGATCGCCGCCGTGCGCGACGTGATGGGCGCGACGTGATGGCCACGCCGCGATGAGTCTGGCGCGCATCGCCTATACGCTGCTCGTCTGGATCGCGGTGCCGTTCGCGGCGCTGTACCTGCTGTGGCGTTCGCGCCGGCAGGCGGCCTATCGCGCGCACTGGGGCGAACGCTTCGGCTGGGCACGCTACCCTCGCTCGGATGACGAGTCGCCCGCTGATCTGGGTGCACGCGGTGTCGGTCGGCGAGACGCGGGCAGCCGAACCGCTGGTGGCTGCCCTGGCGGCGCGCTATCCGCAGCACGCGTTCCTGCTGACGCACATGACCCCGACTGGCCGTGCGACCGGGGCCGAACTCGCCGCGCGCTGGCCCGGGCGCATCACGCAGGTCTACCTGCCTTACGACCTGCCGTTTGCCGTGCGCCGATTCCTGCGCGCGTTCACGCCGGTGATCGGCATCGGAATGGAAACCGAGACGTGGCCGAACCTGCTCGCCGCCGCGCGCGATGCCGGCCTGCCGATGGTGCTCGTCAATGCGCGCCTGTCGGAGAAATCGCTGGCCAAGGCGCGCCGCGCGCCTCGGCTGATGCGGGAGGCCGCACGTTGCTTCACGATGGTGCTGGCGCAGACGGAGGCCGATGCGATGCGCATGCGCGAGGTCGGGGCCGAGCGCATCGAAGTCATCGGCAACCTGAAGTTCGACATTGCACTCGACGAGGCTCTGGTGGAGCGCGGCCGCGAGTTCAGGCAATCAGCCGGTGGGCGGTCCGTGCTGCTCTTCGCCGTCACTCGCGAGGGAGAAGAGGAACTGTTGCTCGACGCGCTTGCACGAAGCACGGCTGACGCCCGCGCCGACGCGCTGGTGATCGTCGTGCCGCGCCATCCGCAACGCTTCGACGAAGTCGCCGCGCTGATCGAGGCACGCGGCTACGCGGTGTCGCGCCGCTCTTCGATGGCCGCCTGGCTTGCGCCCGAAGCGTCAGGGAAGTCGGTCGTGCTCGGCGACTCGATGGGCGAGATGGCGATGTACTACGCGTCCTGTGACGTCGCGTACATCGGCGGCAGTCTCCTGCCACTGGGGGGCCAGAACCTGATCGAGGCCTGCGCGGTGGGCGTGCCGGTGGTGGTGGGACCGCACACCTTCAACTTTGCGCAGGCCACCGACGATGCCGTGGCGACCGGTGCGGCCCAGCGGGTCGGCGATGCACGATCGGCCGTCGATGCGATGTGGGACATTGCGACCAACACCGAGCGTCGATCGCGGATGAGTGACGCCGCAACAAAGTTCGCGCGACAGCACCGCGGCGCGACGGCACGTGCGGTCGAGCACATCGCGCCGCTGATCGAATCGGCGGCGCGCCCGCGCTAGGAACGACATCAGCGCCGCTTCGCCCGCGTCGACTTGGCGGTCGACGAGCCGGCGCTGCTCACTTTCATCGGCGTTGCGCTGGTGCCACTGGTCGGCGCGGTCCGAGCGGGCGGGTTGGCCGGCGGCACCGTGGTGGAGGGGCTTCGCTCCGGTGCGAGCACATCCGGCACCGTCAGCGGCACGGCAGCTTCGAGCAGTGCATTCACGCCGGCCACGTCCTCATCCGTGAGCGCGGCCGTCGAGGCCTTCAGGCGCAACGCCGCAAGCAGGAAGTCATAGCGTGCCCGCTTGAGATCGCGCTGCGTCTGCACCAGCTGCGTCGTGGCGTTGAGCACGTCGAGCAGGATACGGACGCCGACCTGGTAGCCCAGCTGCGTCGAGTCGAGCTGCGTGCGGGCCGAGACTTCGGCAGATTCGAGCGCCTTGACCTGTGCCAGGCCGTAGTTCACCCCGGTGTAGGCGTCGCGCGCGGCATTCGCCGAATTGCGGCGGGCCGATTCGAGTTCGGCATTGGAGCGGTCCTGCAGCGACAGGGCTTCGCGCACACGGCTCTGGATGAGTCCGCCCTGGTAGATCGGAACATTCAGCTGCAGCCCGATGGTGCCGGCATTGATGCGCGGATTGGTGTCGCTGGTCTGCGTGCCGTTGAACTTGTTGACGTTGTAACCCCCGACGACATCAACCGTCGGCTTGTGGCCATCGCGCTGGCGCTGCACTTCGCGCGACGCGATCTCGTAGCTCGCGCGGGCGATCTGCACCGAATAGCTGGCGTCCTCGGCCGAACGCACCCATTGCATGATGTCGTTGGGCTGCGGCGGCGTGAGGTTGGGACGGTCACGCAGCGGCGCCAGCGTGCCGAGATCGCGGCCGATGATGGTCTGCAGCTCACTGCGACGCACGAGCAGCGTGCCGAGCGCCACCTGCTCCTGCGCCACGATCTGGTCGTAGCGCGCCTGCGCCTCGTTGGTGTCGATGATGGTCTTGGTGCCGACCTCGAATTCGCGCTTCGCCTGCTGCAGCTGCTCGAGCGTGGCGCGCTTCGCGGCGTCCAGGGCGATCAGCTGATCGCGCGCCGCCAGCACATTGAAGTAGGCGGTCGCCACCCGCAGCGTCAGATCCTGGGCCGACTGCTGCAGCGTGAGATCGGCCTGCATCACGGCAATCTTGGCCTGCTCGAGCGCTTCCCAGTTCTGCGGGCGGTACAGCGGCACGGACAGGTTCACCCCGCCGCCGTACACGCTGTAGGTGTTGCTGATGTCGGGCTCGTTGGTGCTGTACTTGTTCGCATCGGTGCGGCCCGTGAGCCCGACGTTGGGCAGCAGTGCCGATCGCGCCTGCGGCACCCGCTCCTGCGACGGCCTGCTGCTGGTAGCGGGCGGCGGCAAAGGCGGCATCGTTGGAGACTGCCTCGCGGTAGATCTGCAGCAGGTCGTTCTTGACCATGCGCCGTGCTTCCTCGATCAGCTGTTGCGTGTCCTTGGCCGGATCCGGTACCTGCGCGACGGTCGGCTGGCTTGTGACCAGCATGACGGTGGCGGCACTCGCCAGCGCCGCGGCGATCGGCCGCAGTGCAAACAGGCGGGAAGGAAGCGACATGGTGGTTTCTCCAGCTTCAGTAAGTCGGCATCGCCGTATCGACCTGGCGTGCCCAGGCATCGACGCCGCCGGTCAGGTTGAAGACGTTCTCAAATCCCTGCCGCGCCAGGAACATCGCGACGTGCATGCTGCGGCCGCCGTGATGGCAGATGCAGACGATGGGGCGTGTGGTATCCAGCTCGTGCACCTTGGCGGGCAGTGCCTGCATCGGCACCAGCTCGGAGCGCTCGATACGGCAAATCTGTGTTTCCCACGGCTCGCGCACGTCGAGCAGAACGGGCGGTGCACGACCTTCGTCGGCGAGCCATGCGGACAGTTCGGGCGCTGACACCGACTTCATCAGAACCGGAAGCTCGACGGCCGCTCGGCATTGCGCAGGGGCGCAAGTCGGGTCTCGAAGAGCTTGACGGTGTCAAAGCCGGTTTCCGACACGCGCGTGATGATCTCTGCCGACATCACCGGGTCGGTCCCGACCACGGCGGCCAGTCGCCCGCCGATCTTCAGTTGGCTGCGCATGGCGGCCGGCACGACGGGCAACGAACCCGTCGCGACGATGACATCGTAGGGAGCGCGCCCGGTCCAGCCGCGGCTGCCGTCTCCGGATTCGAGCCTGACGTTGTGCACGCCGGATCGCGCCAGGTTGCCCGCACCGAAGGCCTGCAGGCGCGGATCGATCTCGACCGAAACCACATGCCGCGCCTTGTGGGCGAGCAGGGCGGCGAAGTACCCGGAGCCAGTTCCAATCTCAAGCACGTTCTCGTGCAGCTTGAGTGCGAGTTCCTGCAGGATGCGGGCCTCCAGCTTCGGTGACCACATCGTTTCGCCGGTGTCGACGCCGTCGACGCGCAGCGGGATCTCCATGTCCGAAAACGCCAGCGCGCGGTACTCCGGTGGAACAAAGTCCTCGCGCTTGACCACGAGGAGCAGGTCCAGCACGGACTGATCGAGCACATCCCATGGCCGCACCTGCTGCTCGACCATGTTGAAGCGTGCTTTCTCGAAATCCATCGATGGCATTGCATGTCCCATGGCGTGACCGAGGTACCTCCCGGCACAACAGCGCGAAAGTCTATCAGCGCCTCTTTGCTGATCCGTTGCGGTTCGACCCCAGAATCATGCGGTCTGTCGCATGTAACGCACGTTCACCTCGGAAACGTCGTTCAGCGCGTCCGCATTCGAACACGGGCAGTTCGACGGGAACTCATGGCCCCTTCCCGCGAGTCGTTCCGGCAGGTTCACCCCTTGCGCAGGGCGGACAGCACCATGTCGATATGGGTGGCGAGATAGTTGTCGGCATCGATCGGTTGCTGGCTGCAGGGCCCGAACGAACGCTTCCACAGGGACAGCATCACGAGCGGCGCCGACATCACGCGGACGAACATTGCGGGATCCACCGGGCGGAATTCGCCACGTTCGATGCCGCGGCTGATGGCGGCGGCGAGTACGTCGTGCCAGGGCTCGATGACCTCCTCGACAAAGAAGCGCGCAATCTCCGGGAAGTTGCCGCTCTCGGCCATGATCAGTTTGCCGAGGCCGCCGGCCTTGCTGTCGCCGTAGTCGCGCCACCAGCCGGAGATCAGGAAGTGCAGCAGTTCGCTGCTCGACCCATCGAAGCGCATGACTTCGCCGGCAGTCTCGCTGATGCGTGCGACGACGTTGTCGCGCACGACCGCCTTGAAGAGGTCTTCCTTGTTCTCGAAATAGAGATAAAGCGTGCCCTTGGAAACGCCCGCATGCGCGGCGACGTCGTCGAGGCGGGTGCCGGCATAGCCCTTCTCGACGAAGAGTTCGAGCGCGGAGGCCACCAGTTCGGCGGGCCGTGCTTCCTTGCGGCGTTCCCAGCGGGGTTTGGAAATCGCGGTTGATTCTGGAGGAACTGCTCATGCGGAGGAGCCGGCGCAAAGGGCACGAACACCGATCGGAGGGAGGGGCGCGGCACTCGCGGTCCCTTTGCGCAGGCAAGCTAGGCAGAGTTCGCTGCTCGACCCATCGAAGCGCATGACTTCGCCGGCAGTTTCGCTGATGCGTGCGACGACGTTGTCGCGGACGACCGCCTTGAAGAGGTCTTCCTTGTTCTCGAAATAGAGATAAAGCGTGCCCTTGGAAACGCCCGCATGCGCGGCGACGTCGTCGAGGCGCGTGCCCGCATAGCCCTTTTCGACGAAGAGTTCGAGCGCGGAGGCCACCAGTTCGGCGGGCCGTGCTTCCTTGCGGCGTTCCCAGCGGGGTTTGGAAATCGCGGTTGATTCTGGAGAACTGCTCATGCGGAGGAGCCGGCGCAAAGGGCACGAACACCGATCGGAGGGAGGGGCGCGGCACTCGCGGTCCCCTTGCGCAGGCAAGCTTATAAATAACTGACCGGTCAGTAATATACGGGTGGCTCACGAGCCGTGTCAAGCTAGCGGCGGGTCAAGCGAACTTTTCAATCCCTCATGGCACGGGTCATTCCCAACATTCTCACCATCGCCGGCGTCGATCCATCGGGAGGCGCGGGCAGCCTCGCCGATGTAAAGACGATCAGTGCGCTCGGTGGATATGCCTGCGCAGTGATCACTGCGCTGACGGCTCAAAACACGCGTGCGGTGACCGGCGTTCTTCCGATCGCGCCAGCGTTCGTCGGCGAGCAGATCGACACACTGCTGTCCGATGTCCGCATCGACGCCACCAAGATCGGCATGGTTGGACAGGCACCCGTCATCGAGATGGTCGCGGATCGGCTGGCTCACTGGCGCGTTGCGCCGGTTGTTCTCGATCCGGTCATGGTGGCCAAGAGTGGCGATCCGCTGCTGGACAAATCCGCGGTGGGCGCCCTACGCGAAGCCCTGCTGCCTCTGGCGACGGTCATCACTCCCAATCTTCCTGAGGCGGGAGTGCTGCTTGGTTCGCGTGCTGCGGAAACGTTGAAGGAGATGTACCGCGCCGCTGAGAAACTGCGCGGACTGATGCAAGGTGACGGGGCGCGGTGGATCCTGCTGAAGGGGGGCCATCTTTCAGGCAGCGAAGCGACTGATCTGCTGTACGACGGTGATCGCATGATCGAATTGAAGGCGGCGCGCGTCGACACACGCAACACCCATGGCACGGGATGCACGTTGTCTGCGGCCCTCGCGACCCTGCTGGCAAGAGCGCAGGACGTTCCACAGGCTGCACGACTCGCCAAGTCGTATCTGACTAATGCACTGGCGCACGCCGATGAACTCGCGGTGGGCCAGGGACACGGGCCTGTTCATCACTTTCATGCACTCTGGCAGTCAAGTGACGGCGGGATCCCATTTGACCCCGACCGCGCGAAGCGCAGATAATTCGCGCCCGCGGCGGATTAGCTCAGCTGGTTAGAGCAGAGGAATCATAATCCTTGTGTCCGGGGTTCGAGTCCCTGATCCGCCACCACTTTCATAGCAGACGATGCGCAAACGGCTGTCACTGATCCTCATCGCGGCCACCGTGGCTTTCGTCGCTGCGTGCGGCACCAAGAATGACGTCGCTTTCCGATGGCAGCAGGATCGGAACGATGACCACCGGCCAGTTGCCGGAGGTGACGATCGACGGCAAAGCGATGCGTCTTGCGCCCGGCGCCCGCATCTACAACCCGGGCAACCTGACGATCACGCCGAACCAGCTGCCGGCGAACTCGCGCGTGCGCTACAAGACCGATGCGACCGGGCTGGTGCATCAGGTCTGGGTCCTGCCGGCCGAACGCTGAGCCGTTGCTCGAACCCTGCCGGGGCGGGCACGCGGCGCCCTAGAATCACGCATTCCTTTCGCCACCGGCTCTACACCGGCCCGCGACCATGACATCCCGCAAGCTCTACATCCGTACGTTCGGGTGCCAGATGAACGAGTACGACTCGGACAAGATGGCCGACGTACTCCATGCCGCTGACGGAATGACGCTCGCCCCCACGATCGAAGACGCGGACGTCATCCTGTTCAACACGTGCTCGGTGCGGGAAAAGGCACAGGAAAAGGTGTTCTCGGATCTCGGTCGGGTGAAGCACCTCAAGCTCGCGAAGCCGGACCTGGTGATCGGCGTCGGCGGCTGCGTGGCCAGCCAGGAGGGCGCGGCCATCGTGGCGCGCGCACCCTATGTCGATGTGGTGTTCGGTCCGCAGACGCTGCACCGGTTGCCGCAGCTGATCGACGCACGCCGGCGCACCGGACGTCCGCAGGTCGACATCTCGTTTCCCGAGATCGAGAAGTTCGATCACCTGCCAGCGCCGAGGGTGACAGGGGCCAGTGCCTTTGTCTCGATCATGGAAGGCTGCAGCAAGTACTGCAGCTTTTGCGTCGTGCCGTACACGCGCGGCGAAGAGATCTCGCGCCCGTTCGACGATGTACTGACCGAAGTCGCCGACCTTGCGGATCACGGCGTGAAGGAGGTCACGCTGCTGGGGCAGAACGTAAACGCCTACCGCGGCGCGATGGCCGGGACCGGCGAGCCTGCCGACTTTGCGCTGCTGCTGGAATACATCGGCGAGATTCCGGGCATCGAACGCATCCGCTACACCACGTCGCATCCAAAGGAGTTCACGCAACGCCTGATCGACGTCTATGCGCGCGTACCTCAACTGGTCAACCACCTGCACCTGCCGGTCCAGTCAGGCAGCGACCGCGTGCTGGCGGCGATGAAGCGCGGCTACACGGCGCTCGAGTACAAGTCGATGATCCGCCGTGTGCGCCAGGTGCGGCCGGATATCTCGCTGTCGTCGGATTTCATCGTCGGCTTTCCGGGGGAGACCGAGGACGATTTCGATCGGACCATGACGCTAGTCGCCGATCTCGCCTTCGACGCCTCGTTCTCGTTCATCTACAGCCGGCGCCCCGGCACGCCGGCGGCGGACCTGGAGGACGAGACTCCACAGTCCGTCAAGCTGGCGCGACTGCAGCGCCTGCAGGCTCTGCTGAACGAGAACGTCGCGCGTTACAGCAGCGCGATGATCGGCACGACCCAGCGCATCCTGGTCGAAGGTCCGTCGCGAAAGGACAGCGCAGAACTGATGGGACGCACCGAGAACAACCGCATCGTGAACTTCAGGGGTCCCGCGCGACTCATAGGCCAGATGGTCGACATCGTCGTGACCGAGGCGTTGCCCCATTCACTGCGCGGCGACGTGCAGGTGCGCGAACCGGCCAGCGCGTCGGTCGGGTGAAGCAAGCCGGGAGTTCCGCAATGACGTGCATTTCCGTGCCGCGGCTGCGCGGCGAGTCCATGGTTCACTGCCTGGTGGCGGCTGCGTGCGCCGCGCTGCTCTCGGCCTGCGCAACGACGCCAGCAGGCAGTGCAACGACGCCTGCCGGGAGCGCGACGGCCGCCGCCGGTCCGAGGACTGTGCAAGGTGCAGTGACGCCAGCATCTTCGGGGCCGGCGACGGCAACCCGGCCCACCGCTTCCGCCGCCGGCGCGCCGGCTCCGGCACCGGCGGTCCCCGGCGCACCGCGCCCGTTCGCCGAAGTGATCAAGGATGCGAAGCCGATCAAGGGGTTGTTCACCGTCTGGCAGAAGGACGACAAGACGTGGATCGAGATTCCTGCAGAACAGCTGGACCAGCCGTTTTTCCTGTCGATCGGCCTGACGCGCGGGCTTGGCGAGCGTTGGTTGATCGGCGGCCTGCAGGGCGGCAGACATACCACTGGCGGCGAGTACATCGGCCAGTTCCGCAAGGCGGCCGGCAACATGCAACTGCTCGCCCGAAACACGCGCTTCGTGGCGCGGTCCGGCTCGCCCGAGGAACGAGCCGTCAGGAATGCCTATGCCGACAGCCTGCTGGCGTCGGCGCCCATCGTCAGCGCGCCGCATCCGGAGCGCAAGTCGGTGCTGATCGAGGCAACGGCACTCTTGCTCAGCGACATCCCGCGCGCGTCGCATGTGATCGAGCGCGAGTACCGCAACAGCTTCTCGTTCGATCCGCGCAACTCGTTCATCCGGTCGGCCAAGGCCGATGCCGAGCGCACGGTGTTCGACATCACGGCGCACTATGCGCAGCCGCGCATCCCGCTGCCGGCGCCGCCGTTACCGGTGCCGGGCGCCATGCCGATGCCGTTCTACCCGGCGCCGGACCTGCTCGAGGACCCGCGCAGCCTGTTCCTTGGTTTCCTCTATACGTTCAGCAAGCTGCCGGACAAGCCCATGGCCCCGCGTCCGGCCGATTCGCGCATCGGGCACTTCACGACGTCGAAGTTCGATTTCAGTTCGGAGGCCAGGCTTTCGCCGATGCGCCACTACGTGCAGCGCTGGCGGCTGGAAAAGAAGGATCCGCAGGCGGCCGTATCGGAGCCCGTCAAGCCGATCACATACTGGCTGTCGAACGAGATTCCTGAGAAGTACCGCACGCCGATCCGCGACGGCATCCTCGAGTGGAACAAGGCGTTCGAGAAGGTCGGCTTCAAGGACGCGGTCGTCGTCAGGCAGCAGCCCGACGACTCGGACATCGATCTGCTGGAAACCGGGACCTCGTCGATCCGCTGGCAGATCACGGCCCGTCCATCGTACGGTGCCATCGGTCCGTCGCACGTCGATCCGCGGACCGGCGAGATACTCGACGCCGACCTCGGTTGGGATGCCAACTTCGTGCGCAGCGCCCGCTTCCTGCGCAGCGAGGAGATCGGCTACAAGAGTATGTATGACGAAGCCAGTGGCGACATCACGGTTGATCCGTCGGGCATGGGTTCCGGCAGCACGCACTGCATGCTGCGAGAACTGGCGATGCGCGAGCTCGGCTACACGCTGGCGCTGCTCGAAGTCCGCGGCGAAATCGAGCCCGACAGCCCGCAGGCCGAGGCCTTCATCAATGACTTCATCAAGTGGGTGACGATGCACGAGATCGGCCACACGCTCGGACTCGCGCACAACTTCCGTGCGTCCACCGTCAACACGCCCAAGCAGCTGGCCGATGTGCTCTACACCTCCAGGACGGGGCTGATCGGCTCCGTCATGGACTATCCGCCGGCGAACATTGCGTTGAAGGGCGAGGTGCAGGGGCAGTACTACGCGTCCTCGCTCGGGGCCTACGACTACTGGGCGATCGAGTACGCCTACAAGTCCATCGCTCCGGAGCAGGAGGCGACCGAGCTGGCGAAAGTCGCCGCGCGC
The DNA here is from genome assembly GCA_963769745.1 of uncultured beta proteobacterium. Classification (GTDB taxonomy): domain Bacteria; phylum Pseudomonadota; class Gammaproteobacteria; order Burkholderiales; family Burkholderiaceae_F; genus JALORV01. The sequence goes on from CAVYNB010000003.1 coordinate 20,485, forward strand.
GCAAGCGACCCGCTGCTTGCTTTTGCCACCGATGCGGATGCCGCGGCCGCGATCGACCCGACGGCCAATATCTGGGACCTCGGCTCGGATCCGCTGGCGTTCTATCGCAAGCGGGCGCTGCTCACGCAGGAACTGTGGCAACGGCTGGAAAGTCGCACGATGATGCCCGGCGAGAGCTACGCAGTGCTGCGACGGCGCTTCCTTTCCGGACTGAGTCAGTCGGCGCTGGCGATGACCCAGGCGGCGAAGTACGTCGGGGGCGCGGAGATCCAGAACGACGCCGCCGGCAGCCCGCGGCTGCCGATCACGCCGACCTCGGCCGCGCAACAGCGCGAAGCGCTCGCCGTCATTACGGCCGGCCTTTTCAAGAGCGACAGCTTCAAGGTTTCGCCCCAGTTCCTGCGCAAACTCGCAAGCGACCGGCTGGAGCGCGAGGAGTTGCCGTTCACGCAACAGGTGTCGATGTTCGAGATTGCACTGCCTGACCGGGTCCTGGCGGTGCAACGTGATGTCCTCAATCGCCTGATGGGACCGGTGGTGGCTCGGCGCGTGCTGGTGAACGCGGAAATGGCGGGCAAGGGGTCCGATGCCTTCACGCTGTCCGAGCTCTACTCGACGCTGCAGTTGGCCATCTGGTCCGAAGCGCGCAATGGCACGGAGGCGACGGTCCTGCGCCGCAACCTGCAGCGCGAGCACCTGCGTCGCATCACCGGCGCGATCCTGGGGCCATCGGCAGGGTATCCCGCCGATGCCCGTGCGCTGATGCGACAGAACGCCCGCCAGCTGCACGGCTGGCTGGTGGCGGCGGCGGGCAAGCCGGGCCTTTCGGCCGAGACCCGCGCGCACTTTGCGGAAGCTGCCGAGACGCTGGGCGAGGCGCTGAAGGCGCCGCTGATCCGCACCGGGGTCTAAACTCATCGCGTGGCACGGCGCGGTTCAACATCGAAAAAGGTCCTGACGTTCACTTCGGACGTGGACAACGACGACCTCGCCAACGTCACCGGTCCGCTCGATGCGAACCTGCGGCAGGTCGAAACGGAACTCGATGTGGCGATCGCCCGCCGCGGTCACCAGTTTCGCGTGGAAGGCGGCGCCGACAGCGCGCAGGCAGCGATCACGGTGCTCGAATACTTTCTCGACCGTGCACGCCGCACCGGCCGGCCGGTATCGGTCGACGACATCCAGCTGTATTTCGTCGAGCAGCGCGGCCGGCGCGGCGAGCGCGCGGAACCGGCGGACGAAGGCGATGGACAGCCGCAGCTGCACACGCGCCGCAGCGACCTGCATGGCCGTACGCCGCGCCAGCGCGATTACATCACCGCGATGCTGGCGCACGACATCACCTTCGGCATCGGCCCGGCGGGGACCGGCAAGACCTACCTCGCGGTCGCCGCGGCCGTCGATGCGCTCGAGCGCGATGTCGTCAAGCGCATCGTGCTGACGCGGCCGGCGGTGGAAGCCGGCGAGCGACTGGGCTTCCTGCCGGGCGACCTGGCGCAGAAAGTCGATCCGTACCTGCGACCGCTGTACGACGCCTTGTTCGACCTGCTCGGCTTCGACAAGACCCAGCGCCTGCTCGAGCGCCAGACAATCGAGATCGCGCCGCTCGCCTACATGCGGGGGCGCACGCTGAACCAGGCCTTCGTCATCCTCGACGAGGCGCAGAACACGACGCGCGAGCAGATGAAGATGTTCCTGACGCGCATCGGCTTCGGCTCCAAGGCGGTCGTCACCGGCGACGTCACGCAGATCGACCTGCCGCGCGGTACGGCGAGCGGGCTGATCGAGGCGCAGCATGTCCTGGCCGAGGTGCGTGGGATGGCCTTCACGTATTTCACCGCGGCCGATGTGGTGCGGCATCCGCTCGTGGGACGCATCGTCGAGGCCTACGAGGCGGCCGAGGCGCGTGCCGAAGCCAGCGATGACGACAGCGCGTCGCGTCGCCGCCGCACGTGACGCCCGCGCTCGACCTGGCGATTCAGGGCCACGCCCGCTTCGATGACCTGCCGGCCCGGGCCACGCTCAGGCGGTGGATCAGTGCGGCACTCGACCGCGACGCCGAGATCGCGCTGCGCTTTGTCGATGCGCGCGAGGGCCGGAGGCTGAACCGCGATTTTCGAGGCAAGGACTACGCCACCGACGTGTTGACGTTCGACTATGCGCATACGCCCGTGGTCCGGGCGGACATCATCCTGTGCCTGCCGGTGGTGAAGCGCGCAGCGCGCGAGCGGCGACGGCTGTTTCGCGACCACCTCGCGCATCTCGTCGTGCACGGGACGCTGCACGCCCAGGGGCTGGACCACGACACTCCGGCAGCCGCGCACGCGATGGAAGCGCGCGAGGTCTCGATCCTGGCGCAGCTGGGGTTCGGGAATCCCTACCTGGTCTAACGCGCCGGCGACGGCACGGCCGGCTGCGTGGCCACCGGCGGGCGCGTCGCATTCGGGTCGTACCCGGGCGGCAGTTCGAGCCGGATACGCGGATCCTTCGGCGCGCGCTCGCGGAATGCCTTCACCTCGCCGTGCAGGTTGCCGATCATCATGTTCAGCGCCTGCTCGAAGCTCTGGTTGCGCGCCGTGCGGGACGCTTCGGAGAACCCCACCATGGTGGCGCTGCCCTTGACGTTCGATGTGCCGGCCGCCCGCATCAGCAGCTGCCGGCTGCGGACATCGAACACGGCAGTCTCGACGGCCGTCATGACGTCATAGCGGTCACCCTGGATCACGTAGGCGCCGACCAGGGTCCAGTAGAGCATTGACCACTGGTTCGCGTCGGCATGCTGCACCTGGTCGTAGGAAATCAGGGCAACGACGTCGAGTCGCAGCAGCGAGGCGATCCGGTCCAGGTTGGCGAAGCCGCCACCGGCTTCGAGGTACAGCGACGGGACCGGTTCGATCTGGCTGATGAAGGGGTACTTCGCAAACGCATCGCGCACCAGCCCGGCCAGCCGCAGGCGCTCGCTCTCCGGCAGCCGGAAGGTGGGGTCGGCCGTATCCGGCACGAAGGCCACGCCGATCCGGAACGGGACCTTGATGACCGCCACCTGGTCCGGCGCAGGCGGCACTTCCTGCGCGCCGGGGTAGAGAAAGGCCACCACGGAGGCGACTTGCCGCTGCTTGTTCGACTTCTCGTACGCCGCGCACGACGCCAGCGCGATGACGGCCGACACCAGCAACAGGGACCAAAGGCCACGACGCATGACAACTCCCACTTGCACTGGACTCTTTTACTGTGCTCAGTGGAAACCCGAGCGTGTTGACGGTTCTCAAGCCGAGGCCGTCAAATTTGAAAGTGATCGCTGACATACCGTGTGCTGCAGCAAGCCGGTTTGCGCGATCGCGTCACACGCTCGCGAAGGGCGTCGTGTATTCTGAAATCGTCATTACTTGAGGGCTGTGCCGGCTGCCGGATCGCCGACCTGCCCCCGACCCATGTCAGAACCGTCGCCTAGCGGCTCCGGCCCCCGCCACAAACACAAGTCCCTGCTCGAACGCCTGACCGCGTTCATCTTCCGCGAACCCGAGAACCGCGAGGAACTGCTCGAGGCGCTGCACAACGCGCACGAGCGCAATCTGCTCGACGCCGACGCGATGTCGATGATCGAGGGCGTTCTGCAGGTATCGGAACTGCGCGCACGCGAACTGATGATCCCGCGGCCGCAGATGGATGTGGTCGACATTTCCGAACCGCTGGCCAAGTGGATTCCGTTCGTCATCGAGACCGCGCATTCGCGCTTCCCGGTGATCGACGGCAATCGCGATCATGTGATCGGCATCCTGCTGGCCAAGGACCTGCTGCGCTACTACACCGAGAGCGACTTCGACGTGCGCGCGAGCCTGCGGCCGGCGGTGTTCATTCCCGAGAGCAAGCCGCTCAACGTGCTGTTGCGCGACTTCCGCGCCAACCGTAACCACATCGCGATCGTCGTCGACGAATATGGCGGTGTCGCCGGCCTCATCACGATCGAGGACGTGCTCGAGCAGATCGTCGGCGACATCGAGGACGAATACGACTTCGACGAGAGCGACGACGCCATCATTGCCGAAGACGATGGCAAGTACCGGGTCAAGGCGCTGACCGCCATCGGCCAGTTCAACGAGACCTTCGCCACACGCTATTCGGACGAGGACTTCGACACCATCGGTGGGCTGGTGACCGACCATTTTGGCCGGGTGCCCAAGCGTGGCGACTTCATGGAAATTGGCGACATGCGCTTCGAGGTGCTGCGTGCCGACGCGCGCCAGGCGCACCTGTTCCTGGTGAACCGCGTTCCGAAGACCGTGGTGCGCGAGTTCAGCGAAGCGAGCGAAGACCAGACGTCGGATTGAGAGCCGGCCCCGCACTGGGAGGCTGGCATCATCGCGCCTTCCTTTCACGGCGCTCCACTTCAATGCGTTCCCTCCGCCGGCCCGGCCTCCGGATCCTGATTGCGCTCGGCGCGGGCGCTCTGCACGCGCTGTCGTTTGCACCGTGGAACCTTCCCTGGCTGCAACTGTTGGCACTGGCCGTGCTTTTCATGCTGGCCGCGCGGACACAGCGGGCGCGCTCGGCTGCAGCCATCGGATTCGCCTTCGGTCTCGGCTGGTTCGGCGTCGGCGTGTCCTGGGTCTACATCAGCATGCACGTCTACGGACTGATGCCTGCGGTGATCGCAGGGCTCGCCACCGCGGCGTTCTGTGCATTCCTGGCGTTGTATCCGGCGCTTGCACTGGGGGTGGCGCAGCGCATCGCACCGTCACCGTTCCTGCGATTGACGATGGTGCTGCCGGCGACCTGGACCTTGTCCGAGTGGCTGCGCGGGACGCTTGTTCACCGGCTTTCCGTGGCTGGCCAGCGGCTACGCGCACACGGATGGTCCACTTGCGGGATACGCCCCGCTGCTGGGCGTGTATGGCATCACCCTGGCTGCGGCACTCTTCGCCGGTGCGCTCGCGGTCCTCGCGCTGCCGCTGAACGAACGCGGTGTGCGCGGCTATGTCTGGTTCACCGTGGTGGCGGCGGCAACGCTGGTCGGCGGTCTGGTTCTTGGACAGCAGCGCTGGACTCATCCGGTCGGTGCGCCGATCCGCGTGAAGCTGGTGCAGGCCAATCTGCCGCAGGACACGAAGTTCACGATCGAAGGGTTGACGCGGGCTTTTGACGATCACTGGCGGCTGATGCAGGGAGAGCGCGCCGACCTGGTCGCGCTGCCGGAATCCGTGTTCCCGGTTCCACTGGAGTTCGTCCCACCCGAAGCGCTCGACGCATTCCGCAACTACATGGACGAACGCCGCAGCGCGCTGATCTTCGGTGTGTTCATCGAGGAGCCGGGGCAGGCGTACTTCAATAGCGCAGTGGGCAGCGCGCCGGACGCCACGCAGTGGCAGCGCTACAGCAAGCAGCAGCTGGTGCCGTTCGGCGAATTCATACCCTGGGGCTTCCGCTGGTTCGTCGACCTGATGCAGATGCCCATCGGTGACCAGCAGCGCGGCCGCGCAGACCAGCTGCCGATGGAACTCGCCGGCCAGCGCATTTCCGTCAACATCTGTTACGAAGATCTGTTCGGACACGTGATTCGCCGTGCCTGGCACGACCCGAAGCAGGAACCGACGATCATGCTCAATCTGTCGAATCTGGCGTGGTTCGAGGACTCCATCGCGCTGCCGCAGCACCTGCAGATCTCACGCATGCGCGCGCTGGAGACGCAACACCCGATGCTGCGGGCAACCAACACCGGCGCCACCGCGATCATCGATGCGACCGGCACCGTGGCCGCACAGTTGCCGACCAACACGGCGGGCGCACTCGACGGCATCGTGCAGGGGCAGGGTGGTTTGACACCGTTCCTGCGACACGGCAACGTGCCGGCGCTGGTGCTGTGTGCGCTGATGCTCGCGCTTGCGGGAGCGATCACGCGTACGGCAGGGCGTCGCGCTCAGTAGAATCCACCGATTCGGCGACGTTCGACGCCGCCGCCCGTGACGGACCGAATTCACCGATGATCACTTTTCAGGAAGCGATCCTGCGCCTGCAGGAGTACTGGAGCCGCCAGGGTTGCGCGTTGCTGCAGCCGATCGACCTGGAGGTCGGCGCCGGTACGTCGCATACCGCGACGTTTCTGCGGGCGATCGGGCCGGAACCCTGGCGCGCAGCCTACGTGCAGCCGTCGCGCCGGCCCAAGGACGCGCGCTACGGCGAGAATCCGAACCGTTTGCACCAGCACCACCAGTACCAGGTCGTGCTGAAGCCGTCGCCGCCCGACATCCTGGAGCTTTACGTCGGCTCGCTGCACGCGCTCGGCATCGACACGAAGAAAAACGACATCCGCTTCGTCGAAGACAACTGGGAGAACCCGACACTTGGCTGCTGGGGCCTGGGCTGGGAAGTGTGGATGAACGGCATGGAGATCACGCAGTTCACGTACTTCCAGCAGGTCGGCGGACTCGAATGCAAGCCGATCACGGGCGAGATCACCTACGGACTCGAGCGGCTCACGATGTACCTGCAGGATGTCGACAACGTGTTCGACCTCGTCTACACGCGCTGGAAGGACCGCGGCGTGGAGCGCGTGCTGACCTACGGCGACGTGTTCCACCAGAACGAGGTCGAGCAAAGCACCTACAACTTCGAGGCGAGCGATGCGGAGTTCCTGCTGGGTCAGTTCGGACTGTTCGAGGCCGAGGCCCGTCGCCTGATGGACGTACAGCTGGCGCTGCCCGCCTACGAAATGGTGCTGAAGTGCAGCCACACTTTCAACCTGCTCGATGCGCGCGGGGCGATCAGCGTGACCGAGCGTGCCGGCTACATCGGCCGCATTCGCAACCTGGCGCGTGCCGTGGCGCAGAGCTACTACGATTCGCGCGAACGTCTCGGCTTTCCGATGGCCGCTGATGCACCTGCGCAGGCGGCGGCGTGATGACAACCGCGTCGCTGCTCGTCGAACTGCACACGGAGGAACTGCCGCCGCGGGCGCTGAAGTCCTTGTCGGAGGCCTTTGCCACCGGTATCGAGGCAAACCTCTATAGCCGGCAGTTCCTGACGCCCGAAAGCCGTGTCACCGCGTTCGGTGCACCGCGCCGGTTGGCGGTACACATCACGTCGGTGAAGGCCCGGTCGGCGGACCAGCCGTTCAGGCAGAAGCTGATGCCGCTGGCAGTGGCGCGCGACGCGGCGCGCAACTGGACACAGGCCTTCCTCAAGAAACTCGAGGGCCTCGGGCGCGGTCACCTGGCGCAGGTGCCCATCGGTAGCAGCAGTGGTGAGGATTCACTGGTGGTCGAGAGCGACGGCAAGGCCGAGTCGATCTTTCTGCACGGCATCACCGCCGGGCAGAACCTGCATGCAGGGCTGCAGGCGGCGCTCGACGAGACGATTGCCGGATTGCCGATTCCCAAGGTCATGAGCTACCAGCTCGCCGACGGCAGCACGACGGTGCAGTTCGTGCGGCCGGCGCACCGGCTGGTGGCGATGCATGGTCACCAGGTGGTGCCGGTGCAGACCCTCGGCCTGATGGCCGGGACCAAGACCCTCGGACATCGCTTCATGTGCAAGGGCGATGTGGTGATCCATGCGGCCGACACCTATGTCGAGCAGATGGAGTTCGAAGGCAAGGTCGTGCCGTCGTTCGCAGCGCGGCGACAGCGTATCGAGGAACAGCTGGCGCGTGAGGCGGAGCGCATCGGCGCGACGGTCGTGGCGCCCGAGGACCTGCTCGATGAAGTCACGGCGCTGGTCGAGTGGCCGGTGGTCTACGAATCGGGATTCGAGCCGGAGTTCCTCGAGGTTCCGTCGGAGTGCCTGATCCTCACGATGCAGCAGAACCAGAAGTACTTCGCGCTGCGCGATGCAGGCGGTGCCTTGCTCAACCGTTTCCTGCTGGTGTCGAACCTCGACACCAAGGATCCGGAAGCGATCGTCGCCGGCAACGCCCGTGTGGTGCGTGCCCGCCTGGCCGACGCCAAGTTCTTCTACGACCAGGATCGCAAGCAGACGCTGGAAAGCCGGGTGAGCGGCCTGGCGAGCGTCGTGTATCACAACAAGCTCGGCTCGCAGCTCGAACGCGTGGAACGCGTCACCGGCATCGCAGTGGGCATCGCGCGGCAGCTCGGGCTGGACGTCACGCATGTCGAGCGTGCCGCGCGCCTGGCGAAGGCCGATTTGCGCACGCTGATGGTCGGTGAGTTTCCGGAACTGCAGGGCATCATGGGCGAGTACTACGCGCGCCACGACGGCGAGTCCGGTGATGTGGCCGTCGCGATCCGCGAGCACTACCAGCCCCGCTTTGCCGGTGATGCGGTTCCCACCAGCACGTCAGGCATCTGTGTCGCGCTGGCGGACAAGCTCGAGACGCTTGCGGGTCTGTTCGGTATCGGCGAAAAGCCGACCGGTGAGCGCGATCCGTATGCGTTGCGGCGCCACGCGCTCGGTGTGCTGCGCATGCTGAAGGAGCAGGCCCTGCCGCTCGATCTCGGCGCGCTGGTCGGCGCGGCGCTCGCCGCCTTCCCGGCAGGCGTGCTGAAGGACAGCAACGCCCGCTCCGGCCTGATCGCGTTTTTCTCCGATCGGCTCGCCGGCCTGCTGCGCGACGAGGGCTACGGTGTCCACGAGATCGATGCGGTGCTTGCCGAAGGCTCGCTGCGCATCGACCAGGTGCCCAAGCGGCTGGAAGCCGTGCGCGCCTTCATGGAGCTTCCGGAAGCGATCAGCCTGGCAGCGGCCAACAAGCGGATCGGCAATATCCTGAAGAAGGCCGATGCCGTGCCCGAGGGCTTTGACCGCGCTCTGCTGCTCGAGCCGGCCGAGCAGGCGCTCGGCAACGCCTTCGTTGACCTGCAGCCGGAGGCCGAGGCGCTCTACGAGCGGGGCGACTACACGGCCATGCTGCGCTCGCTGGCACCACTGAAGTTGCCGGTCGACCGCTTCTTCGACGATGTCATGGTCAATGTCGACGATGCTCGGCTGCGCGCCAACCGCCTCGGGCTGCTTCGGGGACTGCAGACCACGATGAATCGCGTGGCTGACATCTCCAAGCTCACGGCCGGCTAAAGTGATGACGACCCCCACGCTCACTGCGTTCGCTGCCCCCCAGGGGGCCGCCAGTCGGCTTGGGAACGGCCCGGCGCCGACTGACATGCCGGTCCTGCGCTCGGCGCTGTATCTGCTCTACCTGATCGCCGTCGTCATCCCGTGGGCCTTCGTCGTGCTGTCGGGGTGGCTCTTCCCGGTGCATACGCGTTACTTCCTGTGCGCGTGCTACACGAAGATGGCAATCTGGGGCGCGCGCGTCATCTGCGGCATCGAGTGGAAAGTCGAGGGCTGGGACAATCTTCCCGACGGCCCGGCCATCCTGCTGCCCAAGCACCAGTCGTCGTGGGAGACATTGTGGCTGCCGTCGGTGATGCCGCGAGACCTGACCTTCGTCTACAAGCGCGAACTGAACTGGCTGCCGTTCTTCGGTTGGGGTCTGGCCTCGGCGCAGATGATCAGCATCGATCGCCGCAAGGGACAGGACGCCTTCGAGCAGGTGGTCGAGCAGGGCATCGACCGCCTCGGGCGTGGCTGGTGGATCGTGATCTTTCCCGAGGGTACGCGCACGCGGCCCGGCTCGACGCGACGCTTCAAGACCGGCGGTGCAAGGCTCGCGGTACGCACTGGAGCGTTTGCCGTGCCGATCGCGGTGAACTCCGGCGAACTGTGGCCGCGCAACGCATTCATCAAGCGGCCCGGACTGATCACGGTGTCGATCGGCCCTCCGATCGATCCGCGTGGCAAGAGCCCCGATGAGGTGGGAGCCGCCGTCGAGTCATGGATCGAAACCGAGATGCGGCGACTGGCACCGCATCGCTACAGCGGTCCGTATGTCCCCGCCAGAGCGCCCGCGGCGGCGCGCGTCCCCGCGACCGATGCCGGTGCGGCATGAAGCGGCTCAGGATCACGCCGGGGGAGCAGCTGTCGCTGGTTCTGGAACCGGGCGACGCCCCGTCCGTGGTCTCCGCGCCGCGGGTCAATGAAACTCCGTTGCGCCGGGTACAGGTCGGGCCCGCACTGCTGACGTATCGGTTACGGCGGGCGCGTCGCCGCTCGATCGGTTTCCAGATCGATGACCAGGGGCTGACCGTCAGTGCGCCGCGCTGGGTGCCGCTGCGCGAGATCGAAGCAGCGATCGCAGAAAAGCAGCGCTGGATTACGAACAAGCAGCGCGAGTGGCAGGAGTGGCGTACGCGGCGCCGGCTGCCGCAGGTGCACTTCGTCCATGGCGCGGCCTTGCCCTATCTCGGCGGCGAGCTGGTGCTGCGCCTCGGCGCGAGCAGCGCCGTCACCACCCGCGATGCCGGCGAACTGCATGTCGCGCTGCCAGTCGACGCGCTGGAACAGCGAGTGCGCGACACGGTGCAGGCATGGCTGCAGTCGGAAGCAAGGCGCGTGTTCCAGGAGCGCATTGAACGCTTTGCCGATCGCATTCACCCCCGCTATGCCGGCTGGTCACTGTCGTCCGCGCGATCACAATGGGGCTCGTGCACGCACGACGGACGCGTTCGGCTGAGCTGGCGTCTGATTCATTTCTCGCTGCCGGTGATCGATTACGTCGTTGCGCATGAACTCGCGCATCTGGCGGAGCTGAATCACGGGCCGCGCTTCTGGAACACGGTGGCGCAACTTCTGCCGGGTTTCGAGACCGCGCGTGACGAGATCCGGCGCGTCGACATGGCAGCCCTGCCTCTTTGACTTTGGAGACCTGATGCGAATCCTGCACACCATGCTGCGCGTCGGCGACCTGCAACGCTCGATCGACTTCTACACGAAGGTGCTCGGCATGCAGTTGCTGCGCTCTACCGACCGTCCGGAGCAGAAGTACACGCTCGCCTTTGTCGGCTACGGCGACGAACGTGAGCATGCGGTTCTCGAGCTCACCTACAACTACGGCGTGGATCGCTACGAGCTCGGCACGGCCTATGGCCACATCGCGATTGCGGTGCCCGATGCCTACGCAGCGTGCGATCGCATCCGGGCATCCGGCGGCAACGTGACCCGGGCCGCCGGTCCGGTGCAGGGCGGAAGCACGGTGATTGCGTTCGTGACGGACCCCGACGGCTACAAGATCGAGCTCATCCAGTCACGACAGTGAGTGGCGCGCTCTGGGCACAGACGTACGCGTCGCTGAGCCGCACGAAGTCCGCGACCGACAGCACTTCCGCGCGCGCCTGAGGATCGACGCCTGCGCGGGTGATGTCCTCGGCGCTCATCAGTGTGGCGAGTGCATTGCGCAGGGTCTTGCGACGCTGCCCGAAGGCGGCGGCGACCACGCGCCCGTAGACCGCGGGATCGATCCGGGGCAGGTCCCCGATGGGCAGCGGCTGCATGCGGACGATGCTGGACGTCACCTGTGGCGGCGGATTGAAGGCACCGCGTGGAACATCGAAGAGCTTGGTCAGGCGGTAGCGGAACTGCAGCATCACCGACAGCCGGCCGTAGGTGCGGCTGCCCGGGCCGGCGACCATCCGATCGACCACTTCCTTCTGCAGCATGAAGTGCTGATCGAGCACGCGTTCGGCGATCGGCACAAGCGAGAACAACAGCGGCGACGAGATGTTGTAGGGCAGGTTGCCGACGAGGCGGAGCGAACCCGGCAGGCTGCTCCAGTCGAACTTCAACGCGTCGGCCTCGATCAACGTCAGCTGCTGCGGCGTGAATTCGCTGCGCAGCCAGGACGCCAGGTCCCGATCGATTTCCAGTGCGGTGACATGCCCGGCGCGTTCGACCAGTGCTCGCGTCAGCGCAGCCTGGCCCGGCCCGATCTCCACGATGGTCTGGCCGGGGTGCGGATCGATCGCATCGATGATGCGCGCGATGACGCGCGGATCGTGCAGGAAGTTCTGGCCGAAGCGCTTGCGCGCGCGGTGCTGCAGCGGACCGGCCACGCTCATGGCGACCGCAGGCGCGCTGCACGACGCCGCGGCGATACGTTCATTGCCGCCGCCCGACCAGCTCGATCGCCAGTTCCAGCGCTGCGCGCAGGCTGCCGGCATGCGCGCGGCCGGTCCCGGCGAGATCCAGCGCCGTGCCGTGGTCGACCGAGGTCCGCACGAACGGCAGGCCGAGCGTGATGTTGACGCCCTCGGCCAAAGGTGGCGTACTTGAGCACCGGCAGCCCCTGGTCATGGAACATCGCGAGCACTGCGTCGCACTGCTGGAGTTGAGCCGGAGTAAACAGCGTGTCGGCCGGCAGCGGTCCCCGGGCGTCGATGCGTTCGCCGCGAACGCGTTCGATCGCCGGCGTGATGACCTCGATCTCTTCGCGCCCCAGGTGTCCGCCCTCGCCGGCATGCGGATTGAGGCCGGCCACTGCAATGCGCGGGTGCGCGAGGCCGAAGCGAAGGCGCAGGTCGTGATCGAGGATGCGCAGCGTTTCGGCCAGGGTGTCGATCGACAGCGATGCGCTGACGCGTGCCAGAGGCAGATGGGTGGTCGCAAGCGCGACGCGCAGCGGGCCGTGCGGGGTTGCGCCGGCGAGCATCATCACCACCTGCGCTGTCGACGTCCGCTCGGCCAGGTACTCGGTGTGTCCCGAAAATGGAATGCCGGCGTCGTTGATGACGCTTTTCTGCACCGGCGCGGTAACGATCGCGTCGTAGCGTCCCGACTGGCATCCGTCGATCGCTTCGTCCAGCGTCGCCAGGACGTAGCGCGCATTGCGTACGTCGAGCCGGCCGGGTTGCGACGCGGCGGCCAGTGGTATGTGACGGACCTCCACCGACTCGGGGACCTTGCGCCCGGTGAGTTCGGCCCGCTCTTCAAGCAGAGCCGCGTCGCCGATCAATGTGATGTCGGCATCGAGCGGCGGCTCCAGCGCGGCGAGCGCGATTTCCGGCCCGATGCCGGCCGGTTCACCAGTGGTGAGCGCGAGTCGCGGACGCAGGCCGGCAGCCACGACGACCGTGCCGGCTAGCCGCGCTCTTCGACGCGGTACTCGACGTAGGTCTTGTCGCGCAACTGGCGCAGCCAGTCCTGGTAGGCCTCGTCACTCTTGCGATCGCGCAGCGCCTGGCGCGCCTGCTGACGCGCACGCTCGTTCGACGCCGGCTCCGTGCGGCGCTCGAGCACCTGGATCAGGTGCCAGCCGAACGGTGACTGCACCGGAACGCTGACTTCGCCGAGCTTCAGCGCGTTCATCGCGCGCTCGAACTCGGGCACGGTGTCGCCGGGATATACCCACCCCAGGTCGCCGCCCCGACTTCCGCTCGGGTCCAGTGAATGCAGTCGCGCCAGTGACCCGAATTCGATCTGCTTGGCTTCGATGCGCAGCTTGAACTCTTCCAGGCGACGCCGGACTTCCTGCTCGGGCGCAACGTCCGAGACACGCAGCAGGATGTGCCGCACGTGGGTCTGTTGCACCGGACCGCCGACCATTTTGGCCGCGACAGCACTGCGGCGACCCAGGACCTTGAGAATGTGAAAGCCGTTCGGGCTGCGTACGAGCGGTGCGATCTCGCCGGACTTCACTCCCTTGACGGCCTCAATGAACAGCGTGGGCAGGCGGTCGGTGTTGCGCCAGCCGAGTTCACCGCCCTGCAGTGCCTCGGCTGCATTCGAGTAGCTTGCCGCCAGCCGGGCAAAGTCCGCGCCGCCCTTCAGCTGCGCGATGAGGTCGTCCGCTCGAGTGCGCGTCTCTTCCAGCCGCTGTGGAGTCGAGTTCTCCGGTACGCGCAACAGGATCTGCGCGAGATTGATCTCCTCGGAATCGGCGGTGACGCCCGACTGATCGGCAATGAAGTTGTCGAGCTCGCTCTCGGAAATCTGGAGCCGCCCGTCGACCTCACGCTCGCGCAGCCGGTTGAGCAGGATGTCCTGGCGGATGTCTTCACGGAACTGCGCGAATGAGACGCCCTCGGACTCGAGGCGCTGGCGCATCGCAGGGACGGTCATGTTGTTCGCCTCCGCAATCCGGCCCATGGCGGCATTGACGGTCGCATCGTCCACACGCACGCCAGTTTCGCGCGCGAGCTGCAGTTGCGCGCGGTCGACGATCATGCGTTCCAGGACCTGTCGCTCCAGGACGTCCTGCGGCGGCAGCTGGATCTTCTGCCGCTCCAGCTGGGCCATGGCCGACAGCGTGCGGGCGCGCAGTTCGTTCGCGGTGATCACCTCGTCGTTGACGACGGCGACGATGCGGTCAACGGGCCGCGTCGATCGCGACGCCGGGGTCGCAGCGCCCGGCAGCGGCGTCGCTGCCGGCGGAGGCGCGGGCTGCACGGCGGCCGGCGCACCGGGTACTGGACGGAACGCGTCGCTGGCCGACGGCTGCTGCGCACGCGCGCCGAGGGCAATCAGGAAAAGTAGGAACAGCGCCCACGATGGGGCGCGAAATTGCATACGCATGGGATCTACTCGTAGTACTCGAACATACCCGGCTGCCGCGGCAGCGGGTTGATGCGCTGGTAGCCGGGGATATTACGCTGCAGTTGCGAGAGGGCGTTGGTTCCGACACTGGTGAGGCCGGACAGTTCCAGCTGGACGTAGAAGTTGGTCGTAGTCGAGTCCGTGGTCGTCTGGAAGCGCTGGAACGCGAATCGCACCAGCCAGCAGTCCTCCTTGAACTCGAAACCCGCTATGACTTCGACCGGCTTGCGGCTTTCGAACGAGTAGTTGTAGCGACCGACCGCGTACCAGCGGTCGGACAACGGCCACTGAAACGCGATGTCCGTCTGGCTGGTGCCGGCGCCCGGAATGCTGCTTTCCTGGTACCGGTAATACGCGCTCAGGACCGATGCCCGCCGGGGCTGCCAGCGCATGCCGGCGGTGGCACGTGACACCGCACTTTCCTCTGCGGAGTACTGCACGGCGAAGTCCACCGCCCAGTTAGTTGCCCAGCTGCGCCGTGAGGGCGGCCAGCAGATCGCTTTCGTTGCTGGAACGCGGTGACTCTCCGGGCAGGGTGACCTTCTGGTCCGAAAAGTAGTAACGCTGGCCAACGGCCGCGCGCAGGCGCTCCGCACCGGTTTCCTCGTCGAGCACGCGCGTGCCGATTGCGAAAGTCAGCTGGTTGGCGTTGACGATGCGGTCGTAGCCCGAGTAGATGTTCTCGGTGAAAAATTGCGCATAGTTGAGGTCGGCCAGTGCGCTGTCGAAGTTGGGCAGCTGGTTCTGGTCGCGGAAAGGGATGTAGGCGTAGTACAGGCGCGGTTCCAGTGTCTGCTGGGACGAGCGGCCGAACCACTCCGTGTCGCGCTCGAAGATCAGGCCGGTGTCGAGGCTCAGGATCGGCATCACACGTGTCTGTGACTTGTCCTGTGGATTGAAGTCCGGGTCGAGGCTGTAGTAGGTCGCCGACAGCTGCGCACGTGGCGTAATGAACCATCCCGGACTCAGGATCGGATAGGCGACACGCGGATTGAAGATGTAGCGCGAACCGGGCTGGAGGCCTGAATCGGGATTGGTAAAGCGGGTCCCGTCGAGGATCGCGGCGGCTTCGAAGCCGTTCCAGTCGGCCACGAAGCCATTGACCGTCACCTGCGGAACGCGCTCGTAGGGCGGCGTGACCGGTGCCAGCGGGTCCTGCAGGATCTGGTTCTTGGTGACCCGCACCGCCGTGTTCCAGTACGTTTGCGTATAGGAGACGAACCCGTCCTGCGGCAGCACCTTCTGCGACGAGCCGAGAATCGTGCTCGAAAAGTCGACGAAGTAGTTGTCGTCGGACACGCGGTTGTAGTTGATGCCCGCTGCCACGCCCGACGGCCCCGCGTAGTTGAGCCGCACGCCGGTGTAGTCGCGTGTCTCATCGGTCTGTCGGTCGTTCTGGATAACGTCGTAAAGCAGCGTGCCGCTGTAGGTCGGCTGGAGGAAGCGGAACTCGTTGCCGAGCATCACGCCGCGCTTGGTCATCGCGCGCGGCGTGATCGTGTAGTCGTAGTTGGGTGCGATGTTCCAGTAAAACGGCGTGCGGATGTCGGTGCCCACGGACGTGCTCAGCCCGAAGCTCGGCGTCAGAAATCCTGAACGACGCTGGTCGCCGATCGGAAACCCGAGTATGGGCGAGGCGAGGATCGGCACGCCCTGGAAGTAAAGCCGCGCGCCGCTGGCGGTGGCGGACTGCTCCAGTCCGTCGACCTCCAGCGATTCGGCCTGCACCCACCAGGCGTCGTCGCCCGGTGCACAGGTCGTGAAGCGGGCATTTTCCATGCGGGCGCGCTGCTCCCCGAGGAACTCGATCAGCGTGGCATCACCGCGACCACTGCGAGCCGGATAGGCGAACTGGGCATCGGGCATTGCGCCGGTTTGCGCGTCGATGCGGAATGACAGCTCGGGCCCGGAGAAGATGCCGCCCTGCTTGAAGACGCGGGCGTTGCCTTCGACATCGACCTGGTCGGTGGCTTGCGTGTAGGTAATGCGGTCGCCACGCAGCACGGTGCCGCCGCGCCGCACCTCGGCATTGCCCTCCAGCACGATCTTCTCGTCGATCGTGCCCTCGATGCGCTGGGCACGCGCGAAAGTCGGCGCGGCTTCCGTCCCTAATGACCGCTTCTCGGACAGCAGGCGTTCGAGCTTGAGTCGCGGCCAGGGTGTATCGGGACTGACCGGAATGCGGGACTGATCGGGCACTGCGCCGGCCGGCGTGGACGGCGGCTCAGCAGGCACTCGTTTGCGCCAAGGTGCCCGTAGATACAGCAACGAACAGTGCAGCGCTCAGCGGAAGCAGTGCGAAACGCAGGATCGGCGCGGCATTCGCCGGCAGGCGCGGCATTTAGAATTCGATGGCGAGGTCGAGCCGTGAGGGCCTGCAGAGGCCATAAAGAAAGAGCGCGCCGATTATAGGCATCGCATCCTCTGATGCCGCACGGACGTTCGCTGCGGTCTGACATCATTCGCAATCCATGGTCCCTTCAGCCTCTCCCGACTCCTCTTCCGACTCCATGCCCGCCGCCCTCGACGCGCGCCGCGACCAGGTGATCGCGTGGCTGCAGACGCTGGCGTCGCGCCACGCGATAGAGCCGGATTCCCTGCAGCCCGCTTCGGCCGATGCGAGCTTTCGCCGCTACTTCCGTGTACAGGCGGGCGCGGGCTCCTTGATCGTGATGGACGCGCCGCCCGACAAGGAAGACGTGCGTCCCTTCGTACACGTCGCCGGGCTGCTGCGCGCCGCGGGGCTGAACGCACCGGAGGTGATCGAAGCCGACGAGCAGCAGGGCCTGCTGCTGCTGAGCGATCTTGGCCAGGACACCTATCTGAACGTGCTCGACGAACGCAATGCCCCGGGCCTGTTTTCGGATGCGATCGATGCCCTGGTGCGATGGCAGCAGGCGACGCGGCCGGGGGTACTTCCGCCTTATGACGAGTCGCTGCTGCGGCGCGAGCTGCAGCTCTTCCCGGACTGGTATGTCGCGCGCCACCTCCAGCATGAGCTGACGGACGCGCAGCGCGAGGGCCTCGCGCTGATGTTTGATCGTATCGTCGCGGCGAATCTGGCGCAGCCCGTGGTGTACGTGCATCGCGACTACATGCCGCGCAACCTGATGATCGCAGCACCGAATCCCGGCATTCTCGACTTCCAGGATGCCGTGATCGGGCCGGTGTCGTATGACGTGGCATCCCTGTTTCGCGATGCCTTCATCAGCTGGGACGAGGAACGAGTGATCGACTGGACGATCCGCTACTGGGAGCGCGCGCGTCGCGCCGGCCTGCCGGTCGGTACCGACTTCGGAGCCTTCTGGCGCGACTTCGAGTGGATGGGCCTGCAGCGACACCTCAAGGTGCTCGGCATCTTCGCGCGCATCAACTACCGCGACGGCAAGCCGCACTATCTGGCGGACACACCACGCTTTGTCGGCTACGTGCGCGCAGTCACGCGCCGTTACGATGAACTCGCGCCGCTGGCGCGATTGCTCGACGAACTGGAAGGCGTGGCGGCGAGGGTCGGGTACACATTTTAGTCGGCCCATGTGTACGCATCGCTTCGCGATGCACGTGCACATGGGCCGGGAAGATCGGCGAGTCGGGCTTCGGAGCGGCCGTGCGCCCGACTCGAGGACAAATGCAGGCTGTCTGCTTTGCAGCCTGTCACAGGACTTGAGGCGGATGACGTGCGCGCACTGATACTGGCTGCGGGACGCGGAGAGCGGATGCGGCCGCTGACGGATGACGTGCCCAAGCCGCTGCTGATGGCCGGAGGTCGTCGCCTGATCGAATGGCAACTCGACCGGCTTGCACGCGCCGGCATCCGCGACATCGTCGTCAACGTTGCGCACCTGCCGGAGCAGTTCGAGGCGGTCCTGGGAACGGGCGAAGGCTACGGTGTCACGCTCTCCCTTTCGCGCGAGGGCGGGCAGGCGGACGATGCACTGGAGACCCTGGGCGGGATCGTGCGCGCGTTACCACTTCTCGGCGGAACGCCGTTCGTGGTGGTCAGCGGCGACATCGTGACGGACTTCGACTATGCGACATTGCAGGAGCCGGCCGCAGCAATCGCTGCCGGTGCTGCAGACGCTCACCTGGTTCTCGTCGACAACCCCGTGTTCCACCTGCACGGCGACATGGGCTGTGTCGACGGCCGCATCGATCCTGATGCGGCCCGGCGTCTGACCTACGCGAACATCGGCGTATTCGCGCCGCGCCTGTTCGATGGCCTGCAGCCGGTGCGTGCGCGCCTCTTTCCCTGGCTCTACGCAGCGGCCCGCGCGGGGCGCGTGACGGGCGAGCACTTCCGCGGACGCTGGTACAACGTCGGGACGCCGGCCGAGCTGGCCCGCCTCGATGTGGACCTGCGAACGGTCGGCCTCGAGCCGTCGCCCTAAAACCGTCGCTCTAAGATGGTGACTGACATGTCGCGCCTGTCCGTAATGATCGTCGGTGGTGGACCTGTCGGTCTCACGCTCGCGCTGCTGCTGGCGCGCGTGCAGATTCACAGCGAGGTCCTCGATGCGCGCACGCTGGAGGCCGCGCGCGCCGACCGGCGCCTGCTGGCGCTGTCGCGCGGTTCTGTCGAACTGCTCGATCCGGTGGTTTCGCTGCCCTCGTCGGTGACGGCTCCGATACGCACCGTAGTGGTGTCGTCCGCGGGCGAGTTCGGTCGCGTGGAGATCGGCGCCGGTGAGCTCGGACCTCGCCCGCTCGGCCTGACCGTGCGCTATGGCGACGTACTCGCGCCGCTCGCCGCTGCCTGTGCGGGCAACCCGTTCATCCAGATCACGCGACCCCTGCGCGTGACGGATGTCCGCCAGCATTCCGGGAAGGTGGTTGTGCGTCTGGACGATGGCAGCGAACGCGAAGCGCCGATCCTCGTCAATGCTGAAGGCACGGCGGGCTCACTTTCAGGCGAACCCGCGCAGGTGGCACTTGTCTGCGATGTAGTCGTCCAGGGACCCGAGTCGGGCACCGCTTACGAGCGCTTCACACGCGACGGACCGCTGGCGTTGCTGCCGTGCCCCGGCGTGCCGTCGGGCCTGGGGCGCTCGATGGCTATGGTGTGGTGCATGCCGCCCGGTGTCGCCGCGCGTCGCCTGGCGCTGGATGACGGAGCCTTCGCACAGGAACTGCAGCGGGCTTTTGGAGCACGCAACGGCACGATCCTTCACCTCGGCCCACGTGCTTCGTACCCGCTGCATCAACAGTCACGGGCTGCGCTGCGCGAGCATCGGATCGTGTTCGTCGGCAACGCGGCGCAGACGCTGCATCCGGTCGCGGGGCAGGGCCTGAACCTTGGCCTGCGCGATGCTGCGCAGCTCGCCGGGCAACTTGCGCGCGCGCAGGTCGAGCGGCGCGACCCGGCCACGGTGCTCGCCGACTACGAGCGGGTGCGGCGCGCGGACCGGGCTGCAATACTCGCGCTCACGCGCAATGCGCCGCAACTCTTCGCGACGCGCGCCTTGCCGATTGCACTCGGCCGCTCCGTCGCGTTGGCAGCACTCAGTGCGGTGCCGGCCCTGCGGCAGCAGTTCGCCCGCCTGCTGATGTTCGGCGTGCGCACATGATTCGATGACGGCACGGCCTGCCGCTTCGCTACAATTCGCGCCCTCCGTTGTCACCCCGTCGTGCCCACCTTCCTCCCGCTGATGCGCATCGGTCCTTTCGAATTGCCGAACAACGTGTTCGTCGCGCCGATGGCCGGCGTCACCGACCGGCCCTTCCGGCAGCTCTGCAAGGCATTGGGCGCGGGCCACGCGATCTCCGAAATGGCGGCATCGAACCCGCGCCTGTGGGCCAGCGAGAAGACGATGCGCCGCCTCGATCACGTCGGCGAACGCGCTCCGGTTGCGGTGCAGCTGGCGGGCGCCGATCCCGCGATGCTCGCCGAGGCGGCGCGTTTCAATGTCGATCGTGGCGCTCAGATCATCGATATCAACATGGGCTGCCCGGCGAAGAAGGTCTGCAATGTCGCGTGCGGTTCTGCACTGCTGCGCGATGTCGACAGGGTGGCGCGCATACTCGATGCAGTCGTCGGGGCAGTCGATGTTCCGGTGACTCTGAAGTACCGCACCGGCTGGGACCCGCAGCAACGCAACGCGGTGGAGATTGCCCGCCTGGCTGAATCCCGCGGCGTGGCGGCACTGACGTTGCACGGGCGTACGCGTGCCTGCGGTTTCCGCGGCGATGCCGAGTACGAGACGATTCGTGCGGTGAAGCAGGCGGTACGCATCCCCGTGGTGGCCAATGGCGACGTCGACAGTCCGCAGAAGGCGCGCCGCGTGCTGGACGTCACCGGGGCAGACGCGGTGATGATCGGCCGTGCTGCGCAGGGACGGCCCTGGATCTTCCGCGAGGTGACCCACTTCCTCGCCACAGGAAACACGCTCCCATCTCCCCGCGTGGACGAGGTCCGCGAGCTGCTGACTTCGCATCTCGACGACCACTATCGTTTCTATGGCGCCGGGCTTGGCGTGCGCACGGCGCGCAAGCACATCATCTGGTACACGCGCGATCTCGTCGGCGGGCGTGACTTCTGCGACACGATGAACGTCATCGACGATTGCGATGGGCAGCAACGCGCGGTCGACACCTTTCTCCGCCGCCACGGCGAGCAGCACGCGCGGCTCGCCTACGCCCCGGTACTTCATTGAGGAAATAGCGTGGCCAAGGCATCCGTCAAGGCTGGTACGGCGACCGAGCGCGCCAGCCGCGCGCGCAGCGGCGAAACGCTCGAACAGTGCGTATTGCGCAGCCTGGAGCAGTATTTCGAGGACCTCGGCGGCGCGCGTCCGCATGCCCTGTTCGAAATGGTGACGACGGCGATTGAGCGGCCGCTGCTGCAATTTGCGATGTCGCGCAGCGCCGGTAACCAGTCCGCAGCGGCCGAACTGCTGGGGATCAATCGCAATACGCTGCGTAAGAAGCTGCAGCAGCACAAGCTGGCCTGAACCGGCAGCGGCGGGGAGGCCGCAACCATGACCAAGCAGGCGCTGATCAGCGTCTCGGACAAGGACGGCATTGTCGAGTTCGCGCGCGCCCTCGCCGGAATGGGATATCGCATCCTGTCGACCGGCGGTACCGCGCGGCTGCTCGCCGACCACGGACTGCCGGTGACCGAAGTCGCCGACTACACGGGCTTCCCCGAGATCCTCGATGGCCGCGTCAAGACGCTGAACCCGCGCATCCATGCGGGCTTGCTCGCGCGCCGGCCCGATGCCGCGCACATGCAGGCGCTCGCGCAGCATGCAATCGATCCGATCGACATCCTGGTCGTGAACCTGTACCCCTTCGAGAAGACGGTGGCGCGTGCGGACTGCAGCTTCGACGACGCCATCGAGAACATCGACATCGGCGGGCCGGCCATGCTGCGGGCGGCGGCGAAGAACCACGAGAGCGTGGCCGCGGTCGTCGATCCCGGCGACTACGCCGGCGTGCTGGAGGAACTCCGGTCGACGAACGCGGTGAGCGCGACGACACGCCTCGAACTTGCGAAAAAGGTGTTCGCGCACACCGCACGCTACGACGGCATGATCGCCAACTACCTGACGGCGCTGGATGGCGCACAGGAGCGCGGCGTGTTTCCCGACGTGCTGACGCGGCAGTGGGTCAAAGTGCAGCAGATGCGCTATGGCGAAAATCCGCATCAGCAGGCCGCGTTCTATCGCGAGCGCGTTGTCGCCCCCGGGCTGCTCGCCGGGTACGCGCAGTTGCAGGGCAAGGAACTCTCGTACAACAACATCGCCGACGCTGACGCGGCGTGGGAATGCGTGCGCAGCTTCGCGGAGTGCGCCTGCGTGATCATCAAGCACGCCAATCCCTGCGGCGTTGCGCTGGGAGCGTCGCCTTCCGAGGCCTACGCCAAGGCCTTCAAGACCGATCCGACCTCAGCCTTTGGCGGCATCATCGCCTTCAATCGGCCGCTCGATGGGGTTGCTGCTCAAGCCATTGCCAAGCAGTTCGTCGAAGTGGTCATCGCCCCGGCGTTCGACCCCGCGGCGCGCGAGGTGTTTTCCGCCAAGCAGAACGTCCGCCTGCTGACGGTGGCACTGGGCGCCGCGCACAATGATTTCGACTTCAAGCGGGTCGGCGGCGGACTGCTGGTGCAGTCGCCGGATCTGCACACGATCGAGGCGTCGGATCTGAAGGTCGTCACGGCCAAGGCGCCGACGGCCGGCCAGCTGGCAGACCTGCTGTTTGCCTGGCGCGTGGCCAAGTTCGTGAAGTCCAACACGATCGTCTTTGCGCACGACGGCATGACGCTCGGTGTCGGCGCCGGCCAGATGTCGCGCATCGACTCGGCGCGCATCGCATCGATCAAGGCGAAGGAAGCAGGCCTGTCACTGGCAGGCTCCGCAGCCGCTTCGGACGCGTTCTTCCCGTTCCGTGATGGCCTCGATGTGGTCGTCGACGCCGGCGCCACCTGCGTGATCCAGCCGGGCGGCAGCATGCGCGATGAGGAAGTCATCGCGGCAGCTAACGAGCGGGGCGTGGCGATGGTGTTCACCGGAGTGAGGCACTTCAGGCACTGAGGCGCGCTGCATGCGCTCTGGGCGCTTCGCGACCAGCACTTTCCTCATCCACGCTTGCGCTTCAGGGCCGCGCGGCCCGTTACTTTCTTTGTCTTGGCAAAGAAAGTCACCAAAGAAAGCCGCGCCTGCGAAGGCGCCCCTGCGGGGTGCCCTGTGCTGCTCGGGGTCGCGGGCGGGCCTGCAAACTCGCTCCCTGCGGTCGCTCAGACAGGCAGGCCCGTCAACGACTCCCGCGCCGCCCTGCACCGCGCGGCGCCTTCGGCGGCATTCACCACCGTCGCGGACGTCCTGTGACGGCACGGCGCGGGTTGTCGATGCCGCTCGAGGACGCCGCGCAGCGCAGGGCGGCGCGGGAGTCCGTGCCGGGCTGCCTGTCTGAGCGAGCGCAGGGAGCGAGTTTCGCGCCCGGCCCGCTGACGCCCGAGCAGCGCAAGGGCAGCCGAGCGCAGCGCAGGCCGGCCTCGTGCGGTCGCGGCTTTCTTTGGTGACTTTCTTTGGCGAAGCAAAGAAAGTAACTCGCCGCCGGGCGACTCCTGGCTCGAGTCGTGGCACGGCGCAGGCGCTCGTACGCGCAGCGCGCGCGATCGCGCAAGCATGGACACCCTGCATGGCACAATCCCCTCGTGCCCCCATCACTTCGAATCCTCGGCATCGACCCCGGCCTCAATCGCACGGGGTATGGCGTGATCGAGGTGAGCGGGTACGCGACTCTGGCCAGTTGCTGCAGGCGTGATCCGCGTGCCGCCCGGTGACCTGCACGAACGCCTCGGCACCATCCTGCGCGCGCTCGGCGACGTGATCCGCGACACGCGGCCGCATGTGGCGACGATCGAGAAGGTGTTCGTCAACGTGAATCCCCAGTCGACCCTGTTGCTCGGCCAGGCGCGCGGCGCGGCAATCTGCGCGGCGGTCGGGGAAGGCCTGGTCGTGCACGAGTACGCCGCGCTGCGGATCAAGCAGGCGGTCGTCGGCTTTGGCCAGGCCGACAAGAAACAGGTGCAGTTGATGGTGCAGCGCCTGCTCGCGCTCGACTCTGTCCCCGCGACCGATGCGGCGGACGCGCTTGCGTGCGCAATCTGCCACGCGCATTCACGCACGCTGCTGGCGGCGGTGACGCGCACGGGAGTCAGCGCGGCGCCGCGGCGAGGATCGGCCAGCGCCTCGCGGCGCGCCTGGGCGGCGCGGGCAGCGGGCGGCCGATGATCGGTCGCCTCGAAGGCCGGCTGCTGGAAAAGAACCCGCCGACGCTGCTGGTCGATGTCGGGGGTGTCGGCTACGAAGTCGATGTGCCGATGAGCACCTTTTATCAGTTGCCGGCGATCTCCGAGCGAGTCGTGTTGCTGACGCACCTGGCTGTTCGCGAGGATGCACACCAGCTCTATGGGTTCGCCAGCGCAGATGAACGCATGGCGTTCCGCGAACTGATCAGGATTTCCGGCGTCGGTGCCCGCACCGCGCTGTCGGTGCTGTCCGGACTGTCCGTGACGGAACTGGCACAGGCGATCACGCTGCAGGAAAGCGGGCGCCTGACGCGCATCCCGGGCATCGGCAAGAAGACCGCCGAGCGCCTGCTGCTCGAGCTGAAGGGCAAGCTCGGCGCCGAGCTGGGTTCGTCTGTGTCGGCCATCGCCGGAGACAACAGCGCTGACGTGATGCGCGCGCTGCTGGCGCTGGGTTACAACGAGCGCGAGGCGAGCGCGGCGGTGCGACAGTTGCCTGCCGGCGCGGGCACCGCCGACGGCATACGCCTCGCCCTAAAATCACTGGCCAAAGGCTGAAGCCACCATTGGCCACACGCACGGAGACGTCGTTGATCGAAGCAGAACGCCTGGTCGCTGGCAGCCCCGCGTCGCCGAACGAGGAAGCGATCGAGCGCGCGCTGCGACCGGGCTCGCTGGCCGAGTATGTCGGCCAGCCGAAGATCCGCGAGCAGCTCGACATCTTCATTACAGCAGCGCGCAACCGGGCCGAAGCGCTCGATCACGTGCTGCTGTTCGGCCCGCCGGGTCTCGGCAAGACGACGCTGGCGCACATCATCGCGCGCGAGATGGGCGTGAACCTGCGCCAGACATCCGGGCCGGTGCTGGAGCGGCCCGGCGACCTCGCCGCAATGCTGACGAACCTCGAGAAGCACGACGTGCTTTTCATCGACGAGATCCATCGCCTGTCGCCGGTGGTCGAGGAGATCCTGTATCCGGCGCTGGAAGACTTCCAGATCGACATCATGATCGGCGAAGGCCCGGCGGCGCGCTCGATCAAGATCGACCTGCCGCCGTTCACGCTGGTCGGGGCCACGACCCGCGCCGGCATGCTCACCAACCCGCTGCGTGACCGGTTCGGCATCGTCGCGCGGCTGGAGTTCTATTCGACCGAGGAACTGACCTCGATCGTCACGCGCTCGTCGAGGCTGCTGAATGCCCGTGCCAGCGCGGAGGGCGCGCGCGAGATCGCCAGGCGTTCGCGCGGCACGCCGCGCGTGGCCAACCGGCTGCTGCGGCGTGTCCGTGACTTCGCAGAGGTCAAGGGCACTGGCGAGATCTCGGCCGACGTTGCCGATTTGGCGTTGGCCATGCTCGAAGTGGACCGGCTCGGGCTGGATGTCATGGACCGCAAGCTGCTGCTTGCGGTCATCGACAAGTTCGCGGGAGGGCCGGTCGGCATCGACAACCTCGCGGCGGCCGTCGGTGAAGAACGCGACACGCTGGAAGACGTCGTCGAGCCGTACCTGATCCAGCAGGGCATGCTGCAGCGGACTCCGCGGGGCCGGGTCGCGGCGTTGGCGGCGTACCGGCACTTCGAGCGGGTCGAGCCGCGGCAGGACGGCGGCGTAGGCGAGCTGCTCTAGCCAAATCCTGACATTCGATGTCTGTTGCACCGCGGCGTGCTGCCTGCGGCACGCCTTTGCTCTAGAATTCCGCGCTTTGCGAAAGCGCCGCGGTCAGCATTAGAATCGCGGGTTTTTCGCCGGGGCGAGCCCAGGAGGGGCGTCATGGACTACGCACAGCAGCAGCGCAATCCGGGCCGACACGTGGTGGGAATCACTGCGGTCGTGCTGCTGCACGTCGTGGTCGTTTATGCGCTGGTCACGGGGCTTGCGCGTACTGTCGTCGAGGTGATCAAGGGACCGATCGACGTCAAGGTGATCGAGGAGATCATCAAGAAGCCGCCGCCGCCGCCGGAAGTCGTCCCGCCGCCGCCGAAGGTGGCCGCGCCGCCGCCGCCGTTCATCCCGCCGCCGGAGATCAATATCGCGCCGCCGCCGACTCCTGCGCCGACCATTTCAGCGGTCACGCAGGAAGCGCCGCCCGGACCGCAGGCTCCCGTCATCCAGAAGCCGGCCGAAGCGCCGGCTCCGGCCCCGGCGATTCGCAGTGCTCGCGTGACCTGCGCCAATTACATCGAAGTCATGCAGTCGATCGTCTATCCGCGCGAAGCGCTGAAGGACAACCTCGAAGGCGAGGTGGTGATCGAGTTCACGGTGTCTGCCTCCGGACAGGTCAAGGACACGGTGATCAAGTCGTCGACGAATCGCGTCTTCAACCGCGCGTCGATGGCGGTCGTTTCTCAGCTGTCCTGCCAGGGGCAAGGGCAGGACGTACGGGTGCAGGCCCCGATCAGTTTCAAGCTTCGTTAACAGGCAGGGACAAAGGCGATCGGACCATGGCGCCACCGCGCCGCGTGACTCTCCTTTCTCACCTTTGACCCATCTTCCACCAGGAGATTTAGCAATGATCTCGATCATCCGTCGCCATGCCGCCACTCTGGCGATTCTGGCCATAACTGGCCTTGCTGCACCCACTTCCGTGATCGCCCAGCAGGACGCTCAGAAGGCTGCCCCGGCAGCCGAAGCGCCGGCACCCGCTGCAGCACCGGCCCCGGCCCCCGCTGCGCCGATGCCCGCGGCGGCGCCCACGGTGACCAAGGAAACCATCGAGAACCCGTACGGCCTCGAGGCCCTGTGGCGTCAGGGCGACTTCGTGTCCAAGGGCACGCTGATCATCCTGGTCATCATGTCCATGGGCAGCTGGTACATCATCTTCGTCAAGCTCTGGGAGCAGTTCAAGCTGATGCGCCAGGGTCGCGAGATGGCTGCCGCGTTCTGGAAGTCCGCATCGCTGAAGGAAGGCGCCAAGAAACTCAAGGACGGCAGCGCGTTCCGCTACATCGCCGAAACCGGACTGGCCGCGAACGAGCACCACGAGGGTGCGCTCACCGAGAATATCGACCTGAACACCTGGGTCACGATGTCCGTGCAGCGCGCGGTCGACACCGTACAAAGCCGTCAGCAGGACGGACTCGCCTTTCTTGCAACGGTCGGATCGACGGCGCCGTTCGTGGGACTGTTCGGGACGGTGTGGGGCATCTATCACGCGCTGACGGCCATCGGCATCGCTGGCCAGGCATCGATCGACAAGGTCGCGGGTCCGGTGGGCGAGGCGCTGATCATGACGGCCATCGGCCTGGCGGTCGCGGTGCCGGCGGTCATGGGTTACAACTGGCTGGTCCGCCGCAACAAGACCGCGATGGAAACGGTCCGCGCCTTCGGCTCCGATCTGCACGCAGTGCTGCTCGGTCGCAAGGTTGAAATGAAGGCTGCGCCCGCGCGCTGAGCGCCGGGTCGACGGAGACTCCCCATGGCGATGAATATCGCGTCGGAAGACGGCGGCGAAGACGAAGCCATCTCGACGATCAACACCACGCCGCTGGTCGACGTGATGCTGGTGCTCTTGATCATCTTCCTGGTCACGATTCCGGTCATCACGCAGTCGGTTCCGCTGAAGCTGCCGGAGGAGATCAACGTCCCGCGGCAGACCAAGCCGGAGAACATCGAGATCGCGGTTACCAAGGACGGCGACGTCTTCTGGGGCTTGCAGCAGGTGCGTGACAACGACGAACTGCTGGATCGACTGAAGAAGGTTGCAGTCATCCAGCCGCAGCCGGAGGTTCACATCCGGGGCGACCTCACCGGCCGCTACGAGTTTGTCGGGCGCGTCGTGTTCGCTGCCCAGCGTGCCGGCATCCAGAAAATTGGATTCGTGACCGAGCCGCCGCCACGCGGCGGTTGATCGCCGTACCGGTTCGAGGAGAACTGCAATGGGAATGAATGTCGGTTCGGGCAGCGGTTCGCAGGACCCGGACGTGATGGTCGAAATCAACACCACGCCGTTGATCGACGTGATGCTGGTGCTGCTGGTCATGCTGATCATCACGATTCCGATCCAGCTGCACTCGGTCAACCTCAACATGCCGGTGGGCACGCCGCCGCCGCCGACCGAGAAGCCGGTGGTCATTACGGTCGACGTCGACTTCGACGGCACGATCTACTGGAACGGCGACGTTGTTGCCGACCGCGCCGCCCTCGAGGCGCGCCTGACGGACGCGGCCGCACAGCCTGTGCAACCGGAGGTCCATCTCCGTCCGAACAAGCTGGCTGAGTACAAGGATGTCGCCGCGGTCATGGCCTCTGCGCAGCGACTCGGCGTGACCAAGCTCGGCCTGGTGGGCAACGAGCAGTTCGTGCGCTGAGCGTGTCGATGAAGCTGCTGATCCGCGCCCTGATGGTGTTCGCGCTGGCCGCGAGCGTTCACGTAGCGCATGCCCAGTTGCGCCCCGAGGTCGGCAAGCCCCTGCAGCAGGCTTCGGAGATGCTCAAGGCGGGCCGCGCCAAGGAGGCACTTGCAAAGGTGCGCGAGGCCGACGCGGTCGCCAACAAGACGCCCGCCGAGCAGCTGACGATCGACCGCATGCGCGGTGCCGCGGCGGCGCGCGCAGGCGAACCGCAGACCGCCATCAAGTCGTTCGAGGCGACCATGGCGTCGGGCAAGCTCAGCCCGGCCGAACAGGCCCAGACGGCCGAGCAGCTCGCGCACCTGTACTCGCAGGTGAAGGACTGGAACAAGACACGCGAGTGGGCGCAGAAGGCCAAGCAGCTGGGCGGCAACGCCGCCGATCTCGACAAGCTGCTTGCCTATGTCAATTCGCAGTCAGGTGACTTCGGCGCCATCGCGCGCGACGCGCAGGCCGCCATCGAAGCGGCCGAGAAGGCCGGGCGCCGCCCCGAAGAGGCCGATCTCCTGCGCCTGTCGGACGCGCTGCGCCGGACCGGCAACAACGCCGGGCAGTCCGCCGTTCTCGAAAAACTCGTCAGCAACTACCCGAAGCAGGAATACTGGGCGATCGTGCTCGGCCGCATCCAGAGCAAGCCCGGCTTCTCGGGCCGCCTCACGTTCGACGTCATGCGGCTCAGACGTGAAACCAAGACGCTGGAGACGGCCGAAGACTATGTCGAAATGACTCAGCTTGCGCTGCAAAATGGCCAGGCTGCGGAGGCCAAGGCGGTCATCGATGAGGGCTTTCGCTCGCGGCATCGTCGGCAAGGGGGCGGAGGCCGAGCGGCAGAAACGCCTGCAGGCGCTGGCGGCACAGAAGGCCGCCGACGCGCCCCGGGATCTCGCCAAGGCCGAATCCGAATCCGCAGGCGATGCCAATGCCCTGGTGCGTATCGGCATGGCCTATACCGGCCTGGGACAGTTCGACAAAGGCATTGCCCTGATGCAGCAGGGTATCGCCAAGGGCGGCCACAAGCATGTCGACGATGCTCGATTGCACCTTGGCATCGCCAACCTGAGAGCCGGCAACAAGGCCAAGGCCAACGAGGCATTCCGGAGTGTGAAGGGGTCGGACGGCGCAGCGGATCTCGCGCGCCTCTGGACCCGCGTCTAGCGTCGCCAACGACGCCCGCGAGCCGGGCTCAGAAGGTCATCCTGCCCGGTCGCACTTCTCCCGCGCTGTCGGTCACCGACGGCGCCGCAGGCCTTGCGGTTACTTCAGTGAAGCCAGGTAGGCGACCACGTCTTCAACCTCTGCCGCCGACAGTTTCGGAGCATCGCCCTGGCCGATGCCGGTCTTGTGGAAGCTGGGCATTGCCGCACCGCGCGTGACACGCGAAAAATCGACGACCGACAAACGCAACTGGGCCGGCGTCAGCGCGGCGCCCACGCCATCGAGCGCCGGTCCGCGCTTGCCGCCGGGCTGCATGTCCTTGTCCTTGATCGAATGACAGGTGAGGCAATTGGCCGCCCCGCGCTTGACGAGCAATGCCCGGCCACGCACCGCGTCACCAGGCTTGCCGGTCAGCGACTGCGGGATGCCATCGCCGACGACCTTGTACTCCGCCACCTGTGCCCACGCACCGCCAGCGCTTGCGACCAGGGCCAGCGCCAGGGTACCGATCACCATTACTCGTCTCATCGTCATTCAGGGCCGGGCCCTGCTCCGTCTTCGTGCCTGGTCGGCTGATTGATAAGTGCATCGACCTGGCGCTCTTGGGAGGACGTAGTCTGGCGCGCGGCGGCTGAACCTGGTTTGGCACAACGCAAGCAATGTTGCGCACGACCCTCGTCCCGGTCCCCGAGAGCTGGGACCGGGACGATCGAGTCGACTATGGTCGGGCGCGGCGGATGACCGGTGAGTGATCAGCGCTGCTTCGTCTCGGTCGCCGTTTCTGCCAGTGCCTGTGGTTTGATCTTGGCCGCCAGGAACACGGCCTGGTCCTTCTCGTGCTCGGCAACGGCCACGACTGCACTGAATATGGCGAACGTGACGACGGCGGCGGCTGCGGCTGCGACGGAGCGTTGGGCAAGTTTGTCTTTCATGATGTTCTCCAGATTCGGCTGGGTTGCCCGCCGGTCAGCGGATGAGGCGCATTTCATCGTGTTCGCGCTCTTCGCTCCATGGAAGAAGCCGTGCCGCCAGTGCCGGCAGATTCACGCGAATGGCGGGTTTTCAACGCCGGCAGCCCGTCGCGCCGATGCGCCGCACTTCGCGTGCCCGAAACCGGCGCGAACTGCCGCTGGCGGCGACGAACTGCACCTGGGCCGGATGAACTGCACAAGCGACGCCTGAGCGCGACGAAACCCGCTTTGCAGTTCACGCCGCGAATTGCGCAGCCGGTCGCAAGTCGCTCGAAAGTCTCCTTCGTGCTGCCTACAGTGCACCCATCGACAACGCACTTGCTTCACGAAAGGACCGCACCATGAACGCCACTTACACCGCTTCTGTCTCCACCCGGATCACCGCCCTGGTCGTGGCCGTCCTGACCAGCGCCGTCGTGCTGGGCAGCACCGTGGCCGGCATGCAGCCGCGCGACGACGCCGGCATGCAGGTCATCGCGCTCGAGCGCGTGACCGTGACGGCACCGCGGATCAACTGAGTCGACGAGAGCGCGCGGCGCGCCGCGCCCGGTCCCGCGGCAGTCCGCGTGCAGGGTAGACGAAACACCGCACCAGACACTCACCACAGAAGCCCGGCTTCGGCCGGGCTTTCTGTTTCTGGCGCATCGGATCGCCTCGTCAAGTGCGGCGACTCAAAAAAAAGGCCCGCCGAAGCGGGCCTTTCGATGTTGCTGCAGGTAGTGCTTATTTGAACTCGTAGCCGAGCCGCACGAAGTACTGGCGGCCGATCGGATTGGAAAAGCGCGGGTCGTAGCCCACCTGGAACGTGGCGCCCTGGTTGGAGAACGGCGCCTTCTCGTCGAACATATTGAGTATGCCGGCGGTCACCGTCAGGCCCTTGAAGCCCTGCCACGTGCCCGTCAGGTCCCACACCGAGTACGCGCCGACGGTGTTCTCGTCGTACGGCGCGCCGAACTCGGGCTGGTTCTGATCCCAGTACGAGCTCTTCAGGCGGTTGAACAGGTTGACCGACCACGGACCCGTGTTCCAGCCGGCCATGACGACGTGCTGCCAGCGGAATGCCGGGAAGCCCAGTTCGTTCGAATACACCCCCAACGCGGTGAAGTACTCGCCACCCTTCTCCAGTTGCTGTTCCCATTGCAGCAAGTACGTGCCCTGCAGCGAGAACATGAAGTTGCCGTACTCGGACGTCTCACGGGCCTGGAAGCTGAAGTCGAGCCCCTGCGCCTTGATGTTCGCCGAGGTTCTCTTGCGTCTGGACGATGTACGCCAGCGGATCGACTGCGTTCATGCCACCGCAGGTCGCGACCAGTGCCACCTGGTCGGCGGCCGACAACTGGCTGCAGCGCACGAAACGGTTCGCGTACTTCGCCGGGTCGTTGAAGATCGAGTCCTCTGGGATCACGCCGACCGTATCGTTGACCTTCGTGTTCCAGTAGTCGACGCTCGCCGAGACGTTCTTCGTGATATCGAACACCAGGCCGAGCGACCAGGAATCCGACGTTTCAGGCTCCAGGTTCTTGTTGCCGCCCTGCTGGCTCTGGAACTGCTGGCCGCAGTCGCGTGCCGCGTCAGCGCCCGCCACCGGGGTACCGCCCGGGCACAGCACCGGGTCGTCCCAGGCGTCGGCCGTGAAGGTGATCGAGTTCGGCGAGTAGATGTCGTACAGCGTCGGGGCGCGGAAGCCCTGGTTGTACGACGCGCGCAGCAGCATGTTGTCCATTGCCTGCCAGCGCCACGACACCTTCGGCGAGAAGTTGTTGCCAACGTCGCTGTAGTCGTCATAGCGCAGTGCGACGTTGAACTCCATCGTCTTCAGCACCGGGATGTTGAGCTCGGCCAGCAGCGCGTACACATTGCGGTCGCCTTGGGAGTCCTCAGCCAGTTCCAGGCCCGAACTGGCAGCCTGGCGTATCAGTGTGAAGTTATTGGTGTAGTTGACTTCTTCCTTGCGGTACTCGCCTCCGATCGCCAGGATCCAGGCACCGGCGCTCGTATTGAAGATTTCGCGCTGGCCGTTGAGGTTGATACCAAAGATGTCACCGTCGATCGCCTGCACCTGGCCGAGCACCTTGCTCGAAACGATGTAGCTCGTGCCGGCGGCATCGTTGCTGCCGAACGGGTTCAGGAAAGGCGCACCGTTCAGGCCGGCCATGCCGTCGCGAATCTTCGGCGCGCTCGACGTAGCCGTTCGTGAAGAACTGGTCGACCGTTGAGCCAGAGTAATAGCCGACGGCGTTGTAAGTCCAGCCGGCGCCCGAGCCCTCCAGACCGAGCATCACGCGATCGGTCGTGTTTTCGATGCGTTGCTGCCGCGGGCCTGCCGGCACCATCCGCCAACCAACCGAGATCGGGGCTGCGGTATTCAGCGCCGGGTTTGTGATCGGGTTGGCACCGTTGCCCGGGTAGAACGGGTTGTTGGGCGTCATCGACAGCCCGGTCAGCGGGGTCGGCGCGACCGTGGTGCTGACCTCGTTGTAGGCGCGGAAGTACTCGAGGAACACCTGATTGTTCGCGCCGAGCGCGACCGTGCCGCGGCCGAAGAACGACCATTGCTCCTGCTCCGGGATCAGCTGGATCGCCTGCGTGTAATCGTAACGGCAGCTGTTCGGACCGTAGACATCAGGAACCAGGACCGACGTCGTCGGCTGGCAGTTCGGCAATGACGGGTTGGTCGACACGCCGGTGGACGACTGGCTGTAGTTGGCCGGGAAGCTGGTGCCGCTGGTCTTCGCCAGGCCCTTGTCGAGGATCAGGCCGGTGCCGGTGTAGCTGCGGTCCGTCGCCAGCAGTTCTTCCTGCTTCGTGTAGGTGAAGCCGCCAAAGACGTTCCAGCCCTGCTTGGCGAGCGAGCCAAAACCGCCGAGGATGTTGGCCGAGTACTGTTCGCCGCCGCTTTCGGACGGCCACGTGCCCTGGCCGGCGACCGAGATGCCCTCGTACTCCTTGCGCGTGATGATGTTGACCACGCCGGCGATCGCATCTGTACCGTAGACAGCCGACGCGCCGTCGCGCAGCACTTCAATGCGCTGGATCGCGACGGTCGGGATCGTGTTCAGGTCGACCCCAACGCCCAGGTAGGGGTTCGTGACGACGCGCTGGCCGTTGAGCAGCACCAGAGTGCGCTCAGGTCCAAGGCCGCGCAGGTCGACGAACGAGGCCGCGCCGTTGCTGGCGCCGACCGAACCCGTCGTATTGACTGTGCTCTGGTTTTCAGCGACGAACGTCAACGCCTGTTCGGCCGTCGTGACGCCCGCCTTCTTCAGTTCCTCGACATCAATCGTGGTGACCGGCAGCGCGGTCTCGGACTGGCTGCGGCGAATCAACGAGCCGGTGATCTCCACGCGGTCCTGAGTCACCACGGGTGTCTGTGCAAGTGACACTGGCGCAAAGCCGACGAGGCCGGCACCAAAAGCGGCGCTGACCGCGAGGCTTAGTCGCGTTCTTTTCAACATATAGGAATCCTCCAGTTGGATGCCCGAATGAGCTGGTGCTCCGGGAGAACCCGAGGGTTCTCCCGAATAAATGGCCCGTCTCGGTACCCCGCGAGAGTAGCGAATGTCATCAAATCGAAACGCAAAACCGCCCTCTGAAGCGACGGACCGATCCGCCGCTGTCTCGTCGATCCAACAGTCGTTTCATTGCTGCAGCGCAGCGGCCGTCGCCCTGTTATCGCCGAAACTCTCGGGACAAAAAAAGGGTGGGTGCCCGAAGGCGCCCACCCTTGTCGAGAACGACGAGACCCGGTCTAGAAGAAGCTGTACTTCGCGGCCAGGGTCCACACACGACCCAGCGGGGTCGAGAACCGGTCGTCATAGCCGCGTGACTGGAAGCGCGACGCCTGGTTGGTGTACTCCGGATCGGTGTTGAGGAGGTTGATCACGCCGGCCTGCAGGGTCAGTCCCTTGTAGCCGGTCCACGTGCCGGACAGACTCCAGATGGACGACTTGCCCACCGTGTGCCGGTTGTACGGCGCCGGCACGGGGTTCTGGTCGTAGTACCCGGACATGAAGCGGTTGAAGAGGTTCACCGACCACGCCTGCCACTGCCAGCCGAAGGTGGTGACCTGCTGGTAGCGAATGACCGGGCCACCGAACTGCGGGTTGTAGATGCCGACCGGGTTGTACCAGGTGCCGTTCGGCTCGACCTGGAACTCGTACTTCATCACGTACGTGCCACGGATGCCCAGGTTGAAACGGCCCCACTCGCTCGCCGGACCCGTCCAGTTGACCTGGGCGTCGATACCGCTCGTCTCGACATCACCCAGATTCAGGTTGGTGTTGATGATGTAGGCCAGCGGATCGCCGCCCGGCATCTGGCAGGCGCCGATCGCGTTCTGGCGTGCCGGCGGGGCGGCGCTGCAACGGACGAAGAGGTTCGCGTACTTGGCCGGGTCGGCAAAGATCGACTGCTCACCGATCACGCTGATCGAGTCCGTGATCGTGTAGTTCCAGTAGTCGAGTCCGAACGAGAACTCCGGCGTCGGCTGCAGCACGAAGCCGACCGTCCAGGCGTCGGATTCTTCCGGCTGCAGGTCGACGTTGCCGCCCTGGAGTTGCTGGAACTGGATCAGGCAGTCACGCGAGGCGACGCCACCAGCGGCAGTGTTCACAACGCCGCCGGGGCACAGCACCGGGTCGTTGTAGCGAGTTCCGGTGAAGGTCGTCGAGTTCGGCGCGTACAGCTGCGTCAGCGTCGGCGCGGCAAACCCGGTGTTGTACGAACCGCGGATCAGCAGCATGTCGACCGGCGTGTAGCGGAACGAGATCTTCGGATTGGTCGTGCCGCCGAAGTCGCTGTAATCGTCGTAGCGGACCGCCGCGCCGATTTCCAGGTTCTTCAGGATCGGGAAGGTCATTTCGAGCGCAGCCGCCCAGACGTCACGATCGCCCTCGCGGACCGCGCCGGAACCGGCCAGGCCCGAGCTGGCCGCCTGGCTGACCAGCGGCACGTTCGTGTTGTAGACCATCTCCTCCTTGCGGAACTCCGCGCCGAGCGCCAGTCCCATCGGTCCGCCCGCAAGATTGCCGAACTGCGTCGCGGCCGACGCCGGTCAGGCTCCACAGCGTGCCTTCACCGTCCTGCACCTTGCCCAGCACGGTGTTGGCTTGCATATAGGCCAGGCCCGCGGCGCTTTGCTGTCCGAACGGATTGAGGAACGGTGCGCCGGCGGCTCCGGAGACGCCGTTGCGCAACGGCTGGGTCATCGGATAGCCGTTCAGGAAATGGTTCTCGACTTTCGAGTTCGACCACAGGCCTGCTACGTTGTAGTCCCATCCGGCAGCGGTGCCGTCGAGTGCGAGCACGAAGCGCTGGGTGTTGTTCTCCTGCTCGCCGCGCCGTGGACCCAGCACGGTCGTGCGCCAGCCGATCGAGATGTTCTGCGCCGTGTTGAGCGCCGGATTGGTGATCGGCGTGATGCCATTGCCCGGGTAGTACGGGCTGGCCGGGGTCATCGTCAGGCCACCCTCGGGCGACGGCGCGATCTGCGTTTCAACCGTGTTGCGCGCCCAGAAGTACTCGGCCGACAGCGTGTTGTTCGCGCCGAGCGCCAGACCACCGCGCAGGAAGAGCGACCATTGTTCCTGATCCGGAAAGACGTTCGTGAAGACCTGCGTGTCGGCGCCGCAGCGGTTGTTGCCCAGGCCCAGCGGTGCGGGCACCGGTCGTGGTGATCGATGACGGCGGGAAGCAGCCCGGCAGCGACGGATTGGCGTTGGCTACGTTCGGCGTCTGGGTGTAGTTCGCCGGGAACGTCGTCGGGCTCAGGCCGTTGAAGCCCTGTGACGGGATCCATGACGTCTGCATGAAATCGCGCTCGGTGCCGCCCAGGGGTTGCTGCTTGCGCCAGTTGAAGCCACCGTAGACATTCCAGCCCTGGGTCGCCATGTCGCCCCAGCCGCCGAGGATGTTGGCCAGATAGGTCTCGCCGCCACCTTCTTCCGGCAACTGGATTTCGCCGCCGACGGTCAGGCCCTTGTATTCCTTGCGCGTGATGAAGTTGATCACGCCCGCGATGGCATCGGTACCGTACGTGGCCGACGCGCCGTCGGGCAGCACTTCGATGCGGTCGAGCGAGGAGGTCGGCAGGGTGTTCAGGTCAACCGCAACGCTGGAAAACGGATTGCTGACCACGCGCTTGCCGTTCAGCAGGACCAGGGTGCGCTGCGCACCGAGGGAGCGCAGGTCGGCGTACGAGGCTGCACCGTTCGTCGCACTGACCGAGCCCGATGTCACCGTGCCGCCCTGTTGCTGGGTGATGAACTTGACCGCCTGCTCGGCGTTGGTGACCCCGGCCTTCTCCAGTTCGGAAACGCTGAGCGTCACGACCGGGAGCGAAGTCTCACCTTCGATCCGCTTGATCAGCGAGCCGGTGATCTCCACGCGGTCCTGCCGCACGGTTGGCGTCGGTGTTTGTGCAAGCGACACCGGCACAAAGCCAGTCAGTCCTGCGCTGAGCGCAGCGCCGACTGCCAAGCTGAGCTTGGTTCTTTTAAGCATGGTTTTCCCCTCCAAAGGATGATGCAGCGCAGCGACAAAACATGGGCGCAAAGACCGCCGAGCCGTGCGCGGGAGCGTAATCAATGTCATCGGCCTGCAAAGAACTTTTCGAGAATCGAGCGACGAAGTGCGGCGACGCGTCGCGTTATTCCAACAGTCGATTGTCGTGTTCTGTTCGCCGATTCGGGAAAACCCGACCGCGTTGAACCGCTCAGCGAGTGGACTTCAGCCGTGGCACCGCGGCGAGCAGCGCCTGGGTGTAAGGGTCGCGGGGAGAGGACAGCAGAGCCGATGCATTGCCCTGTTCAACGATGCGGCCGTCCTTCATCACCGCGATTTCGTCGGCCAGATACTCGACGACTCCAAAGTTGTGGGTGATGAAGAGATAGGCGATGCCGAACTCGGCTTGCAGGTCCCGCAGCAGGTTCAGGATCTGCGCCTGCACAGAGACATCGAGCGCGGAGGTCGGCTCGTCGCAAACGATCAGCTGCGGTTCAACGGCGAGCGCGCGGGCGATGGCCAGGCGCTGGCGCTGGCCACCGGAAAATTCGTGTGGATAGCGCGCGAGCGCATCCTGGCGCAGCCCGACGCGATCGACCATTGCCCGGATACGCGCCGATCGGTCGCCCGGCGCGATGTCCGGCCGCAGCGCCAGCAGGCCCTCTTCAAGGATCTCCTGGACCCGCATGCGGGGGTTCAGCGATGAGTACGGGTCCTGGAAGATGATCTGGATCCGGCGACGGGTGTCGCGCAACGCGTCGCCCTCGAGCCGGTCGAGTGGAGCGCCGTCGAGCAGGGCTTCACCCTCGATCCGCGCAACGCCGCGCAGCAGTTGCACCAGCGCCTTGCCGGTGGTGGTCTTGCCGCAGCCGGACTCCCCGACCAGGGCGAGCGTTCGTCCCGGCGCCAGATCGAACGAGATCCCGTCCACCGCCTTGACGTGGCCGATCGTTCGCCGCAGCAGACCCCGACGTATCGGGAAGTACACCCTGTAGTCCCGCACCTGCAGCAGTGGCTTGAGGTTCGGCTTCGGCTCCGGTGACACGGAACGCGCTCTGCCAGAACCACCGACTCGAC
Organism: uncultured beta proteobacterium; assembly: GCA_963769745.1. Lineage (GTDB taxonomy): Bacteria > Pseudomonadota > Gammaproteobacteria > Burkholderiales > Burkholderiaceae_F > JALORV01. The sequence continues at coordinate 58,661 of CAVYNB010000003.1, forward strand.
CGGCGCGCCGGCCCCTCCGTCGCGAAAGAGCACGCAGCGGACCTGGTGCCCTGGGAGCGGTTCGAGCAGTTGCGGCGGCCGCTCGCGGCACTCGTCGCGAACGTGCGGACAGCGATCCGCAAAACGGCACTCTACAAACGTCTGGTCGAGTGCAGGCACGGTGCCGGGAATCGCGGTCAGGCGAGTGCGTCGCCGCGCGCTGTCGGGCAGCGCTTCGAGCAGCATTCGCGCATAAGGATGCAGCGGGCGGGCGAAGAATTCGGCGGTCCCGGCGACCTCGATGATCTGGCCGGCGTACATCAGCGCCACCCGTTGGGCGACTTCGGCGACGATGCCGAGGTCGTGCGTGATCAGCAGCATCGCCATGCCCTGAGTGCGCTGCAGTTCGACCAGCAGGTCGAGTATCTGCTTCTGGATCGTCACGTCGAGCGCCGTGGTCGGTTCGTCGGCAATGACGACATCGGGCTCTCCGGCCAGCGCGATCGCGATCATCACGCGCTGCTTCTGCCCGCCCGAGAGCTGGAACGGATAACTGTCGATGCGCTGTTCGGGATCCGGCAGGCCCACGCGCCGCAGCCACTCCAGCGCCTTTGCGCGCGCCGCGGCACCGCGCAGCGCCGTGTGACGTTCGATCACCTCGACGATCTGCCGGCCCACCCGGAGCACCGGATTCAGGCTGGTGGCCGGCTCCTGGAAGATGATGCTGACGCGGCGGCCGCGCACGTCGCGCATGCGGGCCTCCGGCAACTGGGCGAGGTCGGTGCCGGACAGGTTCATCCGTCCGCCCTGCACGCGTCCGTTGTCGGGCAGCAGGCGCAGGATCGACAGCGCCGTCATCGACTTGCCGCAGCCGGACTCGCCGACCAGCGCGAAGGTCTCGCCGCGCGTGAGCGTCAGCGACAGCGCGTCGACGGCGTGCACCAGGCCGCTGTCCGTGTCCAGCACGGTGTCGAGCGACTCGATCGTCAGCACGGCATCGGCCGTTCACGTCGCTTCCTTCAGCCGCATGCGGCGCGGCCGGAATGCGCGCGCGCGCGGGTCGAAGGCCTCGCGCACGGCATCGGCAAACAGGTTGGCGGCCAGCACCAGCGCCAGCATGAAGGTGAACGCGGTCGCGAGGTTCCACCACACCACGGGGTCACGCGACATTTCGCTGCGCGCCAGGTTGATCATCGAGCCGAAACTCGATGAATTCGGATCGACGCCGACACCGACGTAGGACAGCACCGCTTCGTACAGCACCAGCGCCGAGAAATCGAGCACGGCGACGATCAGCACCAGGTGCATCACGTTCGGCAGGATGTGGCGCCCCATGATGCGCCAGTGGCTCACGCCGAAGGCGTGCGCGGCCTGTACGTACTCCAGCTCGGAAATCTTCAGCGTCTCGGCGCGCAGCAGGCGGCACAACGTGGCCCAGCCGGTGATGCCGAGGATCACGCACAGCAGGAACAGGCGAAACTCCGCACGCTCCACGCCGGTGGCGAAGTTCTCGGCGTTGCGGTCGATGTAGACGTTGATCAGCAGGACGAAGGCCGCGACCAGCAGGATCGGCGGGATCGCCGACAGCACGGTGTAGAAGTACTGGATGACGTCGTCGACCCAGCCCTTGAAGTAGCCCGCCAGCACGCCGAGCGCGATTGCCAGCGGCAGTGTCGCGATGGTCGAGAGCGAACCGATCACCACGGCCGTCCGGATGCTCTTCAATGCCTGGAACAGCACGTCGTTGCCGGTGCGATCGGTGCCGAAGGGGTGATAGACGGGCCACACCGCCGCGAGCCAGCCGATGAACATCGCGATCAGCGTCGCGGTGGCAAGGATCGCGCGCCAGGGAACCTCGGTTTCCGCACGCAGCATTGCGCCGAGCGAGGCACGCCAGCCGGTTCCGCGACTGCGCACGGCGGCAATGCCCAGCGTCAGCAGCACGGCGAAAGCCAGTCCGCCGCCGAGGCCCCGTAGCGAACGCGCGGCCAGGTCCGGTATCCAGTCGCGGGCGGGATCCTGCAGGTGGGCGCCCCCATGGGCCAGTCGCGGCAGCTCACGGACTTCCTTGCCGTCGATCACGGCGGTTTCGCGCTGGAACGACCAGTAGGCGAGCGGCACCGAGTAGGTCTTCTCGCGGGCGTCGACCGCGTGGCGCAACAGCACGTCGAGCGGTGACAGCGTGCGCGTCGCGTAAGCCTCCTGGACATCGGGTGCGGCGCCGGGCGCAGCGGACAGGCGCGGCCGGAAGTGGATCGAGTCCAGCAGGGCGATCGTGATGAAAACGATCAGCACGACGGCCGCCGACATGGCCGGTGCGCTGCGCAGCACATGACGCCAGGTGGCGCGCAGGTTGGGACTGCGTCGCACATGCACGACGTAAGCAACGACCGTGGCGACCACGAGCCAGAGCACGAGGTCGGTCCAGAGGAAGACGAACTTGGGCATCGTCGTCGGTCCGTCGTCGTCAGGCGAGCCGCACGCGCGGATCGACGAACGTGTAGGCGATGTCGGTCGCGAGGTAGGCGAGGATGTACAAGAGCGACCCGAGGAAGACCATGGTGTGCACGATGGCGAAGTCCTGGCCGGCGATCGCCTCGACGACATAGGTGCCCAGTCCCGGGATGCCGAAGAACGACTCGAACACGATCGAACCGAGGAACGCGTAGGGCAGCAGCGCCCCGACGTGCGTCAGGATCGGCAGCCAGGCGTTGCGCAGCACATGGCCGAACAGCACCGCGGACTCGGCCAGCCCCTTGGAGCGCGCGGTGCGCACATAGTCCTTGCCGATCTCCTCCAGCAGCATCGCGCGAAAGAGGCGCGCCTCGCTGCCAAGCTGGAACACGATGCCGACGACGAGCGGCAGCGCGAGGAACTTCACCAGATCGAGTCCCGGGACGAAACCCGACAGCGGCACCAGCTTCAGCGTCTTGCCGAAGAACCACTGGGCCATGATGATGTAAAACAGGCTCGAGATCGACATCATCACGACGCAGACCACGGTGCCCCAGAAGTCGAGGTAGCTGGCACGGAAGAACACCAGCAGCAGCGAAAACGCGATGCCCGTGAACAGTGTCAGCAGCAGCATCGGCCCGGCCAGCGCGAGGCTGGCGGGAATGCGGGTCGCGATCTCGTGGCGGATGTCGCGCCCGCTGTCGCTGGTGCCGAAATTCAGGGTGAAAAGCCGCAGCGAACGGTCGTAGAAGATCGTCTGTGTGATCTTGGCGGTGCCGTCGGCCTGGGCGTTGAACCACAGCGGCTTGTCGTAGCCCCGCTCGGCCTTCCACTTCTCGATCGCATCCTGCGACACGCGCTTGGCGCCGATGTTGAGCCGCGCGATGTTGTCGGGCGAATTGACCGCGAAGAACAGCGTGAAGGTGAGAAGGTTTACGCCGATCAGGATCAGCACGGCGTAGCCGATGCGCCGGACGATGTAGTTCAGCACGAACGATCTCGACGCGCGGTCGCAGCCGTCACTCGGCAGCCTTCAGGGTCGCGAGTGTGCGCCCCGCGGTCTCGCGCTCGCGCCGCTTCCAGCTGCGGAACGCCGGCACCACGGCGGCGACAAGGACCAGCACGATCAGCACGACCGGCCACCAGATCGGCCGGTTCCATTCGGCGATCTTCGCGGCGCGCAGCTCGGGGTCGACCTTGAAGTACATGAGGCGATCGTTCGCCAGCGGCGCCGGCTTCACGTTGCCGACCCAGCCGTGCTGCACCGAGCCCGCATACGGGTTGTAACCGAACGCCCACGGTGCATCCTTCTGCAGGATGGCGGTCATCTGGTCGACGACCTGCTGCTTGCGCGGGACGTCGTCGAGGTAGCGCATCTCCTCGAACAGCTTGTCGAACTCGGCATTCTGGTAGTTGGCCGTGTTGTTGCCGTTGCCCTGCGTGGCGGCCTGCGAGTTGGGTCCGTACAGCAGGAACAGGAAGTTCTCGGCGTCCGGGTAGTCGGCAAACCAGCCCCACCAGAAGATCTGGAGACTGCCCTTGTCGGCCTTGTCCTGGAAGCGGTTGTAGTCGGTGGCGCGCAGTTCGAGCTGCACGCCGAGCTTGGCGAACTGCTTGACCATCCACTCGACCTCGGCCTTGAGCTCGGGTGTCAGCGCGCGCTGGTAGTCGTAGTTCAGTACCAGCGGCTGGCCGGTCTTCGCATCGCGCCCGTCCGGGTACCCGGCTTCGGCCAGCAGCTTCTTGGCTTCCTCGATCGACTTGCGCCGCGGCTTGCCATCGACGATGTCGTACACCGTGCGATTGATCGCCTCGGGGCGAAAGGCAAACACACCGGGTGGCACCGCGCCCATCGCCGGCTCGCCCGCGGCCTTGCTCTCGAACACGCGGACGAACTCTTCCCAGTCGATGGCGATCGACAGTGCCTGGCGCAGCTTGCGGTTGCGCTCCTGCTCCTCCGGGGTCTTGCCCTTGCCAACCACCGGGTCCCACCAGTTGAAGCCGAGGTACCAGTTGGAGATCTCGAGCATCTTCGGCATCTGGATGCCGCGCTCGCGAAAGAGCCGCGCCACCTTCTCGGAGTTCTTGACGTCGTAGTCGAGGTCCTGGAACCAGTCGAAGCGCGAGACATCCGGATTGTCGTAGTAGCCCTGCATGAACTTCGTCTTGTGCGGGATCTTCTCCTTCTCGATCGAGAAGACGACCTGGTCGACGAAGGGCATCGACTTGCCGCAGTCGGCGAGCAGGCCGGCGGCCTTGTCCGCTGCCTCGCCTTCGCACGGATAGGGCTCGCCGCGGAAGTTCGGATTGCGCGAGAGCACGTGGCGGCGGTTTTCCTGGTACTCGGTCAGCATGTAGGGGCCGGTGCCGACCGGCCAGTAGTTCATGCTGAGGTTGCGTTCGTTCATGCCGGGCTGGGCATAGAACCTGTCGACCTCCCACGGCACCGGGGAAAAGAAGCTCATCGTCAGCCAGTACTTGAACTGCGGGTACTTGCCCTTGAGGCGGATCCTGAGCGTGTGATCGTCGAGCGCTTCGGCGCCGGCCAGAGGAAACTGGCGGAAGTCGAGGAACGGCAGGTTGCGGTCGGTGAGCGGCTTGCCGCTGCGCAGCTTCTCGTCTTCCTTCGAGATGAGCTCGCCATAGTCCTTGAGCCCGACGATGTGCTCGGCCATCGGCGAGAACGACGGCGACTTGATGCGCGTCGTCGCCAGGCGCCTGATCGCGTACACATAGTCATGCGCCGTCAGCTCGCGCGTGCCGCGGTGCTCGAAGTCGAAGGGCGTGCGCCTGTCACCGAGTTCGCCTTGCGTCAACGCGTGGTAGCGGAAATTTCCCGCATCATCTTTCGCGAAGGCAGGATGCGGCGAGATAGAGAATTCCCTTCCGCAGTTTGATGTCGTAGACCGACTCGGCGATCTCGGCGCCGGGCGCATCGGCCGCAAGTTCGCGGCCGGCCTTGTCGTAGTAGCGCGGCGTGGCGATCGCCTCGGCCGCGCGTGGCGCCACTTCGTACGGCCGCTTCAGGTAGTGGAAGCGGTACAGCGGCTCGTAGATCGCGTAGGTGTACGGGGTCTCATCGAGCGAATACGAGGCGGTCGGATCGAGGTACTTGGGCGAACGCTCCGTGAACGCCGTGAAGAAGGTGTTGGTCTTCTCGGCGCCGTTCGGATGCGGGCTGTTGGTGACGCGGTCGCATCCGGCGAGCAAAGCCGCACCCGCGAGCAACAGGACACCGGCGCGGCTCAAGGCCGCGAGCCTGCTGCACCCCATGGTCATCTGTCCTCCCCGCGTGGTTGCGGCCGTGCTGCCAGGCAGCTTGCGCGGTCCTCGTGGGGCCGGCAAAAGGCGCGCATTGTAATTGGCTGGCACCCGGCAAGACGCCGGCGCCCATCCCGTTTCCGGGCCTCGGCCGGTCCCGAGTCCAACGAGCTACGCCTTTATACTGCGGCGCAGCGCATGTCGACGACTCTTCCCTCTGCGACCGGCCAGCCCTTCACGTGGACGATCCGCGTCTATTACGAGGACACGGACACTGGCGGAATTGTCTATTACGCCAACTACCTGAAGTTCTTTGAACGCGCACGCACCGAATGGTTGCGCGCGGCCGGATACGAGCAACGCCGCCTGTCGGAAGAATTCGGCCTGCAGTTTGTCGTGGCGCAGGTGCAGTGTGACTATCGGCAGCCAGCCCGACTGGATGACCTGCTCGAGATCGATCTGCGTGTGCTGAAGTCGGGCCGCGTGTTCATCGTGTTCGAGCAGACGGCCCGGCGTGGCGCGACCGTGCTGGCCACCGCGACTGTGAAGGCGGGCTGCATCGACACGCACCGCTTCGTCCCGGCCGCGATGCCGGCTGAACTGCTCGACGCATTCCGTACCTTGCCCGGATCTCTTCGCACCTCATGACACCTACCGCCGACCTTTCGATCCTCTCGCTCATCACCAAGGCCACGGTGGTCGTGCAGTTCGTGATGCTGCTGCTCGCGGTGCTGTCGATCGCCTCGTGGACGGCGATCTTCCAGAAGGGCTTCGCGATCAAGCGGGCGAAGCGCGAGACCGAGGAATTCGAGCGCCAGTTCTGGGGTGGCGCCGAGCTGAGCCAGCTGTATCAGCAGGCCTCGAATCCGCGGCGCAAGTCCGGCACGCTGGAGCGCATTTTCGAAGCTGGCATGAGCGAGTTCCTGAAGTTGCGTGGCCGCGGTGATGCGCAGGCCACGCTCGACGGCGCCCGGCGCGCGATGCGTGCCTCATACCAGCGCGAGATGGACGGGCTGGAGTCGCGCCTGAACTTCCTCGCGTCGGTGGGCTCGGTCAGCCCCTACATTGGCCTCTTCGGCACGGTGTGGGGAATCATGCACGCGTTCACCGGTCTATCGAATCTGCAGCAGGCCAATCTCGCGAGCGTGGCGCCCGGCATTGCCGAGGCGCTGGTGGCGACCGCGATCGGCCTGTTTGCGGCGATTCCGGCCGTGGTCGCATACAACCGTTTTGCGAACGACATCGATCGGCTGGCCAACCGATTCGAGAGCTTCATGGAAGAGTTCCTCAACATCCTGCAGCGTCAGCGGGCTGCCTGATCGATGGCTCTCGTTGCACGCCGCACCGGCAAGCGCCGTCGCATGATGGCGGACATCAACGTCGTCCCCTATGTCGACGTGATGCTGGTGCTTGTCGTGATCCTGATGGTGGCCGCGCCATTCGTGAATCCCAGCGTGGTCGACCTGCCGTCGGTGGCCAAGGCCGGCCAGCAGAAGGACATTCCGGTGCGTGTCGTCGTGCGGTCCGACGGACGCGTGTCGATCCTCGATCAAAACAAGGGAGAGTCACCGGTGGCGGCGGGACAGTTGATCGCATCGGTGAAGTCGCGGCAGAAGAACGCGGGCACACCGGTAGTCATCGAGGCTGACGCGAAGGTCCAGTACAAGTCCGTTGTCGACGTGATGCGCGATCTGCAGAAGGCCGGCATCGAGCGCGTCGGCCTGTCGGTCCAGCTCGCACAATGACGAACGCTGCACCCCGAGCCCGGCGCCATCGCTGGCACGCGCCTGAGAAAGGCACCGCCCCCGCGTTCATGATCTCGCTCGCGGCGCACACGATGCTCTTTCTCGCGATCGCGTTTGTCGTGCGCTGGAAGACCGAACCGGCCGGTCCGGTCTCGGCCGAACTGTGGGGCGGGTTGCCGCCGATCGTCGAGGTGACACCGCCGCCGCCACCCCCACCGCCGCCTCCGAAGATTGAGCGCGCACCTGAGCCGGAACCGGTGAAGCCCGACATCGTCATCGAGCAGAAGAAGCCCGAGCCCAAGCCGGAAAAGAAGGTCGAGCCGGTGAAAAAGGTTGAACCGGTGAAGAAGGTCGAACCTGACAAGGTGGAACTGCGCAAGCGGGAAGAAGAGGCCAAGGTGGAGAAGGCAGCGCAGGCGGCCGCGCAGAAGCAACGCGAAGTGTCGATTCAACGAGCCCTCGCAGCAGCGGGATCGTCGAGTAGTTCTGCAGCGGCTGGGTCAGCGGCGGGTGGTTCGGGTCTGACCGACACCTACAAAGGCCAAGTGGTGGGCTGCATCCGCCCGCACATCGTGTTCAATGTGCCTGAGGGAATGCGCGCAAAACAACACGTTGCGGAGTTCGAGGTCCAGCTATTGCCGTCCGGCGAGCAGATCGGCGCGCCTCGCCTGGTCAGCGGCAGTGGCCTCGCCGCCTACGACCAGGCCGTCGAACGTGCGATCCGCCGTTGCGATCCCTTCCCGCGGCCGCGTGAAGGCGCAATGCCACGATCGCTGCGCCTGACATTCGATCCTGTGGATACCCGATAGATCGGACACCTTTGTCACCTCGCTTAACCCCATCTTTCGTCGTCGCGCGTTTCCGTGAACGTGGGCCGCGCGTCGCTGTCTATACTCGCCGGCAGCTGTCCGAATGAAGAAATCGCAAAAAATCGTCCCTCGTATCGCCCGCCGGTCCCTGTGCGGCGCACTGGTTCTCCTACCTCTGGCGGCTCGCGCGCAGTTGCGCGTCGAGATCACCGGCGTCGGCGGCCAGCAGTTTCCGATCGCAATCGCGCCATTTTCCGTGGAGGGCGCGCCGGGTCAGGACATTGCGGCCATCGTGCGCGACGACCTGGCGCGGAGCGGCCTGTTCCGCATTGTCGATGCCGGCACGCAGCCCATCGCCGACAGCACCACTCCCAATCTTGCGGAGTGGAAATCGCGCGGTGCCGACGCACTTGCCATCGGCAGCGTCCGGCGGCTGGCCGACGGTCGCTATGACGTGCGCTTCCGACTGCTCGACACCGTCAAGCAGCTGCAGCTCGACGGGCTCTCGTACCTCGTCGCGGCCGCCGACCTACGGCTGACGGCACACCGGATCGCGGACCGGATCTACGAAAAGCTCACCGGCGAGCGCGGCGTGTTCGCGACGCGGATCGCCTATGTCGTGCAGACCGGCCGCAACGCCTGGGAACTGCACATTGCCGACGCCGACGGCGCCAATTCGCAGGCCGCGCTGCGTTCGCGCGAACCGATCATTTCGCCGGCGTGGTCGCCGGACGGCACGCGGCTTGCCTACGTATCCTTCGAGACCGGCAAGCCGGTCGTCTACGTCCACACGGTGACGACAGGCGAGCGCAAGGCCGTGGCGAATTTCCGCGGCTCGAACAGCGCGCCCGCCTGGTCGCCGGACGGCCGATCGCTGGCAGTGACACTGACGCGCGAAGGCAACTCGCAGGTCTTCCTGATGAACGCAGACGGCTCGAATGTCCGGCGCCTGACACAGTCGAGCGGCATTGATACCGAGCCGGTGTTCAGCCCGGACGGCACGTCGATCTACTTCACGTCGGACCGGGGCGGTGGCCCGCAGGTCTACCGCATGCCGGCGGGCGGCGGTCCGGCGCAGCGTGTCACGTTCAACGGTGACTACAACATCAGTCCGCGTCTGTCGCCTGACGGCCGGTTGCTCTCCTATGTGGGGCGTCGCAGTGGTCGCTTTCAGGTGATGGTGCTCGATATCGCTAGCGGCATCGAGTCGCCGATCACGGACACAGCGCGCGACGAATCGCCCAGCTTTGCCCCGAACGGTCGGCTGCTGCTGTATGCCACCGAAGTCAATGGGCGCGGCATTCTCGCCTCGGCGTCCGTCGATGGTCGTGTGCGGACCCGCCTCACCGGTCCCGCGGGCGACATCCGCGAACCGACCTGGGGTCCGTTCATCAAGTAGGTCTCGAAGCAAGGAGTGACGATGCATCAACTCACCAAGTACGCACGAAGTGCAGCCGCAGCGGCGGCCATCATCTGGATGGTCGCCGGCTGTTCATCGGTCAAGCTCGACGAGCAGAGCCCCGCGCCGATCGTCGATGCCCAGAGCGGCACGAGCGGAACCGGCGCTACCGATCCGCGCGCCGTCAAGCCGGTGACCGCCGCCACGACTCAGGGGGTCGATCCGTTCACCGACCCGAACAATCCGCTGTCGAAGAAGAGCGTCTACTTCGACTTCGACAGTTTTGTCGTCAAGAGCGAATTCCAGCCGCTGGTCGAGGCGCACGGCAAATACCTCGCGGCCAACAGCGGACGCCAGATCAAGATCGAGGGCAATACGGACGAACGCGGCGGGCGCGAGTACAACCTGGCACTGGGCCAGAAGCGCGCCGAAGCCGTGAAGCAACGCCTGTTGCTGCTCGGCGCCAAGGACGGTCAGGTCGAAACCGTGAGCTTTGGCAAGGAGAAGCCGCGCGCACTCGGTAGCACCGAGGAGGCGTGGGCGCAGAACCGGCGGGCGGATATTGTTTATAAGTAACGTTTCTCGTGTACGCGACCGCTATGCGGTCGCACGTGCACTCGAAACGGAATAGTTAGAGGGGCGGGCTTGGGAGCGGCCCGGCGCCCGCCCTTGATACAACTGCACGCGGGGTCGTCCTGCGATCGCCGCGTTCAACCGGTTGAACTCATTGGCGCCTATGAATTTTCGAAACTTCGCCGCTGTCTTCGCTCTGGCCGTCGCGTTGCCGGTGCAGGCTCAGCTCTTTGCTGATGACGATGCGCGCAAGGCGATCCTCGAACTGCGGCAGCGGATAGCGGCCATGGAAACGGCGCTGCAGAAGAAGGACGCGGAACTAACCAGCCGGCTCGATACGGCGCAGCGCGGTCAGCTCGAACTCGTCAACCAGAACGATGCTCTACGGCAAGAAGTGGCCAAGCTGCGCGGCCAGGTCGAGGCACTGGCCAACGAGGTGGCCACCTTGCAGAAGCGCAACCGCGACCTGTACACCGATCTCGAGGCGCGGCTGAAGAAGTTCGAGCCATCGACCGTGACGGTCGACGGTCGTACTGCGACGGTCGATCGTGCCGAACAGGCAACCTATGACGCGGCCCTGGCGCAGTTCCGCGGGGGCGACTTCCGCAACTCGATCGCGAGCTTCCAGCAGTTCATCGCACGCTATCCCGCCAGCGCCTATGTCCCGGTGGCGCAGTATTTCATTGGCAGCGCACTGTTTGCGCTGAAGGACTACAAGGGTTCGATCGCGGCCCATCAGGTGATCGTCGATCGCTACAAGGACTCGCCGCGTGCGGCCGAGGCGCTGCTGTCGATCGCTGACAGTCAGTTGCAGATGGCGGACAAGAAGTCCGCCAATCGCACGCTGACGCGCGTGATCAAGGAGTATCCGGACAGCGAAGCGGCGGTGCTGGCACGCGAGCGCCTGCCGGGGACACGCTGAGGTACTCGGAACGGACTAGTCGGCAGCGAGCCGCAGCCTGCGGCTCTCGGCTTAGACTTGCCGCGCCACTCTCTCCGGCGGCGACCCCGCCCAATCGATAGTCGAATTCATGCCGGCCGCTGATCTCGCCGCGCTTTCCGCACTCGTCCTGACGGCAACCTTTGCGCTGGCCTTTGCCTTCGGCGCGATCGTGCAGCGGACGAACTTTTGCACGATGGGAGGGGTTGCGGACATCGTCAATTTCGGCGACTGGACGCGGATGCGCCAATGGCTGCTGGCGATCGCGGTCGCGGTTGGAGGGACGACGCTGATCGACGTCACGGGCCTGATCGACGTCAGCGCGAGTTACTACACGTCGACGCGATTTACGCCCCTGGCCTACGTCGTCGGCGGGCTGATGTTCGGCTTCGGCATGGTGCTCGTCGGCGGTTGCGGGTCCAAGTCCCTCGTACGTGCTGGTGCGGGCAGCCTCAAATCCCTTGTCGTTCTGCTCGTGCTCGCCGTCGTCGCCTACATGACCTTGCGCGGGGCGCTGGCGCTGTTTCGCGTCGGCGTGCTCGAACGCGTCGGCGTCACGCTGTCGAGCCGCCAGGATCTGCCGTCATTGCTGGCGGCGACGACCGGTGCGCGCACCGCGTGGCAACTAGGCCTCGGCCTGGCCCTGGCAGCCTTGCTCGCCGCCTTCGCATTGCGCGATCGCGCGTTCCTGACGTTCGACAATCTGCTGGCCGGCGTTGGCATCGGCAGCGTCATCGTCGCGGTCTGGGTCGTATCGGGCCACATCGGCCATGTAGCCGAGCATCCGCAGACCCTGAACGAAGCCTTCCTGCGCACTAACTCGCGTCAGATGGAATCCCTGTCGTTCGTGGCGCCGGTCGCATGGACGCTCGACTTTCTGCTGTTCGCCAGTGATGCGAGCAAGGAGCTGACGATCGGCATCGTCGCGGTGATCGGCATGTTCGCCGGCTCGTTGGTGTATGCCGTGGCGACGGGCCGCTTCCGCTGGGAGGGCTTTCGCGATACGGAGGACACCGCCAACCACATCGTCGGCGCCGCTCTCATGGGTTTCGGCGGCGTGACCGCGCTGGGCTGCACGATCGGTCAGGGCCTGTCGGGCATATCGACGCTGGCGGCGGGTTCGTTCATCGCACTCACCAGCATCATCGTCGGCGCGGTGCTCGGTATCCGGTACCAGGCATGGCGGATCGAGCGCATCAGCGCATGAGCTAGACGGTTCTAGGCCGGGCTACTTGACCCGACGACTTGCGCCGCGCGCCGAAGCGCACCATGCTTGACTTTCCTTCGCCGCCGCAAGCGGCACTTTGATAAGCGTCCAGGCCCATCGTGGAAAAGAAATTCGCCTCCCAGGCTGACCTTGAGGTCAAGAAGGTCAGCTTCGACCAGTTGTCTGACAATGCCTATGCGTACACGGCCGAGGGCGATCCGAACACCGGCATCGTCATCGGTGACGACGCGGTAATGGTGATCGACGCACAGGCCACGCCGGTGATGGCGCAGGACGTGATCCGCCATATCCGCAGCGTGACTGACAAGCCGATCAAGTACGTGACGCTGACGCACTATCACGCGGTGCGCGTGCTCGGCGCGTCGGG
>CAVYNB010000004.1:0-37161 GCA_963769745.1 uncultured beta proteobacterium
TGACCGGGGACCGCCCGGCTGTCCCGCGAGGATGACCCGCCTTGCGCCGCCGGCCGGCGGGCGCTAAGGTGCGACTCCCCGCGGGGCAACAGGAGGCATTTCCAATGAACTTCAGGATTTCGATGTGCGCGGCCGCGTTCGCGTCGGCCTTCGTGGCCTTTGCCGCCGCGCCGGGCAGCGTCAGCGCGCAGCAGCAAAAATTCATCACGATCGGGACCGGCGGCGTGACCGGCGTCTACTACCCGGCCGGCGGTGCGATCTGCCGGCTGGTCAACCGCGACCGCGCCAAGCACGGCCTGCGCTGCTCGGTCGAGTCGACCGGTGGTTCGGTCGCCAACGTCAACCTGCTGAAGTCGAGCGAGATCGAGTTCGGCGTCGCGCAGTCGGACGTGCAGTTCAACGCGACCAAGGGCATGGCGCAGTTCCAGAAGGACGGCGCGATGGGCGACCTGCGCGCGGTGTTTGCGCTGCATCCGGAGCCCTTCACGGTGGTTGCGCGCAAGGAAGCGAACATCACCAAGTTCGAGGACTTCAAGGGCAAGCGCTTCAACGTCGGCAACCCGGGCTCGGGCACGCTGGCTTCGATGAACGAGCTGCTGGCCGCGATGGGCTGGAAGATGAGCGACTTCAGCCTCGCCTCCGAACTGCGTCCGGATGAGCACGGCCCGGCGCTGTGCGACGGCAAGATCGACGGCTTCTTCTACGCCGTCGGCCATCCGTCGGCCAACATCCAGGATCCGACCACGATCTGCGGCGCGAAGCTGGTCTCGCTGACCGGCCCGGCCGTGACCGCACTGGTCAAGGACAAGCCGTACTACGCGATCGCGACGATTCCGGGCGGCATGTATCCGAACAACCCGAATCCGACCACGACCTACGGCGTGCAGGCGACGGTGGTCAGCTCGGCCAAGGTCCCGGCCGACGTCGTCTACGCGATCACCAAGGCGGTCTTCGACAACCTCGACGAGTTCAAGAAGCTGCATCCGGCGCTGGCCAACCTGAAGCCGGAAGACATGATCAAAAACGGCCTGTCGGCGCCGCTGCACGAAGGTGCCGTGCGCTACTACAAGGAAAAGGGCCTGATCAAGTAAGCACCGCCGCGAGCCGAGGCGCCATCGGCTCGCGGGGCGCGTAAAGTTCGACGGGCGGCCTCGGCCGCCCGTTTTCTTTTCAGGGAGCGTTCGTGGACAACAAGAAGCTCGAAGACGAACTCATCAAGCTGGAAGAAGAACTCGCCCCGACCGCCGAAATGCAGCTGGGCGACACGGACGTCCAGCAGCTCGTCAAGGACGCTGACCTCGGCGGACGTTCGACGGTCGGCGTGGCCGGCACCGTGATGATGGTGGTCGGCCTGGTCTGGGTCGCATTCCAGCTCTGGTACGCATCCCCACTGCCGTTCGCGCTTCGCTTCGGGGTCTTCAACGACACCGAGGCGCGCTCGATCCATCTGGCGATCGGACTGTTTCTCGCGTTCCTTGCGTTCCCGGCGCTTCAAGCGGTCTCCGCGCGACTACGTGCCGTGGCAGGACTGGATCATGGCCATCGCCGGAGCCACTGACGGCGCTGTACCTGATCATCTTCTACGGCGAGCTGGCGCTGCGGCCAGGCAATCCGACCACGCTCGATGTCGTCGTCGGCACCGCCGGCGTGCTGCTGCTGCTGGAGGCGACGCGCCGTGCCGTCGGCCTGCCGATGGCGGTGCTGGCGACGCTCTTCCTGGTGTACGTGATGGCGGGACCGCACCTGCCCGACGTCATCGCGCACAAGGGCGCCTCGCTGCCGCGCGTGGTGTCGCACATGTGGATGGTGACCGAAGGCGTGTTCGGCATCGCGCTCGGCGTGTCCGTGAGTTTCATCTTCGTGTTCGTGCTGTTCGGCACGCTGCTCGACCGCGCGGGCGGCGGCAACTACATGATGCAGGTGAGCTTCGCGCTGCTCGGCCATCTGCGCGGCGGCCCGGCCAAGGTCGCGGTGGTGTCGTCGGCACTGAACGGCCTGATCTCCGGCTCGTCGGTCAGCAACGTGGTGTCCGGCGGCATCTTCACGATCCCGCTGATGAAGCGCGCCGGCTATGGCGGCGTCAAGGCAGCCGCGATCGAGACCTCGTCGTCGGTCAACGGCCAGATCATGCCGCCGGTGATGGGCGCGGCGGCCTTCCTGATGGTCGAGTACGTCGGCATCCCGTACTCGGACATCGTCAAGCACGCGTTCATCCCGGCGGTGATCAGCTACATCGCCCTCTTCTACATCGTGCACCTCGAAGCGCTGAAGCTCGGCATGCAGCCGACCGCGCGCGAACGCGACCGCACGATGGGCAACCGGCTGACGTCATGGGCAATGGGACTGGCCGGCAGTGCGGTGGCGCTCGGCGTGATCTACTACATCGCGCTCGGCGCGCAGGCGCTGTTCGGCGGCGCGGCGCCGGTCATCCTGGGGTTGCTGCTGGCCGCCCTGTACGTCTACAGCATCTGGGTCGCAGCACGACAGCCTGATCTGCCGACGGAGATCGACGTCACGAATCCGGTGCTGCCGCCGACCTGGCCCACGGTCAAGGCCGGACTGCACTTCCTGATTCCGGTGGGCGTGCTGATCTGGTGCCTGATGGTCGAGGAACTGTCGCCCGGACTCTCGGCCTTCTGGGGCGTGGCCACGCAGATCGATCCTGATGGTGACGCAGCGTCCGTTGATCGCGCTGTTCCGCAAGCAGGGTGAAGTGGGCCGCCAGAGCATCGCCGGCCTGAATGACGTGCTGGTGGGCTGCAACGAAGGCGCACGCAACATGATCGGCATCGCGGTGGCGACCGGCTGCGCCGGCATCATCGTCGGCGCGATCACGCTGACCGGGCTCGGCCTGCGCATGACCGACTTCGTCGAGTTCGTCTCGCAGGGCAACGTGCTGGTGATGCTGCTGTTCACCGCGTTCGTCTGCCTGGTGCTGGGCATGGGCGTGCCGACCACGGCCAACTACATCCTGGTGGCGACGCTGATGGCGCCGGTGATCGTCGAACTCGGTGCGCAGTCGGGCCTGGTGATTCCGCTGATCGCGGTGCATCTGTTCGTCTTCTACTACGGGATCATGGGCGACATCACGCCGCCGGTGGGACTCGCGAGCTTTGCGGGCGCGGCGATCGCGAAGGAAGACCCGATCAAGGTCGGGCATCCAGGGCTCGGTGTACGCGGTGCGCACCGTCGTGCTGCCGTTCATCTGGATCTTCAATCCGGCGCTGCTGCTGATCGACGTCCACGGCTGGGGCGAGGCGCTGCTGGTGGCTGCGGCGTCCACGATCGCATCGCTGCTGTTCGCCGCCGCGACGATGGCATGGTTCCGCATCAAGTGCCGCTGGTGGGAAATCGTGCTGCTGCTGGTCGCGACGTTCGTGCTGTTTCGCCCGGACTACTTTGCCGACTGGTTCGGCCCGGAGTACACCGATGCGCCCGACGTCGAAGTTCTACGAGGTGGTGAACGGGCTGGATGACAAGGACCGGCTGGTGTTCAAGATCCGGGGGCAGTCGCTCGAGGGCGAGGACAAGAACAAGACCGTCGGCCTGCAGCTCGGCCCCCGACTGGGCGATGGCAGCAACCCCATCGATGACGCGCGCAAGCGCCTGGCCGAGGCCGGCATGTCGGTGTCCGGCATGGGCGAGATGATGCAGGTGAGCACCGTGCGCTTCGGCAGCCGCGCCTCCAAGGCACGCATCGAGCAGGGCTACGACATCGTCGGCGTCAAGCTGCCGACCGATCGCATCAACGCGCACTGGTTCTACATCCCCGGACTGTTGATCGGCGGCGCTCGTCTGGCTGCTGCAGGGCTGGCGCATGCGGCGTGCGCCCGCGGCGGCGTAGAGGCAGCCGATGCGCGTGATCCGCGATGCGGAGGTCGCCGAGATCGTCACCATGCGTGAGGCGGTGGCCGCGATGGCTGCCGCCTTCGAGCAGTTCGGCAACGGCTCCGGCAGCATTGCGCCGCGCGTGCGTGCAGCCGCCGAGCACGGTGGCAAGGCCACCGCCATCGCAACGATGGGCGCCGCGCTGCCGGCCAGCGGCGTGGTCGGCGCCAAGGTCTACTCGACGGTCGGCGGGCAGTTCAACTTCGTCATCGTGCTCTTCTCGTCGATCACCGGCGAAGCGCTGGCGGTGGTCGAGGCCAACGAGATCACGCGCTTTCGCACGGCGGCCGCCACGGCGGTGGCGGTGCAGCGCCTCGCGGCGCGCGATGCCCGTTCGCTGGCGATTTTCGGCACCGGGGTGCAGGCGCGCGCCCATGCCGAAGCACTGTTGCTGATGCATCCTTTCGAGCGCGTGTGGGTCGCAGGACGCGCGTCGGCGCCCGACTTTGCCAACTGGGTCGAGACCGAATTTGGCGTTGCCGCAGGCGCGGCCGACGCAGCGACCGCGGCCCGTGAGGCCGATGTCATCGTCACGGCGACCCGATCCACCGAGCCGCTCTTCGACGGCATGCTGGTGCGGCCCGGTGCCCTCGTCGCTGCCGTGGGGTCGAGCAAGCCGACCTCGCGCGAACTGGACGATGCGCTGCTTGCGCGCGCCGAGCTGATCGTCGTTGAATGGCTGCCGGCCGCGCAGGCGGAGGCCGGCGAGTTCGTGCGCGCCGAGCCGGGCACCATCGATCCGAACCGGGTCACCGAGCTCGGCAAGCTGCTGGTGAAGGGCGCCGCGTATGACCGTCGCAGCGGCGACATCGTCATCTACAAGTCGGTCGGTATCGGCCTCGAGGATGTCGCGCTCGCTCACATGGTGTGGGAGCGACTGACATGATGCCGTGGGCGCGCCTGTGCGAGGCAGGCACCGATTCAAGGGTCGAGTCGCATCGGCGATGCGCAGGATCGTGCCTTCGCTGATCTCCACGTATGTGCGGACGGTACGACCTCTCCCAGAACCCGGCAGCGATCAAGGCGCACTTCCGCGTGCCGTCGGTACCGGACTTCGCACTGAGCGCCGATGTCCGGCCCACCGAGCTCAAGCCGATCATCCGGCTGACGCATGACGGCAGCGAGCGCGAATGTGCGCTCGCGCGCTGGGGCCTGGTGCCGTCCTGGGCGAAGGAGATCAAGTTCGGCAACCGCTGCATCAACGCGCGCTCCGAGACTCTCGCCACGACCGCCGCCTTTCGCGCCGCTTATGCGAAGCGGCACTGCCTGGTGCCGCTCAATGCGTTTTTCGAGTGGAGCGGCGAGAAGGGCCACAAGACGAAGTGGCGCATCCGCATGAAGGACGAGCCGCTGTTTGCCGTGGCCGGCCTGTGGGAATGGTGGCGCGACCCATCGACGCAGCAGGGCGTGGAGACGTACACGATCATCACGACCGAGGCGAACGCGGTTCTGGCACCGGTGCACGATCGCATGCCGGTAATCGTTGGCGCTGCCGACTACACACGCTGGCTCGACGCGAGCGCCGCGTCGTCGTCGCTGCTGGCGCCCTATGCCGACGACGCGCTGGTGATTGAACCGGCATGAGGTGGCGTAGCCTGTTCCTGACGGTCGTCCTGCTGCTGCCGCTGGGGTCCGGCGCGACTGGCCAGACGATCGTGACGCCTGCCGCGCCTCCACCGGACTGCGGATCGGTGGTCATCATCAAGTGCGACAAACCGCCGGCCGATGCGCCGGCCCGGGCGCGGCAGGACGCGGCGCGTCGCCTTGAAGCGCGTCGCGCGGACCGCGTGACGATCGAACTCGATCGCGTGATCATCGAGGGCGATGGCGAGCGCCGCTCGCCCGAGGACGCGATCAGTCGCGCGCTGTCGCGTCCGCTGATCCGTCCGGGTGAAACCTCGTTTTCGATCGGCGAGTCGGCTCAGTGCACCTGCCTGAACATCTGCCCGCCACCGCCGTTCCCGTGCTGTAACTGCACCGATCGGGTCGGCAGCCGGCACGCGACCTCACCGGGCTGGAAGCCGACGAATTAGATGGCGCTCGCTCGTGTACGCGAGCCCTGCGGGCTCGCACGTGCACTCGTCGCGCCACGGTTCGCACTGCGCGCGAACCGCAACGACTAGTCGGTCGGCGCCGCTTCGGAGCGGCCGCGCGCTCCGCCGAAGCACAACGACACGACACTCCCCTAGCCCCTCGCCGGGCGAGGGGAACTGTCCTTCGCGCAGTCGTCTACCCGATTTCCACCGGCACGAACACGCGCTGGCCCTGGCGTTCGATCAGCACGGCGAGCTTGCCCTTGGCGTCGTTGACGCGGGCGCGCAGTTCGTCGACCGTGCGCGTGGGCTGGCCGTTGACGGCGACGATCACGTCACCGGCGCGCAGACCGGCTTTCGCGGCCGGACCGGTGGCCTGCTGCACGAGCAGACCGCCCTCACCCTGCATCGCGCGGGCTTCGTCGGGCGACAGCGGCCGGACTGCGACACCGAGCTTGCCCTGCTGTGGCGTCGCTTCCGCGGGCGACTGGGCCACGCGCTCGGCTGCGAAGTCGCCTACGGTTACATCGAGCGACTTTTCGGACCGCTCGCGCCAGACCTTGAGCGATGCCTTCGCACCGGGACGCGATTCGGCGACGGCGGTCGGCAGGTCGCTCGCATTGGCGATGGGCTTGCCGTTGAATTCGACGATCACGTCGCCTTCCTTCAGGCCGGCCTTCGCGGCCGGTGAGCCCGATTCGACCTTGCTGACGAGTGCTCCGCGCGCCTTGTCCAGGCCGAAGCTGTCGGCCAGTGCGGCATTGACCGGCTGGATGCCGACGCCGATGCGACCGCGCGTGACCTTGCCGTGCGCGATCAGGTCGTCTTTCACCTTGAGCGCCAGGTCGATCGGGATCGCGAACGACAGGCCCATGTAGCCGCCGCTGGTCGAGAAGATCTGCGAGTTGATGCCGACGACTTCGCCGGCCATGTTGAAGAGCGGCCCCCCCGAGTTGCCGGGATTCACGGCGACGTCGGTCTGGATGAACGGCACGAGGGACTCCTGCGGCAACGCGCGCGACTTCGCCGAGACGATCCCGGCGGTGACGGAGTTCTCGAGACCGAACGGCGAACCGATCGCAGCGACCCACTCGCCCACCTTCAACTGGGCGGGGTTGCCGGTCTTCACCGTCGGCAGGTTGCTGGCCTCGATCTTCACGACCGCGACGTCGGTCAGCTTGTCGGTGCCGATGACCTTGCCCTTGAACTCGCGCTGGTCGGCCAGTCGAACCGTCAGTTCACTCGCACCGTCGACCACGTGCGCGTTGGTCAGGATCACCCCGTCGGCCGCGACGATGAAGCCGGAGCCGACGCCGCGTCCTTCGCGTCCCTGCGGTGCACCGTCGGGCATCGGCACGCCGAAGCGACGCAGCATCTCGCCCGCCGGGCCGTTTTCATCGAACTGCGCCGAACTGGTGGCGGCACGCTTGGTCACCGCGATGTTGACGACCGCTGCGCCGTGCGCTTCCACGAGTGGGCTGAAGTCCGGCAGTCCCTGCACACTGCGGGCCGGTGCAGCAACCTGGGCCACGGGTGCCTTAGCGGCCGCGGCGGTCGCTTCCGACACACCGTGCGTGCGCTGGCCAACGAGAAAGGCCGCGGCCACGGCGGTGGCAATCAGTGTGGGCTTGATGAAGGTGGTGGCGTTCATGCAGTGGGTGTCTCCAGGTTGGATGGAGACCAATGTGTGCACGGCAACTTAGATTTCGCTTAAGCCGGCGAGCACGTCGGACGAAAGGCGCCGAAACCGGCCTGAGTGACCGTGAGGCTTAAGCGTGGCTTAACGCGAACGCGATTGAATGGACGGGAGATGAGGGAGCAGTCACGGCGGCCAGAGGTCGCCAGACAAAAAAATAGCGCCGCAGGGCGGCGCTTGAAATTTCGAGTGAGTGAGGAGCGACGGATTTGGCCGTCGACCACGGATCGAAAGCTAGGCCCCGCGACTTAACGCTGACTTAAGGTCCGTGCCGTTCGTCGGTCGGCTTGTGATCGATCAACAGCCGCCCGCGACCAGGATGGGCAAGCAACGCTGCTCGGGCTATTTACAAGCCAGGGTGCGTAAGCAAGCACTTGCATCCACGACGCGCATTCCGGCCGGTGCCGACCGCTTGCTCGGCCTCACCCGGCTTTGCCGCCCTCGGCAGCCGCCAGCGGAAGCCGGACACGGACCCGAAGTCCGCCCCCTTCGCTTGCCTCGAGCGCGACGCGACCGCGATGCATCTCCGCGACCTGCGAAACGATCGCCAGTCCGAGACCGGTGCCGGTCGCTCCGGCGTTCTGACCACGATAGAAACGATCGAACACGCGTTCACGCTCCTCGTCGGGTATGCCGGGCCCGGTGTCTTCCACCAGCACCTGGACCGCATCAGCATCGCGCGCGACCGAGGTCGTCACCCGTCCACCTTCCGGCGTATAGCGGACTGCGTTGTCGATCAGGTTGTTCACGAGGATGCGCAGCGCATCCTCGCTGCCCGACACGGTCGAGGGGCCGCTGCCATCGTGGCTCGACAGTTCGACCGATCGCTCGGCGGCCAGCGGACGCGCGTCCTCGACGACCGAGGCGACCAGTGAGGCGACATCGACCGAGGTCGGAGTGGCGGCCGCCGCGTCGGGATCGAGACGGGCCATCGTCAGGAGTTGTTGCACCAGCCGGGTGGCTCGGCGGATGCCCTGGCGCAGGCGCTCGAAGGCCCGCGCCCGGTCCTCGTCGGTCTGGGCTCGCTCGGCAAGCTGGACCTGGAGACTGAGCGCGGTCAGCGGCGTTCGCAGTTCGTGCGCGGCATCGGCGGCGAAGCGCCGCTGCAGCGAGAAGGAATGATCGAGTCGGCCCAGCAGGTCGTTGAGCGCATCGGCGAGCGGCCGGATTTCGCCAGGCATGCCGGCGGTCGACACCGGCGTCAGCGCGGTCGGACTGCGCTCCTTGACGGCGCCCGCGATGCGTCCCAGCGGTGCCAGGCCGCGACCGACGATCCACCAGCCGGCGAGTCCGAGAAACGGCAGCAGCACGAGCACCGGCAACAGCAGGCGCCATGCCGTGCGCGCGGCGAGCTCGGTGCGCAATGCCGTCGGCTGCGCAACCTGGATCAGCTGCCGGCCGGTAAAGAGCGTGAACGCGCGCCAGGGTCGTCCATCGTGAAGGATCGTGGCGTAGCCCTCGTCGGTGCGCGGCATGGGACCCGACCCGACGATGCGCGAGACATACGGCCGATCGAAAGCCGGATCCCAGATTTGCACCAGCACGCGCTGGTCGGGATTCGCGGCGACGCTTTCGAGCCTCCGCAGATCGAGCACCGCGTGATCACGCAGCGACAACGCGACCTGCCTCAGCTCCTCGTCGAGCAGCGCGTCGACTTCGCCGCGCGCGGAAAAGTATGTTGCCGCAGCGGCGGCCAGTCCGGCGACCGCGAGCGCGGCCAGCAGGGCCGCAAGCAGCCAACGACGGATCGATGTCACGAGCCTGACCTCACGTGCACGATCTCACACGCGCGGCCCGAACGACGACGCAGCGTTGCGACTCATTCGGTCGCCAGCGTGTAGCCCATCCCGCGCACATTGCGGATGACGCCGTCGCCGAGTTTCTTGCGCACGTTGTGGATGTGAACCTCGACCGCGTTGCTGCCCACCGCTTCGTTCCAGCCGTAGAGCTTTTCTTCCAGCTGCGAACGCGACAGCACCAGCCCGGCACGTTCGGCCAGGGCCGCCAGCAACGCGTACTCGCGCGCGGACAGTGCCACGGGCTCGCCGCGCCAGCTCACCTCGCGCGTCGCGGGATTGATCGCCAGCGCACCGCGTTCGATCAGTGGCTCCGCGCGGCCCGCGGCACGGCGGATCAGGGCGCGCGCGCGCGCGGTCAGTTCGTCGAGATCGAATGGCTTGATCAGGTAGTCGTCCGCTCCGGCGTCGAGTCCCTTGATCCGGTCACGCACCGTGTCGCGCGCCGTCATCACCAGCACCGGAACGCCGAGGCGACGCTCGCGGATGCTCTTCAGCACATCGATACCGTCGCGCCGCGGCAGTCCGAGGTCGAGGATCACGAGTGAATACGGCGATGCTGCGACGGCGAGCTCCGCTTCCTTCCCGTCGCGGACCC
This sequence comes from uncultured beta proteobacterium, assembly GCA_963769745.1. Lineage (GTDB taxonomy): Bacteria > Pseudomonadota > Gammaproteobacteria > Burkholderiales > Burkholderiaceae_F > JALORV01. Next base: position 10,012 of record CAVYNB010000004.1, read on the forward strand.
AGTCGACGGCATAGCCCTCGGCCTTGAGGCCGTCGGCAACGCTTTCACCGATCATCGGATCGTCTTCAACGAGCAGAATGCGCATGTCGCCGGGTCGAGGGCACGGGAAGTGAAGTGCGCAACGATAGCGCGTCGCTGCGGGCGGTAGCGCTTCAGGACTTCGGGACGGAGTGTCGTCGTCGCAGCAGGCTGCGAATGGCGATGGCCAGCACACCGATGGCCAGCGCCACCGCGAGCACGATCTTCTCGGCGTGGGCAATGTCGCCCAGCAATGCCTCCACTGCCCGGCCGCCGACAAAGCCGATGCCGCCGATCAGCATTGCCCACAGCGACGCGCCGAGTGCGTTGGCCGCAACGAATTCCAGGGCCGGCATGGTGCCGGCCCCGATCAGCATCGGGCCGGCTGTGCGCAGGCCATACATGAAGCGCAGCGCGACCACGGCGCCCCAGCGCCAGCGCGACAACATCCGGTCGATTCGCGGGACGGCGGCTGCCATCCATGCGTAGCGCCTGGTGACGTCCGAACCATAGCGTCGGCCCAGGAAGAAGAAGAAATTGTCCCCCGCGAACGCGCCGAGAGCGGCGGCACCGACGACCGCTCGGAGGTCCAGCAGTCCCATGTGCGCCGCCGCACCGGCCAGCAGCACGATGGTCTCGCCTTCGAGGAACGCGCCGCCCACGACGGCGATCAGGCCGTACTGCTGGATGAGCGAGTTGAAGTCCATGAATTCGTTTTGCGTGCGGCCCGCGCAGAATGTGCACATGAAGCCCGGTCGAGAGACTACCTCGCGCGCACGCACGTCGACACCTTCCGCGTGGCCACGGTCGCACAGGCATCGTGTCACGTGTGCGGCCCTCGCACTGGCATTCCTCGCGGCAGGTCTTCAGGTGGCGGCAGCGGAGCGACGCAACTGGTTCGACACGCCGTTCGACCAGGCGGTCGCGGGAGCAGCCGACTGCCCGCGGCCGGAAGGCCCGCTGATCACCGCAGAAGAGATGCGCCAGCAGGCGCACGGCCGCATCGAGCGCGGCACGTCATGCTGGCTCGCGAAAAAGTGCGAGGACAGCAACGTCTATCGCCGCGACCCGGAGATCCAGACACGCGTGCTGCAGGCGATCCGCGATGAGCCACTCGCTGCGCGTTCCAGCGTCTGGATCACGACCGAGCGCCGCTACGTCACGCTGCAGGGCTGTGTCGACTCTGCGCGTGTACGGCGTGTCCTGATAGAACGCGTGCGCAGGACCGACGGCGTTGAGGGTGTGTTCGATCAGTTGATCGTCGGAACCCGGCGTGCGCCGCGCTGGATCGTGGATCCGACGTGGCGTCCTGGCTTGCGTTAGGCAAAAAAAACCGACACGGCGAACCGTGTCGGTGGGAGGGGCGCGTACAAGGGAGACAGACGCGGACGCGCCAAGGAGACAACCGTGTTCAGGCGTGGAAGCTTTCCTCGCCCTGTTCAATCCTGTGCAGGCGCTGCGAAACCTCGCGCGGGTTGCCGGCCGCCGCGACGTAGCGATCGTGATCGCGCATCTGCGCACGCTCGAATGACTCGGTCAGCCACTCGACGAAGCGTGTCAGCGGGTTCTGCTGTTTCGTATGTCCGAGACTCTTTTCCATCGTCATCCTTTCACTCGCGTCGGCGAGGATCGGTGTTCTGCAACGAATTCATCATGAGCCGATCGCCATCGAATTGAAAATCGAGAATGCAGATGCGCGGCATCGTCTTTCGCAATCGACCTCAGTCAGTGGAAGGCCTTGTGTTGCTCCGATGCGCCACGCGAGGGCAGCGCTCGCTAGGCCGGCCGCCTAATGAGGCGGACGATTGCGGATCGTCAAGCTCGCGCAGAGCGTGCTTCACTCGCTCCATGAGAAGTGTCGCTGGCGCTGCACTTCATGAATTCGCTGCTCGAGGTCGGCGATGTTCGTCGCCTGCGCCAGGTAGCGCTCGATCGCAATGGCCCGCCACAGGTCCGAGCGGCGTGCGTACATGCTGAAGAGCATGGGGAACATGGTGCGCAACGCATGGGCGCGGCGTTCCTCCAGGGAAGACGGTCCGGCGGCAGGTTGGGCCTCTGTATTGGCGACGACAGCTTTGGCGACGACAGCGTTGGCGACGACGGCGGTCGCGGGTGTTTCGACCGGGCTTGGGTTTTCGGCCCGCGGGGCGGCGGAAAGGGCGGCAGCGGCGGCTCGCCGGGGCAGGAAGCCGGACGGCCAGGGAAACAAACGGGTCAGTACGGACATGAGCAGCTCCAATCGGTGAGGGGCGAATTGCTGCTTCGCACAACCCATAATCGGGGCATTGTCAGCAAAAATACAATCGTAAATTCAAATAATTAGCATCAGATGCCGCGATTGGAGGTGTTACGGTATTGCGGCAGTGCAAGATACCGATTAGGCTGCATTTGGGAGTGTGCCGTATGGAGCTTTACCAACTACGGACGTTTGCTGCCGTGGCCGAGGAAGGCCACCTGACACGGGCCGCGGAGCGCCTGCACCTGAGCCAACCGGCCGTCAGCGGCCATATCAAGGCACTGGAGCAGGAACTCGACGTTCGCCTGTTCGAGCGTGCGGCCACGGGCATGGTGCTGACCGAGCCCGGGCGGCAGTTGCTGGCGCACGCGCAAAAGGTGCTGAGCGCCGCCGAAGGCGTCAAGCGCGCCGCGCAGCAGATGCACACGGAAGTCACCGGACTGCTGCATGTCGGTACGGTGGCCGATCCGGTCGATAACCGCTTGGGTGCTGTGCTGTCGGCGACCGTGCAGCGCTACCCGCTGCTGCGTCTCGAGCTGCATCAGGCCATGTCCGGGACCGCGCTCGAAAGCGTGCGCGACGGTCGGCTCGACGCGAGCTTCTACTTCGGTGACGTGCCGGCCGCGCCTCTGCTTGCGCTGCCGCTGCGCCAGTTGATCTATCGCGTTGCCGCCCCGGCCGCCTGGGGCGCCCGCGTGCTCGATGCACGCTGGCCGGACATCGCGGCCATGCCCTGGATCCGGACCCCGACGCTGAGCACGCACACGCACCTCGTCGCGCAGCTGTTTGCCGCTCACGGGCTCGAGGTACCGGAGCCCGCCGTGCTGGCCGACGACGAGACCGTCATCACGAGCCTCGTGGTCGCCGGCCTTGGCGTGGCGCTGGTGCGGGACGAAGTGGCACGCGCGCGTGCGGCCGAGGGCGAACTCGTCGTCTGGCCAGGCGCGGCGATCGAGACGACGCTGTGGTTCGTCTGCCCCGCCGCGCGCATCGAAGAGCCGCCGCTCGCGGCGCTGCTGGCGTTGGTGTCCGAGACCTGGAACCTGCCCGATTCCGCTGAGTCGGCGCGCATCGCCGCTGCGGCACCGCCGCGCGCATAGCCCCGCGGTCCGGCCTGCCTGGGCCGCGCAGGCATCGACGCGCGGATCCCGCCTACTGCGCCTGCGCGAACTGCTCTGGCGACCAGCCGCCGCCCAGCGCCTTGTACAGATCGACCAGCGCCACCTGCCGCTCGCGCAACGCGAGCACGCGCTGGCGCTCGGCCTCCAGCAGATTGCGCTGCGTGTCCAGCACGTCGATGAAGCTGACGTAGCCGCTGCGATAGCGCGCATCGGCAAGCGTCAGCGCCCGCGCGAACTGTTCGCGCCGCTCCTCCTGCAGCACATAGCTCTCGCGCGAACTGCGATGCGCGATCAGCGCGTTGTGCGCGTCGCGGAACGCCGACTGCACCGTCTGCACATAAAACACCTCGACCTGCTCGCGCCGCGCAGTCGCGGCATCGACCTGCGCCGAGATGCGTCCGGCATTGAAGATCGGCTGCACCAGACTGCCGGCCAGGGACCACACCAGCGCCGGCCCGGAGAACAGGTCCGAAAGTTCCGCGCTTTCGCTGCCGTACAGGCCGGTGAGCATCAGTGCCGGGAAATACTGTGCACGCGCCTCGGCGATGCGTGCGCTCGCGGCTGCGAGTTGCGCTTCCGACTGCCGCACATCGGGGCGGCGCGCGAGGATGTCCGATGGCAGCCCCGCCGGCACCTCCGGCGACTTCATCGTCTGCAGGTCGGAGCCGCGCGCGATCACGGGAGTGAACACCGCGCGCGCATTGCGTCCGGCCAGCACCGCGAGCGCGGCTTCGGTCTGCGCGATCGCACGCTGCAGCGGCGGTATCGATGCCGCGACCGATGCACGTTCGCCCTCGGCGAGTCGTAGGTCGTATTCGCCGATCAGCCCGGCGTCGTAGCGCATCTTCTGCAGCTTCACGCTCTCGATGCGCGTGGCGAGCGTGTCGCGCGAGATCGTGAGCTCCGCGTCGAGCGCCAGCAGCGTGAAGTACGTCGTCGCCACCTGGGCGGCGAGCACCGTGCGCACGGTCTCGGCGTTATAGCGGGTCGCCAGCAGCGTCGAAGCCGCTGCACTCGCGCCGGACGAGAGCTTGCCCCACAGGTCCACCTCGTAGGACGCACGCAGTCCCGCGCCGAAGTCGTTGCTGACCATCGGGCCCGGAAAGCGATTTGCCGTCGCATCGCTGCGCCGCGAGCGATCGGCGGTGCCGTAGGCGTCGACCGTCGGATACAGGGATGAGCGCACGATCGTCAGGTTGGCGCGCGCCTCCTCGATGCGGGAGATCGCGATCGCCAGGTCGAGGTTGGCGGCGAGTGTCTCGTCGATCAGCGCATCGAGCTGCGGATCGCGGAACTGCGTCCACCAGCGTTCGATGCCCGGTATCGACTCCACCGTCAGCGGCGGCAGATCGACGCGGGGCGGCGTCGAGTCGATGGTGGAGCAGGCCGCCAGCAGCGCGATCAGCGGAGCGGCGAAAAGTCTCGTGGGTGCTTTCATCCTTCGAGCCCCTTGTGGTGAATGGTGCCCGCCTGCTCCGCGGCGATCTTCGCGTGCAGCTCGGCGGTGTGGCGCTCGCCGGCCTCGACCTCGGCGCGCAGCTCCTGCGCGGTGCGCGGCTCGCGCAGCTTGCGATCGGTGATCAGCTTGAAGAACAGCGGCACGAAGAAAATGGCGAGGAAGGTCGCTGCCATCATGCCGCCCATCACGCCGGTGCCGGCCGAGATGCGCGCCCCCGCACCCGCGCCGGTCGAGAACGCCAGCGGCACCACGCCGAGGATGAACGCCAGCGACGTCATCACGATCGGCCGGAACCGCAGGCGCGCGGCCTCGATCGCCGCGGCCGACGGCGAATAGCCTTCGGCGACTTTCAACGACGCGTACTCGACGATCAGGATCGCGTTCTTCGCGGCGAGGCCGAGCAGCGTGACCAGGCCGATCTGGAAGTACACGTCGTTGGTGAGCCCGCGCAGATACACCGCCGCAAGCGCGCCGAAGGTGCCGAACGGCAGCGCCATCAGCACCGAGAACGGCAGCGACCACTTCTCGTACTGGGCGGCGAGGATCAGGAACACCATGACCACCGCGAGCCCCAGCGCCAGCGCCGAAGTGCCCGAGGACTTCTGCTCCTGGAACGACGCGCCGGTGAAGTCGACATCGAAGTTCTTCGGCAGCGTCTCGCGCGCCACCTGCTGGATGCGCGCAATCGCCTGCCCCGAGCTGACCCCCGGAGCCGAGGTCGCGAACACCTTCACCGCCTGCAGGTTGTTGTAGCGGTCGAGCGAGTCGGGACCCGAGGTGTACTCGACCCGCGCCAGCGCGCGCAGCGGCACCATGTCGCCGCGCGTCGACCGCACCCACATCGCGCCGATGTCGTCCGGCCGGTTGCGGTATTCGGGCTCGGCCGAGAGCAGTACCTGCCAGGTGCGGCCGTACTTGTTGAAGTCGTTCACGTAGTAGCTGCCGAGCGTGGCCGAGAGCGTGTTGAATACGTCGTCGAGCGAGACGCCGAGCGACTTCGCCTTCTCGCGGTCGACGTCGACGAAGAGCTGCGGCACGTTCGGCTTCCACAGCGTGTTGACCTGCACGAACATCGGGTCCTGCTGCAGGCGGCCGAGCAGCCCGCCCATCGCCTGCGCCAGCGCTGTCGCACCGCCCTCGCCGCGATTGCGGATGTAGAACTCCGCGCCGCCGGCGGCGCCGAGACCGAAGATCGCGGGCGGCGCGAAAGCGAGCGCCAGCCCTTCCTTGATGTGCCCCGTTTTCGCGTAGAACTCGCCCACCAGTTCGTGCACGCCGACCTTGCGCTCGTCCCACGGCGTCTGCGTGACGAATATCGTCGCCGCGTTGTTGCGGAAGCCGCCGCCGAGGAAGTCGAAACCGGTGAACGCGACGACGTCGAGGTTGTTGGGATTGCTCTTCAGGATCTCGGTCACCTCCGACACGACCTTGTCGGTGCGCTGCAGGGTGGCGCCGTCCGGCAGGATCACCGCCGAAATGAAGAAGCCCTGGTCCTCGTCGGGAACGAGCGAGCCCGGCGTCACGCGCCACAGGCCGGCGGCGATCAGCACCATGCCGCCGAACAGCAGCACCGCGATCGCGCCGCGCCGGATCATCCAGATCACGCCGTCGGTGTAGCGCAGCGTCACGCGCGCGAACCACTGGTTGAACCAGCGGAAGAAGCCGCGCGGCTCGCCATGCGGCTTTTCCAGCAGCAGCACGCACAGCGCCGGCGTCAGCGTCAGCGCGACGATGCCCGAGATCGACACCGCGATCGAGATCGTGATCGAGAACTGCCGGTACAGCTCGCCGGTCAGCCCGCCGAGGAACGCGATCGGCACGAACACCGACACCAGCACCAGCACGATGGCCACCACCGGGCCGGTGACCTCCTTCATCGCGATGATCGCGGCCTCGCGCGCGTGCAGCTTCTCCTCGCGCATGATGCGCTCGACGTTTTCCAGCACGACGATCGCGTCGTCCACCACGATGCCGATCGCCAGCACCATGCCGAACAGCGTCAGCGTGTTGATCGAGTAGCCGAGCATCAGCAGGCCGGCGAAGGTGCCGATCAGCGACACCGGCACCGCGATGATCGGGATCAGCGTCGCGCGCCAGCTCTGCAGGAACAGGAACACCACCAGGAACACCAGCACCATGGCTTCGGCGAGCGTGATCACCACTTCGCGGATCGAGACCTCGACGAAGCGGGTCGTGTCATAGGGAATGGCGTACGACAGCCCTTCGGGAAAGCTCGCCGCCATGCCGTTGACCGCGTCCTTCACCGACTGCGCGACCTCGAGCGCGTTCGCGCCCGGCTGCAGGAAGATGCCCACCAGCGTCGCGCTGCGGCCGTTGTAGCGGCCGATGAAGTCGTAGTCCTTGGAGCCGAGCTCGACGCGCGCGATGTCGCGCACGCGGATCGTCGAGCCGTCCGGGCTGCTGCGCACGATGACGTTCTCGAACTCCGCCGGGTCCGCCAGCCGGCCGCGCGTCGTGATCGTGTAGACAAGCTCCTGCTTGCTGTCGCCGTACGGCGCCTGGCCCACCTTGCCGGCGGCGAACTGCGCGTTCTGCTCGTTGATCGCGCGCACGACGTCGGCCGTGGTGATCTGCAGCTGCGCCAGCCGGTCCGGCCGCAGCCAGATGCGCATCGCGTAATCCTTGGCGCCGAAGATCTGTACGTTGGTCGTGCCCGGCAGGCGCTTCAACTGGTCGAGCACGTTGAGCGTCACGTAATTGGACGTGAACAGATCGTCGTAGCGACCGTCCGGCGCGTAGAACGCCAGCACCTGCAGGAACGCCGACGAGCCCTTCTCGACCGTCACGCCCTGGCGGCGCACTTCCTGCGGCAGCCGCGCCTCGGCCTGCTTGACGCGGTTGTTGACGTTGAGCGCGGCCTGGTCCACGTCGGTGCCGATCTCGAACGTCACCTGGATCTGCACCACGCCATTGGACGACGAGTTCGAGCTCATGTAGAGCATGTTCTCGACGCCGTTGATCGCGTTTTCGAGCGGCGCGGCGACGGTCTGTTCGAGCACGGTGGCCGAGGCGCCCGGATAGATGGCCTGCACCGTCACCACCGGCGGCGCGATCTCCGGGTACTGCGCAATCGGCAGGGTGCGCATCGCTGCGAGGCCGGCGATGACGATGAAGACCGACAGCACCGCAGCAAAGATCGGGCGGTCGATGAAGAAGCGCGAAAACATCGGAAGTCCGTTTCTCGGGACGACGTTAGATGGCGAAATCAGGCAGGCGGGCGGCTACTTCTTCGCCTCGGCCTTCTTGCCTTCGGCCGGTGCAGCGCCGGGCGCGCCCGGCGGAGGTCCGAGCGCGATCGGTGCGCCGCCGGGAATCGGGAAGAGCTTCGCGTTGCCGTCGACGATCACCGGGTCCCCGGGCTTCAGCCCCGACTCGATGAGCCACATCTGCTGGCCGTCGAGTTCGATCCAGTCGCCGACGCCGATCGGGCGCGGCAGCGCGACGTCCTTGCTGCCGTCGGGCGACTTGCCCGCCACGTAGACGAACTTGCCCTGCGGGCCGTCCATCACCGCGCGCTGCGGCACCACGATCGCGTTCGGCCGCGCCGCGCCTTCGAGCGTCACGCGCACGAACTGGCCGGGGCGCAGCGTTGCGTCGGGGTTCGGCAGTTCAGCGCGCGCATCGAACGCGCCGGTGGCGGTGTTGATGCGCGGGTCGATGAAGGCGAGCTTGCCCTTGCGGGTATAGGTGCTGCCGTCCGAGAGCTTGACCGACACCGTGTACGAAGGCGACCCGGCCTTGTCGGCCGCCGGCACCTTCAGCTCGCCGCTCGCGACCAGCCGTGCCAGCTTGAGCTGCTCCGCTTCCGACACGCTGAAGTTGACGTACATCGGATCGATCTGCGAGATCGTCGTCAGCAGGCTGTCCTGCGTCGGCGTCAACAGCGAGCCTTCGGACTTCTGCGCGCGGCTGGCGTAGCCGCTCACCGGCGCGGTGACCTTCGTGTAGCCGAGGTTGAGCCGCGCCTCGGTGAGCTTCGCCTGGGCCTGCTTCACCGCGGCGGCGCCGGTTTCCTCGGCAGACACCGCTTCGTCGTACTCGCGCTGGCTGAGCGCATTGCTGCCGGCGAGCGGCTTCACGCGATCGAAGTTGCGCTTGGCCTGCGCGTACTGCGCCTGCGCGCGCGAAAGATCGGCCTCGGCCGCCTGCGCCTGCGCCGCGTACGGGCGCGGGTCGATGATGAAGAGCGTCTGCCCGGCAGCCACGCGGCCGCCCTCGATGTAGGTGCGCTTCTCGAGGATGCCCTGCACGCGCGCGCGCACCTGGGCTTCCTTCGAGCCTTCGGTCTGGCCGACGAACTCGAACTTCACCGGCACCGTCGTCGCCTGTACCGGCAGCACCGTCACCGCCGCCGGCGGAAAGCCGCCGCCGTGCTGTTCGCCCCGCCCGCAGGCGGCGAGCACGACCACGGCCAGCGCCGGCATCCAGCGCGCCGCAATGCGCATCGGGTTCCGACCTCCCGCGCCGCGGGTCGGCGGACTCAGTGCGAGCCCGTTCGCCAGCCCGTTCGCCGGACCGGCCGAGGAGATTCCACCAGGAGAGAGTGACATCGCGATCCGCCCACTTTCCGTTTTCTTGATTTGCGACATAATACATACATGCATGTATGTACGAAAATGACGTGACTATGACGAACCCGCCACCCCGCGTCCAGTTGTCGCGTTCAATTGCGCGTCCATATGAATACGCCGATCGCTCCGGCGCAGCCCCTGGCGGCGCCGCGCCGTGCCGGGACAGGCCTTCAACGGGGACGTCGAACGGCGCACCGCGAAATCGACATCGCCGGCCTGCCTCGCCCCGCCAGCGGGCGCCGATCCTTCTTGCGCCCCCCGCGCCGGAGCCTGCCATGGTGAGAAAGTCCCGCGAGGACGCGCTGGCCACGCGCGAGCAGCTGCTCGACGCCGCCGAGCAGGTATTCCGCGCGCGCGGGGTGGGCAACGCCACGCTGGAGGAAGTCGCGGCTGCGGCCGGTATGACGCGCGGCGCGGTTTATCACCACTTCGACAGCAAGGCCGAAATCTTCGAGGCGCTCGTGCGTCGCGCCGACATGCCGATGGATGCCGCCTTCCACGAGGCCTGCGGTGCGGTCGACGACCCGCTCGGCGTGTTCCGGGATCTCGCAGTGAGCGCGCTGCGGCACCTGGCGGGCTCGCCGCGCGTGCGCAAGGTCTACGAAATCGTGTTCATGCGCTGCGAGTACACGGACGAGCTCGCGGCTGTCGCGCGCCGGCAGAAGAAGGACGCCAACCAATGCCTCGCGCAGTGCGGCACGCTGCTCGATCAGGCCGTGGAGTGTGGTCAGTTGCCGAAGGGCACCGACACACATCTTGCCGCGCAGGCGATGCATGCGTACATCGGCGGTCTGATGCGCGAGTGGGTGCAGGCGCCGCGCAGCTTCGACCTGAAGGCCACGGCGCCGGCGCTGATCGACGTCTTTCTCGCCGGGCTGACGGCCCGTCCGCCGCGCAAGGCCGCCTGAGGCGGTCGCTCGCCTGCGCGGGGTTGGCTCGGGGCTGGAAGGACGCCCGCCGCCTCTCTCCCTCCCCTCGGCCCCACTGCTCGCCACGCCCTCCGACCGTCCGGCCCCTTCAAGTTGACGTTAACGTCAACGGCAGCTAGCGTTAGTGCCGTTCCATCCCCTGTTCGTCCGCGATTGCTGTCGACCCGGCACGCGGCGATGATTCGTCTTCCAGCGGCCGGCCGACCGTCGAGGAGCGCGCATGACCGATCTTTCCGAAATCAAGAAGCTCGCCAGTTATCGTCCGAAGCACAAGGTGCGCTTCGTCACGGCGGCCAGCCTCTTCGATGGCCACGACGCCAGCATCAACATCATGCGGCGCATCCTGCAGAGCATGGGCACCGAGGTGATCCACCTCGGCCACAACCGCTCGGTGGAAGAGATCGTGACGGCCGCGTTGCAGGAGGACGTGCAGGGCATTGCGGTGTCGAGCTACCAGGGCGGGCACGTTGAGTTCTTCAAGTACATGCTCGACCTGCTGCGCGAGCGCGGCGGCGAGGGCATCCGCGTCTACGGCGGCGGCGGCGGCGTCATCGTGCCGAGCGAGATCAAGGAACTGCACGACCACGGCGTCGCGCGCATCTTCACGCCCGAAGACGGCCAGAAAATGGGCCTGCAGGGGATGATCGGCCTGATGGTCGCCGAGTGCGACCGCGACCTCGGCGCCGACGCACCGTCGCTCGACGCGCTGAAAGACAAGGACCCGACCAGGCGCTGGCGTGCACTGGCGCGCATGATCACCGCGCTCGAACTCAACGTAGTTGACGCCAAACTCGTCGAAGCGCTGCACAAGGCGGCCGACACCGCCAAGGTGCCCGTGCTCGGCGTGACCGGCACCGGCGGCGCCGGCAAGTCGAGCCTGACCGACGAACTGGTGCGGCGGCTGCGACTCGACCAGGGCGACAAGCTCGACATCGCGGTGATCTCGATCGACCCGTCGCGCCGCAAGAGCGGCGGCGCACTGCTCGGCGACCGCATCCGCATGAACGCGATCGGGCCATGGGCGCACGGGCCGAAGGTCTATATGCGGTCGCTGGCCACGCGCGAGGCCGGTAGCGAGATCAGCCAGGCGCTGCCGCACGCGATCGCCGCCGCGAAGACAGCGGGGTTCGATGTCGTCATCGTCGAGACCTCGGGCATCGGCCAGGGCGACGCGGCGATCGTGCCGCACGTGGACCTGAGCCTGTACGTGATGACGCCGGAGTACGGCGCTGCCAGCCAGCTCGAGAAGATCGACATGCTGGACTTCGCCAGTTTCGTCGCGATCAACAAGTTCGACCGCAAGGGCGCGGCAGACGCGCTGCGCGACGTGAGCAAGCAGGTCCAGCGCAACAAGGGCGACTTCAGCAAGAGGCCGGACGAGATGCCGGTCTTCGGCACGCAGGCAGCGCGCTTCAACGACGACGGCGTCACCGCGCTCTACCAGGCGATCCTGCCGCGGCTGAAGGAGCTGGGGCTGAAGACCGCCCCCTCGGTGCTGCCGGCTGTGCATACGCGCCACTCGACGCACCAGACACCGATCGTGCCACCCAACCGCACCCGCTATCTGGCGGAGATCTCGGAGACCGTGCGTGGCTACAAGCGCCACGCGCGCGAACAGGCGCGCATCGCGCGCGAGCACCAGCAACTTGCCACCGCGCGCGCGCTGCTGGCGGCGGAATGCAAGGAAGAGAACTCGAACCTGGCGTCTCTTGCCGCCGACCGCGAGAACAGGCTCGACGCGCGCAGCCGGAAGCTGCTGGCGATGTGGCCGAAGATGCAGCAGGCCTACGCCGGCGACGAGTACGTGGTGAAGATCCGCGACCGCGAGATTCGCACCAAGCTCACGCACACGTCGCTCTCGGGCAGCAAGATCCGCAAGGTGGCTCTGCCGCACTACGAAGACCACGGCGAGCTGCTGCGCTGGATGCTGCTGGAAAACGTCCCCGGCAGCTTCCCCTACACCGCCGGCGTGTTTGCGTTCAAGCGCGAGAACGAGGACCCGACGCGCATGTTCGCCGGCGAGGGCGACGCGTTCCGCACCAACAAGCGCTTCAAGCTGCTCTCCGAAGGCATGCCCGCCAAGCGGCTGTCGACCGCGTTCGACAGCGTGACGCTGTACGGCAACGACCCGGCGGTGCGGCCCGACATTTACGGCAAGGTCGGCAACAGCGGCGTCAGCATCGCCACGCTCGACGACCTCAAGGTCCTGTACGGCGGCTTCGATCTCACCGCGCCCAATACGTCGGTGTCGATGACGATCAACGGCCCGGCGCCGTCGATCCTGGCGATGTTCATGAACGCCGCGATCGACCAGAACCTCGACAAGTTCCGCGCCGACAACAAGCGCGAACCGACTGAAGACGAAGCCGCCAAGATCCGCGCATGGACGCTCGAAAACGTGCGCGGCACCGTGCAGGCCGACATCCTGAAGGAAGACCAGGGCCAGAACACCTGCATCTTCTCGACCGAGTTCAGCCTGAAGGTGATGGGCGACATCCAGGAATACTTCGTCCACCACAACGTGCGGAACTTCTATTCGGTCTCGATCAGCGGCTATCACATCGCCGAGGCCGGGGCGAACCCGATCAGCCAGCTCGCGTTTACGCTGAGCAACGGCTTCACGTTCGTCGAGGCGTATCTCGCGCGCGGCATGCACATCGACGACTTCGCGCCGAACCTGAGCTTCTTCTTCAGCAACGGCATGGACCCCGAGTACACCGTGATGGGTCGCGTGGCGCGGCGCATCTGGTCCGTGAGCATGAGGGACAAATACGGCGCGAATGAAAGGTCGCAGAAGCTCAAGTACCACTGCCAGACCAGCGGCCGGTCGCTGCACGCGCAGGAGATCGCGTTCAACGACATCCGCACCACGCTGCAGGCACTGATCGCCACCTACGACAACGCCAACAGCCTGCATACCAACGCCTACGACGAGGCGATCACCACTCCGACCGAGGAGAGCGTGCGACGCGCGATGGCGATCCAGATGGTCATCAACCGCGAGTGGGGCCTGGCGAAGAACGAGAACCCCAACCAGGGCAGTTTCATCATCGACGAGCTCACGGAACTGGTCGAGGAAGCCGTGCTGAAGGAGTTCGAGGCGATCAGCGAGCGCGGCGGCGTGCTCGGCGCGATGGAACTCGGCTACCAGCGCGGCAAGATCCAGGAAGAGTCACTGCACTACGAACACCTGAAGCACACCGGCGAGTATCCGATCATCGGCGTCAACACCTTCCGCAACCCGCACGGCGACCTGGTGCCCGACCACATCGAACTCGCGCGCTCCACCGAGGAAGAAAAGCAGAGTCAGCTCAAGCGGTTGCAGGACTTCCACCAGCGCCACGCCAAGGAAGCGCCGGCGATGCTGAAGAAGCTTCAGCAGGCGGTGATCAGGAACGACAACGTCTTTGCGGTACTGATGGACGCAGTGCGCGTGTGCTCGCTGGGGCAGATCACGAATGCGTTGTTCGAGGTGGGTGGTCAGTACAGGCGCAGCATGTAGTTCGCCATTCGGCCAGTTCCGGTCCTTGCCCCTGGTCCGACAGTGAGCTGGAAAGCAGACATGAACGCTTGCCGTGCGCCGGGAGCGAGCAAATGATTTCGAGACACTGGCAAGGAATCGCCCGGCGCGAAGACGCCGATCGTTACATCGCGCATCTCAAGAGTGACACCTTCCCCCAGCTGGCGTCGCTCGCCGGCTTCATACGGGCGACGATCCTTCGCCGGGAAGTTGCCGAAGGCACGCAGTTCCAGGTGGTCACCGTGTGGGAATCCATAGAGGCGATCCGCGCATTTTCGGGCAGCGATGCCGAGGGGGCGGTCGTTCCACCGGCGGCGCAGGCGATGATGGTGGAATTCGATCGCCGTGCCGTTCACTACGAGATCGCGTTCGACTTCGAGGGCAGGTAGCACGCATGCTTATCGCCGGAAGCTGCCATTGCGGGAATATCAGCTTCCAGCTTCGTTGGCTTCCAGAGCCAACGGAAATCACCGCTCGCAGTTGCACGTGCACCTTTTGCACCAAGCACGGCGGGGTTTGGACTGCGTGCCCGACTGGCGAACTGACAGTGTCGATCCGAGACCCGGCCCGTCGGTCGCGCTACACCTTCGGAACGAAGACGGCAGAGTTCCATGTATGCAGCAACTGCGGGGCAGTTCCCGTTGTCACGAGCCAAATCGACGGCGCAACGTATGCCGTCGTCAACGTCAACGCTTTCGAAGGAGTGGACAGTTCGCTGGTCACGCGAGCTCCGGCGAACTTTGACGGCGAAGACGAGAAGGTGCGCCTGGCGCGGCGAAAGCGGAACTGGATCGGCCGCGTGACCTTCAGTGAAGGCGCCGCCTAAGTCGTTGCTGCCGGATTCGCGGCTCACCGCTGGCCTCGATTGCATAAACCGGCCAGAAGCTGCCGCCTCAATCCCCGGGCGCGCACCGCCCAAACCGGACGCCGTGGGCACTTGTCGGTCGGTACTGTAAGTTGCGGCACTGATACGGCGCTTTCGCAAGCGAAAGTCAATGCGCCGGAAATGAAGAGATGGTTCAACTTATCCTGCACTGGCCGATTTATCCGGCGTCGAGATCGACGGCTAGAAAACGCTAGACGCAACACACAAGGAAACCCGGTGCGAACACTCGTGGCGTCCCTCCTTCTCGCGGCTGCAAGCCTGGCGGTCGCTAGCCCACCACCTTACGATGAAGCCGCGGACGCGAAAGCAGAGATACAGGCCGCACTCGTCCAAGCCCAGAAATCAAGTGTTCCTGTACTTGTTGTTTTCGGAGCCAACTGGTGCGGGGACTGCAAGGTCTTGGACATGGCATTCAAGAGCGGCACAAGTGCGCCCCTCATCAACAAGAGTTTTAAAGTCGTCAAAGTCAATGTGGGTCGCTTCGACAAGAATGTCGAGATCGCGGAAACGTATGGCGTACCTCTAAAGAGTGGAATTCCAGCAGTCGTAGTCCTGACGCCGGAAGGCAAGGTCACTTACGCCACTCGTGCCGGCGAACTTGCTGACGCGAGGAGGATGGGAGAAAGCGGCATTTACGATTTCTTCGTCAAGGTCGCAGCAGCCGGGAAATGAAGGGCACCGCCAGTTGCATGGCTGGGTCAAACGCTTCATTCAACGGGACGCCTGGCGGCGCCCGCTTTCGAAAGACAGCCAAGTCTGTTCAGGATCGAAGAGCGACAACGATTGACGTAGCGGTCTCGTTCGCTCAGCCCGAATGTCAAACGCCGCGCACCAGAGTCCGCGCGCTGCGCTTCTCGAAGCCTGTCGATGCGCCGAAGACGCCGTGCGCGTCGTCGGCGACAAGCGCACCGACATCCTGTCCTGCATGAAGCGACTGACCCGGAGTCGTCACGGATCGTGTCCCTGCGAGCAATGGGGTCGAGGCGCTGGCGCGGGTATCGTTGGGCTGGACCTTGAAGCGCGACCATGACGCCCTCACGCATCGTCGAGTTCTATTTCGATCCGATCAGCCCGTACGCGTGGCTCGCTGCGCGGCAGTGCGGTCGGCTCGACGCGGCCGGCGTGCAGCTCGACTTCCGTCCGGTGCTGTTCGGCGCGCTGCTCGCCGCGCATGGCAACAAGGGTCCGGCAGAGCTGCCGGCCAAGCGCGCCTACACGATGCGCGATGTGCTGCGCATCGCGGCGCAGCTCGGCGTGCCGGTCAAGGGACCGCCGACGCATCCGTTCAATCCGCTGCGCGCGCTGCGCATGTGCATCGCACTTGACGATGCGCCCGCGCGACGCCGATTCGGGCTCGCGCTGATGGACGCGGCCTGGGAACACGGGCACGACCTCACCGACGATGCGGTGCTCGCGGGCATTGCGCGCGACTGCGCGCTCGACGGTGCGGCGTTACTGGCGCGCGCGGGCGAGGCCGACGTCAAGCAGCGCTTGCTCGACGCTACCAGCGCCGCGGTCGCCGCCGGAATCTTCGGCGTACCGACCTATCGCATCGATGGCGAGATCTTCTGGGGCACGGACCGGATCGATGCGCTGCTCTGGAAGCTGCAGGGCCACACCATCGACGAATCGCTGCTTGCGACGGTGCTCGCGCGCCCGGCGTCGGCCGTGCGCAAGCTGGGCTGATCCTCGATCTGTTTCGCTCCGCGCCGGTGCGGCGCGACGGCCATGCTCAAAGCGCGTACGGGCTCTGGCGTTCGAGTTCCTGCACGTTGATGGCGAGCTGCTGCGAACGCTGCATCAGCAGGTCGATCCGGGCTATCAGCTCGGTGCGCTCCTGTGTCAGGCGTATCAGTTCCGTCGCCAGGAAGGCGCGGCGGTCTGTCGGCACGCCCGGCAACACCAGCTCCGTCGTGACGCTCGCCATGCCCGCCTCGGTGTGCGACAGCCCGTCGCGGGCGCTGCGCAGCCGTGACTGCGTCTGGCGCAGCTCGGTGCGCGCGTCGTGGATCTGCCGGCCGTAGCGGTAACTGTCGACGAACGCCGGTTCGGTCGGGCCCGAGCACACGTTGGCATAACCGCCGCCGCGCAGGCCGACGCTGAAGCCGTTCTTCGGCTGACAGAATTCCTGCAGTCCGCGCTGGCGTCCCTCCATGTAAGCGGCGAGATTGGGCGTGACCTGATGCTTGGCGCAGGCGACGCGATGGACGCCGATCCGGTCCGCGGACCAGCCTTGCAGGCCGTCCTCGAAGCCGATCATGTGCCAGTCGGCCAGCACGCACTGGTCCTTGCCCATTCCACTGGAACAGCCGGCCACCAGCACGGCGGCGAGCAGCGCGGCGGTGCAGGAGAGGAAACGCCGAAGCAATCCATTCATGCCGACGATTCTGGCCATTGCGCGCGCCGGGCGAAGCGCGGAAATGTGGCTGGAACCGGTGCGAACCCGGCGCACACCATTTGCCGGGCGCCTCCCCATGGAATGCTTCCTGCTTGTTGCAATGCGTCACAACGAACAGGCACGGAGGATTCCATGCTCGACAAGACCGGGTCGTTGTTCTCCCACGTGAAGCCGTCGGACACGCCATGGCGCGGCGACGGCCTGCGCGATTTCTTTCTGTATCGCGATCTGGGCATCGCCGAGGCCACGCACGGCAAGGTTCTGGTGCAACTCGTGAAGGCGCATTCCGCACCCGAACAGGGCACCGGCTGGCACCGGCATGAGGCGGCGTTTCATGTCGTCATCATGCTGAAGGGCTGGGCGCGCTTCATGTACGAAGACAACGGAGACGCTGGTCGAGGCCGGTGACTGCGTGCACCAGCGGCCGGGGATTCGCCACTTCCTGTTCGACTACTCGCCGGACATGGAGTATCTGGAGATCGTTTCGCCCGCGGACTTCGGAACCGTCGATGTCGAGCCGCCCTGCGAGGTGCCGGAGCCGGCTTCCTGGACGTAGCGCTCGGAGTAAAACCCGGCGCCGACGTTGGGCTCCGGTTCAGAACTCGGCTTCGAGTTCCTCGATCTCCATCGGCTCCTTCTTCGCGGCGGCGATCCACTCGACCATCTCGGGCATCGCGATGAGGGTTTTGCAGTAGGTGGCGCACGCCGGCGTGAGCTTGACGTCGTACGTGAGAAAGCGCGTGGCCACCGGCGCGTACATCGCATCGGCCATCGTGCGGCGCTTGCCGAAGAGATAAGGGCCGCCATAGGTCGCGAGGCACAGCGTCCAGATCTCGACGATGCGGTCGATGTCGGCCTGCGCGCGCGCCCAGATGCGGAAGCCCGGAAAGTGCCCGCGCAGGTTCATCGGCAGCGCCGAGCGCAGGTTGGCAAAGCCGGAGTGCATCTCGCCGCAGATCGCGCGGCAGTGCGCGCGCGCCACCTTGTCGGCCGGCAGCAGACCGGCCTTCGGACGGATCTCGTTCAGGTACTCGGCGATGGCGAGCGTGTCCCACATCTTCACCGGCCCGTCCTTCAGGCTGGGCACGCGGATCGACGAGGCGAGCAGCAGCATTTCGGCGCGCACCTCCGGATCGTCCGGCGCGACGACCTTCTCGCTGAACGGCAGGCCGGCAAAGCGCGCCAGCAGCCAGCCACGCAGCGACCACGATGAATAGTTCTTGCTGCTGATCGTCAGTACCGCCTTCGTTGTGGCCACTGCCGCTCCTCTCGATTCCGCGTCTGTCCCGCGTCTGTCGAATGGCGTCGCAAGCGCCATGCCAGCGGGGCGCGCCTTAGCGTCAGCGATGTGGCGCGGTCCTTGCGTTCACACCCGGAATGACCCACCGCTGAGGGACGCCCATGCTGTACGAGGCCTACCAGACCCACACGGACCTGCTGTACCCGCTGCGCGCGACCGCCGGATCGGCCCTGACGCTGCTCGAGCATCCCGGGCAGGTGCTGCGGTCGGCGCGCCTCGCCTATCCCGGCAGCGACGCGAATGCGCGCGCCGCCGCCGCGTTCGAACTGATCGCCCGCGCGCAACTGACGCATACGCGGCCCGCGTTCGACATCGACACGGTGGTCGTCGGCGGGCGCGAGGTCGCAGTGACGGAAGAAGTGATCGTCGCGACGCCCTTCGCGCAGCTCCTGCGGTTTGCGAGGGACCAGCCGGGCGAGCAGCCGCGCGTGCTGCTGGTAGCGCCGATGTCCGGTCACTTCGCCACGCTGCTTGCGGGACACCGTGCGCACCCTGCTGGCGGATCACGACGTCTATGTGACCGACTGGGGCAATGCGCGCGACGTGTCGCTCCTGGCACGGCGGCTTCGGCCTCGACGAATACATTGCGCACCTGGTCCACTTTCTCGAAGCGATCGGGCCGCGCGCGCACGTGATCGCCGTGTGCCAGCCTTGCGTGCCGGCCCTGGCTGCGGTCGCCGCGATGGCGCAGGGCGGGCATCCGGCCCAGCCGCTGAGCCTGACGCTGATGGCGGGTCCGATCGATTGCCGCATCAATCCGACCAAGGTCAACGAACTCGCCACCGCGCAGCCGATCGACTGGTTCGAAAGCCGCCTGATTGCGACCGTGCCGTTGCGCTACCGCGGCGCATTCCGTCGCGTGTACCCGGGCTTTCTCCAGCTCACTGCGTTCATGAGCATGAACCTGGAGCGGCACGTGCAGGCTTTCGCCGACCTGTACAACGCGATCATTGCCGGCGAGCACGAGAAGGCCGAGGGCACGCGCAGCTTTTATCGGGAGTATTTCGCGGTCGCTGACCTGCCGGCGGAGTTCTACCTCGACACGGTGCGGCTGGTTTTCCAGGAATATGCGCTGGCACGCGGTGAACTGAAGTGGCAAGGCGAGAAGATCGAGCCGGCCGCGATCCGCGGCACGGCGCTGCTCACGGTCGAGGGCGAACGCGACGACATCTGCTCGGTGGGCCAGACCATGGCCGCGCACGACCTGACTCCCGGCATCCGCCCTTACCTCAAGCAGCACCACATGCAGGCCGGCGTCGGTCACTACGGCGTCTTCAGCGGCCGCCGCTGGCACAACGAGATCTACCCGATCGTGCGCGACATGATTTACCAGATGGAAGCGCGAGGGGCGATGGGGCTGGCATCGGTCCGTGCGGCGACCGAGTGGCGCGCCGATGCATTGAGGTCGCGCCCGGGATGCGCTCGCCGGGCGCGGGTCCATCACACGTCCCGAGGCCGAAAGCGCGTACATCGTTGCAGCGAATCGGCAGCGTCCGATGCGCGCACTTCTGATGCACCTTGATCTTGACCAGGATCTGGAGTCGCTCACATCCGACGCGATCGGCCGGGCAAAGCGGCGGCTGTCTGCCAAGATAGCGCAGACCGCACTCCCGAGGCCCGGACTCCATGGCACTGATACAACTCCAAGAAGAACAGATTCGCAGCTGGACGCGGGCGCAGAAGGACGAGTGGTGGTTCAAGAACGTCTACCGCGGCGACATGCCGCAGCTGACGCTGCGCTCGGCGCTGACCGGCTTCCTGCTGGGTGGCGTGCTGGCGGCCACCGCCATGTACATCGGCGCGAAGACCGGCATCAGCATCGGCGTGGGCCTGACCGCGGTGATCCTGGCCTTCGCGATCTACCGCATCATGGCGAGCGCCGGGTTCGCCAAGGACTTCACGATCCTGGAGAACAACTGCACGCAGTCGATCGCGACCGCGGCCGGCTACATGATCGGCCCGATGATCTCCAGCCTCGCGGCCTACATGCTGGTGACCGGCCGCATCATCCCGTGGTGGCACATGATCATCTGGATGTGCGTCGTTTCGATCATCGGGGTGCTGCTGGCGTTTCCGATGAAGCGGCGCTTCATCAACGACGAACAGTTGCCCTTTCCCGAAGGGCGCGCGAGCGGGGTCGTGCTCGACGCGCTCTACACCGGAGCCGCCCACGAGGGCATGTTCAAGGCGCGCCTGCTCGGCCTGACCGCGCTCGTCACAGGCCTTTATCAGGCCATCATCAGCGACGGCTGGATGAAGTTGCTGCAGTTCAAGATCCTGCGCCTGGACCAGTGGGCCGGCTTGAAGGAGCCGTGGGTCTTCCACGAGCGGCTCGACAGCTACTACTACGCCGCAGCCACCAAGGTGAGCGGATGGGTTCCCACGATTCTCGGCACCGACATCCGGCAGCTCGGGCTGCGCCTGACGCTCGACGCGGCCATGCTGGGCGTGGGCGGGTTGATGGGTGTTGCGGTGGCAACGAGCTGCCTGCTCGGCGCGTTCATCAACTTCGTGATCCTCGCACCCATCATGATCCAGGCCGGCGACATCGTTGCGCGCGTGGGTCCGACCGGCGCGGTGGTGCCGATCTCGCGCGCCGAGATCGTCAACCAGTGGTCGCTGTGGTGGGGCGTGACGATGATGGTCGTGGGATCACTGGTGAGCCTGCTCGGACGGCCCGAGATCTTCAAGGGGCTTTTCAAGCGCAGCAGCAGGGAGCAGGGCGTCGACGTGCTGAAGCACATCGAGTTTCCGCTGTGGATCTCGGTCGTGGGCATTCCGCTTTTCAGCGTGCTCGGCGCGTGGGTCACGCACGAGTTCTTCGGCGTGCCGTGGCTGCTCGCCTTCATCTCGCTGCCGCTGATCTTCGTGCTGTCGGTGATCTGCACCAACTCGATGGCACTGACGTCGTGGACGCCGACCGGCTCGATGTCCAAGATCACCCAGTTCACGATGGGCGCGATCGACCGCACCAACCCGGCCAGCAACCTGATCCCGGCGGCGATGACGGCCGAGATCGCCGCCAACTCGGCCAACCTGCTGTCGGACATCAAGCCCGGCTACATGCTCGGCGGCAAGCCGCGCCAGCAGGCGATTGGCCACGTGATCGGGATCTTCGCGGGCGCAGTTGCCTGCGTGCCGCTGTTCTTCCTGTTGTTCCTGCAGCCGGATGCCAACGGGGTGCGCACGACGGCGACCATGGTGTCGGACCAGTTCGCGTTTCCCGCCGCCCTGCAGTGGAAAGGCGTGGCCGAAATCATCGCCAAGGGCGTGAGTGCATTGCCGTATTCGGCGGTGGTGTCGATGATCGTGGCGGCGATCAGCGCGGCTGCCATCGAGATCGCGCGCATGGTGACCAAGGGCCGCTTCGGACTGTCGGCCGTCTCGATCGGCCTGGGCGTGGTCCTGCCGCCCGAAGCGACCTTTGCGATGTGGGTCGGGGCGATGATGTTCTGGCTGATGGGACGGCGCTACTCGGCCCAAGGGCACACGCGGGCACGAGTTCTGGGTGGAAGGCCTCGAGCCGATCTGCGCGGGCCTGATCTCCGGCGCCGCCCTGGTGGGCATCGGCAACGCCATCGTCAATGTGCTGATGACCTGAGCTCCGGCGATGGCGCGGCCGCCGCTGGCCGGCCCTACTTCACCGGCAGCTTGTAGTAGGTCTGGTTGAGGAACGCCGCGATATGTTCCTCTTCCTCGGGAAACAGGCCGATCTTCAGCATCGCGTTGCAGGCCGCGACCTGTGACTTGAGCCTGGCCCAGGACGTGACCTTGCGATCACTGCGCAGATAGATCGTGCCTGTCGGTCCGTAGACCTTGCTCTGATGGCAGGTCTCGCACTTGTGGGTCTGCACCAGCTTGCCGCCTTCCGTGGCATCGGGCGTGGCGAGTGCGGCAAATGGCACCAGGAGGGCAAGACAGCTTGCGACGCGGATGTTCATCGCGACTCCTCGGCGCGGGAAGGTCAGCACAGTCTATATCGACGACCACATTGCGCGACGCGGGCATGTCTCGGTGTTGTCCCTGTCGTGCGAGGGATCGCCACGTCGGTCGACCGCGTGTTCCTACAATGCCGGCATGGCCCTGCGTTCCACTGTTTATCGCGTCGACCTGCTCGTATCGGATCTGGATCGCCACGTCTACGCGCAGCACGCGCTGACGCTTGCTCGTCACCCGTCGGAAACGGAACAGCGGCTGATGGTGCGCCTGCTTGCGTTTGCGCTGCATGCCGACGAGGCGCTCGCCTTCGGCCGCGGACTGTCGGCCGAAGGCGAGCCGGACCTGTGCAGGCTCGACGCCACCGGTGCGATCGAATCTGTGGATCGACGTCGGCCTGCCCGACGAGAAAGACGTGCGCAAGGCGTGCGGCCGGGCCCGTCAGGTGGTCGTGGTGGCGTACGGCGCGCGGCGTGCCGAGGCGTGGTGGGAGGACAACGCGGCCGCCTTCACGCGCCTGGCCAACCTCAGCGTGTTCGTGCTCTCCGACGCGGATGCCGCGGCGCTGCAGTCGCTGGCAGCGCGGTCGCTCAAGCTGACCTGCACGATCCAGGAAGGCCATGTGTGGCTGGCTGCGGAAGCCGCAACGATCGAAATCGCGCCGGAACGGAAGCTGGTGGCGAATGCGGCCTCGCGCAACACGCCTTCCATGTGACTCCGACACATCGCCTCCGGGTAGCCGGGCAGGCTACCCGGCCAGGAGTTACTGGGTGATGGTGCGTGGCCGCGCGGCAAGGAACCCGCGTGCCAGCGTCTTCCAGGAAGCGAATGCGGGCGATCGCAACGTCCGCCAGACGGCTGGCTTCGCGTTGACGCAGCAACCGGGCCTGGTCGCGGGCAAAGTCATGGATGTCGGTGGCGCGGCTCGTGGCGGCGTCAGCCGGCTGGGCCACGTGCACGCTCGCGGTCCCCTTGATGGCGCTGATCAGGACAAGTTCAGTGCTCCTGACGTCGAAGCGCTGGCCGGGCGCGAGGACGACGTCCTCGAGCTGCCGTTCCTGTGTCAGCCAGACCTTGCCCTGGACCGCGAACAGCGCTGATGCCGACCGGCAGGCGAAGCGCAAGCGGCTGATCGTGGACGTCGAGCGTGACGCTGTTCAGGACTTCGGTGGTGGCGGTGCGGGTCATGGTCTTTCTCCTGCGGTGATGACGAGGCACACTGTCGCTCCGCCGGCGCCCGGCGACAAACGAAATTCCGGGATGCAATGCATGAGTGACGGGAATGCATAGACAGCGCGACCTGCCGACATCGCTCGACCTGCTGCGCGGGTTCGAGGCCGTCGGCCCGCCTGCTGTCCTTTACGGCGGCAGCAGCGGAGCTCTTTCTCACGCAGTCCGCGATCAGCCGGCAGGTGCAGCAGCTCGAGGAGCAGCTCGGCGTCAAGCTCTTCGAGCGTCGCACGCGCGCATTGGTGCTGACCGATGCCGGCGACCGCTACTACCGCGATGTATCGAAGGCACTGGATCAGTTGCGCGAGGCGACGGCCGCCGTGCGCGTGCAGGCCACACCGGTCGTGCGCGTGACGACGACGCTGACCTTCGCGTCGTTGTGGCTGGTGCCACGACTCGCCAGTTTCCAGAAGGAGCACGCGGACATCTCGGTACATGTGGTGGCCGACAACGTGGTGCGCGACCTCGAGCGCAATTCGCTCGACGTCGCACTGCGCTACTGCCCCGAGGAAGCGGCGGGACCGGGTGCGGAGAAGCTGTTCGGCGAACAGGTCGCGCCCGTCGCCGCGCCGGCGTTGCTCAAGGGGCAGCGCATCCGCGGCGTGGAGGATCTGCTGCGCCTGCCGCTGATCGAACTGGAGGATCCGAACGGCACCGCGCTGTGGCTGTCGTGGAAGGTCTGGTGCGAAGCGATGGGCGTGGCGCGACCGCGCACGAGTCGCGTGCTCACGTTCAGCCACTACGATCAGGTCGTGCAGGCGGTGGTATGCGGGACAGGGGGTGGCGCTCGGCCGCTTTCCGCTGCTCGACCCGTTCCTCGCGGAGCGACGGCTCGTCATGCCCCTGAAAGGCCGGCAGTACGCGACGCTCGCGCGCCGTGCCTACTGGCTCGTCGGCGCACCGGGCGCAGCACAGCGTCCGGAGGTGAAGACATTCATGGCCTGGCTGCGCAAGCAGGTCGCCGCGCAACGCGTCCCCGACTAGCGACGCAACTTCTCCTCCGCCCGACTCCGCTCAGCCGGTCTCTGGCCTCGGCCGCCGGTCCCGCGGCGGTTTAGGAGTCTTTTAGGAATCCCTGAGCAAAGTATTACGAACGCCGTTGCGTTCGGCTGGTTACTGTGCACGCCTTCGAAAGCAAGCACCGCGACGGCCGTCTGCAGTTCTCTTCGGCGACCTCCGCGGACTGACCGAACCCGGATGTCGCCAGGATGAAAGCGCTGCACCTTCTGCTCTCGCTGATCGCCATTGCGGCCGTGCAGGCCGCGCTGGCGGCGCAGCCGGCCGTGCCGCCGCTGCCGCGCCTGCTGAGCGAAACGGGACTGTTCGCGGCAGGTTCGACGACCGTCGTTCGTGCCGAGGTCATCGCCTTTGCGCCGCAGTACCCGTTGTGGTCGGACGGCACGCGCAAGCAGCGCTGGATCAGCCTGCCGCGCGGTCGCGCGATCGATGCGGCGCAGCCGGACGCCTGGCAGTTTCCGGTCGGCACGCGCCTGTGGAAGGAGTTCGGCTACGGCAGCCGCATCGAGACGCGCATGATCGAACGGCTCCCCGACGGGTCGTGGCGCTTCGCCAGCTATGCATGGAACGCCGACGGGACCGACGCGGTGCTGGTGCCGGAAGCCGGCGCCGTCGTGATGGTGGCGGATGCGCCGGGCGGACGCTACTCCGTGCCGTCGCGCAACGACTGCCTGGCCTGCCACGACGGACCGGCGGTGCCGGTGCTGGGCTTCAGCGCGCTGCAGTTGTCGCCGGACCGCGATCCGCTGGCGCCGCACGCCGATGCGCCGCGCCGCGAGTTTGCCGATCTGCGCTCGCTGGTTGCGCAGGGCCGGATCGTGAACCTGCCGCCCGCGCTGCTCGCCGCGCCCGTGCGCATCGCGGCACGCACACCGACGGAGCGCGCGGCGCTCGGTTACCTGCACGGCAATTGCGGCCACTGTCACAACGCAGCGGGTGCGCTCGACGGGCTCGAACTGGTGCTGTCGCAGTCGGCAGCGGCGAGCGCTGACAGCGCCGAGCAGACGCTGCGCTCCCTGCTCGGCCACTCGAGCCGCTTCCGTCCGCAAGGCGCGGCAACGGCGCAGCGCGTCGCCGCCGACGGCAGCGGCGCGCACATGCTGACGCTGCGCATGAAGAGTGAAAACCGATTGGCCCGCATGCCGCCGCTCGGCGTGCGGGTGGTCGATAGCGAGGGCGTGGCCCTCGTCGAACGCTGGATCACCGAGGCTGTCCAGGCCTCACGCGAACCTCAACACCTGGCAAAAGGAGAACTGAAATGAAACGCATCCCCGTGGAATACGCTGTCCTCGCGATCGCCGTCGCGGCCACGCTCGCCGTCACCCTGCCGGCCCGCGCGCAAACGCCCTCGAAGTCCGCCCAGACAACCGCCGAAAAGGTGGCGCGCGGCAAGTACCTGGTCACGACGTCCGTATGCAACGACTGCCATACGCCGTGGATCATGGGAGAAAAGGGTCCCGAGCCCGACATGAGCCGCATGCTGTCGGGCCATCCCGAGAGCGAGAAAGTGCCGCCGGCGCCGGCGGCGCAGGGGCCGTGGGTCATGACGGCCTACGGCACCAACACCGCGTGGGCCGGGCCGTGGGGCGTGAGCTTCACCGCCAACCTGACCCCCGACAGGGAAACAGGTCTCGGCAAGTGGACGCTGCGCAACTTCAAGGAGACGATCCGCACGGGCCGTCACATGGGGCGTGGCCGCGAGATCCTGCCGCCGATGCCGTATCCGATGTACAAGAACTTCACGGACGCCGACCTCGAAGCGATCTTCAGCTACCTGCAGTCGATCCCGGCGGTGAGTAACCGGGTGCCGGAGCCGCTGCCGCCGGCGTTGCCGGTCGCAGCGAAGTAGTCCGCGCGGGCCGCGTCCTCAGCGCGAGGACCCGGCCCGCTGCGCGCACTCGTCGGCGCGCCGTCGTCAGCAGTGCCTGCTCGCGGGCGTTGCGTGTCATCGACGCCGCGCGCTCGAATTCGTTGCGCGCCTCGTCGAAGCGGTCCAGCTTGAACAGCAGGTCGCCGCGCACGCTCGGCAGCAGGTGATAGTCCTTGAGTTGCGCCTCATTGCGCAACGTGTCGACCACTTCGAGTCCCGCCGCCGGGCCAAACGCCATCGCGAGCGCCACGGCCCGATTCAGTTCCACCACGGGCGAGGGTGCGCGCTGCGCCAGCGCGTCGTACAGCGCGGCGATGCGTTTCCAGTCGGTCGCGTCGGCCGTCGTGGCGCGGGCGTGGCACGACGCGATCGCGGCCTGCAGCGCGTACGAGCCGAGTCCGCCCTGCGCACGCGCGAGCTCGTCGGCTCGATCGAGGGCCGCGAGTCCACGCCGAATCAGCATCCGGTCCCAGCGGGACCGGTCCTGGTCGAGCAGCAGGATCGGTTCGCCGTCCGGCCCGGTGCGCGCGCGCAGGCGCGAGGCCTGGATCTCCATCAGTGCCACCAGGCCGTGAACCTCGGATTCCCGCGGCGCCAATCCGGCCAGGACCCGACCGAGCCGCAGTGCCTCTTCGGCC
>CAVYNB010000005.1:0-39121 GCA_963769745.1 uncultured beta proteobacterium
CGGCCCACATCCAGGCCGCGAATTACGAGGAGCACCTCGAACTGCTCAAGGGCTGCGACGTCATCATCGAGGCGATCGCCGAGCGCATGGACTGGAAGCACGATCTCTACCGCAAGGTCGCGCCCTTTGTCCGCGACGATGCGATCTTCGCCTCGAACACGTCGGGCCTGCCGATCGCCAAACTGTCCGAGGCGATGGAGCCGGGGCTCAAGGCACGCTTCTGCGGCGTGCACTTCTTCAACCCGCCGCGCTACATGCACCTGGTCGAATTGATCCCGACGCCGGCGACAAAGCCGCAGATCCTCGACGACCTCGAGACCTTCCTGACTTCGACTCTCGGCAAGGGCGTGGTACGCGCCAAGGACACGCCGAACTTCGTGGCGAACCGCGTCGGCATCTTCGGCATGCTGGCGACGATCAAGGAAGCCGAGAAGTACGGGCTGTCGTACGACGTCGTCGATGACCTGACCGGCTCGAAGCTCGGCCGCGCCAAGAGCGCGACCTTCCGCACGGCGGACGTGGTCGGCCTGGACACGATGGCGCATGTGATCAAGACGATGCAGGACACGCTGCCGGCGTCGATCGACCCGTTCGCGGCGAACTTCGCCACGCCGCCGGTGCTCAAGGTCCTCGTCGAAAAGGGCGCGCTCGGCCAGAAGGCGGGTGCGGGGTTCTATCGGAAGGAAGGCAAGGCCATCAAGGTCCTCGATCCCCGCAAGGGCGAGTATGTGGACGGCGGCGGCAAGGCTGACGAACTGGTCGCGCGCATCCTGAAGAAGAAGGACCCGGCCGAGCGGCTCAAGCTGCTGCGCGAGACCGATCATCCGCAGGCGAAGTTCCTGTGGGCCATTTTCCGCGACGCGTTCCACTACATCGCGGTGCATCTCGAGACCATTGCCGACACCGCACGCGATGTCGACTTCGCGCTGCGCTGGGGATTCGGCTGGAGCACAGGCCCGTTCGAGACCTGGCAGGCTGCCGGATGGAAGCAGGTCGCCGAGTGGGTGCAGGCCGACATCGATGCCGGCGAGGCGCTCTCGAAGGCGCCGCTGCCGAAGTGGGTTTTCGACGGACCCGTAGCGAAGGCCGCCGGTGTGCACACGCCGGAAGGCTCGTGGTCGCCGTCGAAGCAGAAATTCATCGCGCGCTCCACGCTGCCGGTCTACGCGCGTCAGATTTTCCGTGCGCCGCTCGCCGGTGAGGGCGTGCCGAC
The DNA here is from genome assembly GCA_963769745.1 of uncultured beta proteobacterium. GTDB lineage: Bacteria > Pseudomonadota > Gammaproteobacteria > Burkholderiales > Burkholderiaceae_F > JALORV01. The sequence continues at coordinate 1,214 of CAVYNB010000005.1, forward strand.
GGGCGCAACCGGCGGCAGGACGGTCTTCGAGGACGAATCGGTACGTCTGTGGACGCTCGAATCCGGCCTGGCGTCCGAAGTCCTGGTCCTGTCGATCAAGACCAAGGTGCATGCCATCGGGCCCGGCGTGATCAACGGCCTGCTCAAGGCAGTCGAGCTAGCGGAAACGAACTATCGCGGGCTGGTGATCTGGTCGCCGGACGAGCCGTTCTCGGTCGGCGCGGACCTGCAGGCGATGATGCCGGTGTTCATGTCGGGCGGCGTTAAGGCGATCGGCGCCGAAGAGAAGAAGATGCAGGACGCCTATATGCGGCTGAAGTACGCGCAGGTGCCGACGGTGGCGGCGGTCAGCGGCATGGCGCTGGGCGGCGGCTGCGAACTGATCCTGCATTGCTCGAAGGCGGTCGCCTCACTCGAGAGCTACATCGGTCTGGTGGAAGTCGGCGTCGGGCTGATCCCGGGCGCCGGGGGACTCAAGGAAGGCGCGCTGCGTGCGGCCCAGGCGGCGCAGTCGGCCGGCATGACCGATGTCTTCCCCTTCATGAAGAACTGGTTCCTGAATGCCGCGATGGCCAACGTGTCCCGGTCGGCGCTCGAAGCGAAGCAGATGGGCTATCTGCGCACGACCGACACGATCGTGTTCAACAGCCACGAGCTGCTGTGGACAGCGATCGGCGAGGCGTTCGCGCTGCACGCGACCGGCTACCGGCCGCCGCTCAAGCCGCTCGGGTTCCCGGTGGCGGGTCGCACGGGTGTGGCGACGATCAAGGCGCAGCTGGCCAACATGCGCGACGGCGGCTTCATCAGCGCACACGACTACTTCATTGCCAGCGGCATCGCCGACGTGATGTGCGGCGGCGACGTCGAGGTCGGAGCACTCGCCGACGAGCAGTGGCTGCTTGATCTGGAGCGCAAGTTCTTCATGACGCTGGTGGCACACCCGAAGTCGCAGGAACGCATGATGGGAATGATGAGCACCGGAAAGCCCGTGCGCAACTGAGCGCGCGGGCTTTCCGGACTCATCTGTTTCTATTTGACGCAAGAGGGGCCTGCCAGCCCCTCCTGGACCTCCCCGGCAAGAGAATGAAACGTTGGAGCGATTCGAAATGACCCGACAAGTACAGGATGCCTACATCGTCGCCGCGACGCGCACGCCGATCGGCAAGGCCCCGAAGGGCATGTTCCGCAACATGCGGCCGGACGACCTGCTGGTCGCGGCTATCCGCTCGGCGATGAAGCAGGTGCCGAGCCTCGACCCGGCGGCGGTCGAGGACGCGATCATCGGCTGCGCGATGCCGGAGGCCGAGCAGGGCCTCAACATGGCGCGCATCGCGGTGCTGCTGGCCGGCCTGCCGAATACCACCGGGGGCGTGACCATCAACCGCTTCTGCTCGTCCGGGCTGAATGCGGTGGCCATGGCCGCCGACCGCATACGCGTGGGCGAGGCCGACGTCATGATCGCGGGTGGTGCCGAGTCGATGAGCATGGTGCCGATGACGGGCAACAAGCCGGCCTTCAATGCACAGATCTTCGAGAAGGACGAGAACGTCGGCATCGCCTACGGCATGGGCATGACGGCCGAGAAGGTCGCCGCCCAGTGGAAGGTCACGCGCGAGATGCAGGATGCGTTCGCGGTCGAATCCCACCAGAAGGCGATTGCCGCGCAGAAGGCCGGAGAGTTTTCCGACGAGATGACGCCGATCGAGGTGATCGAGAAATTCCCGAACCTGGCGAGCCACGAACTCGAGGTAAAGACCCGCTCGGTCGGCCTCGACGAGGGTCCGCGCGCAGACACGAACGTCGAGGCGCTGGCGAAATTGCGTCCGGTGTTCGCCGCCAAGGGCAGCGTCACCGCGGGCAACAGTTCACAGACGTCGGACGGGGCCGGTGCGCTGATCGTCGTGTCCGAGCGCGCGCTCAAGCAGTACAACCTGACGCCGCTGGCGCGCTTCGTCAGTTTCGCAGTCAAGGGCGTGCCGCCCGAGATCATGGGCATCGGCCCGAAGTACGCCATTCCGGCCGCGCTCGCGACCGCCGGGCTCAAGGCCGATGACATGGGCTGGATCGAGCTGAACGAGGCCTTCGCCGCCCAGGCGGTCGCCGTGATCAACGATCTCGGGCTCGACCGCAGCAAGGTCAACCCGATGGGCGGTGCGATCGCGCTGGGCCATCCGCTGGGAGCGACCGGCGCGATCCGTGCGGCCACCGTTGTGCATGCACTGCGCCGTCGCAACCTCAAGTACGGAATGGTGACGATGTGCGTCGGCACCGGGATGGGGGCGGCGGGGATATTCGAAAGAGTGTGACGCCTCGGGTGTACGCGACGACTTCGTCGTCGCACGTGCACCCTCGGCGCTTAGGACAGTTCGACTTCGCGGGCGAAGCCCGTCGAAATCGAAGAGGGTGGCCGACTGCGCTTTGCTCCGCTGGCCACCGGGGTGCGCGCGGCGCGGCTTGAGCCGCTCTGCGCGGCACGAGTGACAACCGCCGTGCGGTCGACCACCACGGCGTTGACATCGTGCAGCGGACCCATGGATCACGAAGTTCAGCGAGGAGCCTTGTTCTGGGCAACGATGCATACGGCGACGGTCACGACGGACGACGGCTTCGAGCTGCAGGCGACGACCTTCGGCGATTCGCAGCGCTGCCGCGCGGGTGTGCTCATCGTGCCGGCGATGGCCGTCGAACAGGCGTACTACGAAGGCTTCGCGCGCTGGCTGGCGGAGCGTGGCTTCTTCGTCGTCACCTTCGACTATCGGGGAATCGGCCGCTCGCGCCGGGGTTCGTTGCGTCAGCTCGAGGCCGATGTCTTCACCTGGGCGAGACGCGACACGGAAGCCATGGTCGAGTTCGTGACCGAACGCATCGGCGACCGGCCGCTGTTGTGGGTAGGGCACAGCCTCGGCGGCCAGATCCTCGGGCTGCTGGAGCGACATGACCGCGTCGCCGCGATGGTGACCGTGGCCGCCGGCAGCGGCTACTGGCGCGACTACGTCCCCGGGCTGCGACGATTGGCGCCGCTGCTGTGGTTCGGGATCGTGCCTGTGCTGCTCGGGCTGTTCGGGTACTTTCCGGGTCGGCGCTTCGGCATGATCGGCGATGTACCCGCCGGGGTGATGCGCCAGTGGCGTTCCTGGTGCCTGCACCCGGACTACCTGTTCGGCATCGAGGATCCGGCGCTGCGTGTCACCTACGCGGGGCTGCGGCAGCCTATCCTCTCGGTTTCGTTCACGGACGACGAATATATGTCGGCACGAAACATCGAGTCACTGCACTCCTTTTACGCGGGAGCACCGCGCGCGATGCGCCGCATTGCGCCGCAGGAGATCGGGGCCGGAAGCATCGGGCACTTCGGCTTTTTCCGCCGCCGTCACGCCGAGTCGCTCTGGCCGGTCGTCGGCGACTGGCTTGCCGGCACCGTGCGCTGAGGCCGCCATGGGTGTCGCTACGCGTTTCTACGAAGCGTTCATGGTGCGGGACTTCTACACCATGGGCCTGCTCTATGCGAATCACGCGACGTTTCGTGATCCGGTGTTTCCGCGGCTGACCGCCCAGGGCGCGCGACTGATGTGGCAGATGCTGCTCTCGGAGGCCGAGGACCTGGAGGTCAACGTCAACATCCTCGAGGACACGCCGGACCGCGCGCGGGTCGACTGGACCGCGCGCTACACGTTCACGCCGACCAAGCGCGTGGTCGTCAACAGGGTCCACACCGAAATGGTGATCGCCGCCGGCAAGATCGTGCAGCAGGTCGACGACTTCAGCTTCTGGCGCTGGTCCGGACAGGCGCTGGGGTGGCGCGGGTGGCTGCTCGGGTTCACGCCGATCGTGCGTGACAAGGTGCAGGGCAAGGCCGCCAAGTCGCTGAAGGAGTTTGCGCAGTTCGTCGCGCTGACGAGCCGCGAAGGTAAATGAACGGAGAGAGCCAGTGAGCATTGCAGTCCAGACGGTCAATGGTGTAGCGCGCATTGCGATTGCGCGCCCGGAAAAGAAGAATGCGATCACGGTCGCGATGTACCAGACGATGGCGGACGCCATCGGCGCCGCTCACGACGATGGCAGCGTGCGCGCCATCCTGATTCACGGCGAGAAGGACATCTTCACGGCCGGCAACGACCTCGAAGACTTCATGAAGAATCCGCCGTCGGGCATGGACGCGCCGGTGTTCCAGTTCATGCAGGCGCTGGGGCTGTCGGAAAAGCCCGTCGTGGTGGCGGTCAACGGCGCGGCAGTCGGCATCGGCACGACGATGCTGATGCACAGTGACCTGGTCTACTGCGCCGACAACGCGATGTTCTCGATGCCGTTCGTTTCGCTGGGCGTGTGTTCGGAGTTCGCGTCCAGCCTGACGATCCCGCTCGCGGCCGGCTACCACAAGGCGGCGGAGAAGCTGCTGCTGGCCGAGCCGATCAGCGCCGAGGAGGCGCTGGAGATGAAGATCGTCAACCGCATCCTGCCGCCGGGCGAAGTGCTGGACTACGCCATCCGCCAGGCCGAGCGCTTCAATGCCTTGCCGCCGTCCTCGGTTCGCGAGACCAAGCGCCTGATGAAACTGTCCTGGCGCACGATGACCGAGAAGCTGATCATCGAAGAGGCGAAGTCCTTCGAGAAGATGCTGCGCAGCGCCGAGGCGAAGGAGGCCTTTTCGGCCTTCTTCGACCGGCGCAAGCCGGATTTCTCGCGCTTCAGCTAGTCCGGTTCGGAGCCGGCCATGCCCCTGCGCCACGAAATGACGCTGGACAAGCTCAATAGCCGTTCGGGCGACAACCTGCCTGGCTGGTTCAGCATGAAGGTGGTCGAGGTGCGCGAGGGCAGCCTGACGATGGAGTACAAAATCCGGCCGCAGTACCTCGCGCCGAATGGGTTCCTGCACGCGGCCTCGGTGATCGCGCTGGCCGACACGTCGGCCGGCTACGCGACGATCGCGCACCTGCCCGAGGGCGCGACCAACTTCACGACCATCGAGCTCAAGTCCAATTTCATCGGCACGGCAACGGAAGGCACGCTGCGCTCGGTCGCCACCTCTGCCCACCAGGGACGGACGACCCAGCTCTGGGATGCCGTCGTCACGCACGTTGAAAGCGCCAAGACGATTGCGCTGTTTCGCTGCACGCAGATGATCCTTTGGCCCAAGGGCTGATGCGTTCGCACGATGCTGGACGTCGCGACGCGCATTGCCTTCGGTCCGGTGCTGATCGCGCAGGCCGCGCGGCTGCGCCGCACGGCGATCGACCTGCCGGAGCCGCACGGGCTGCGGCACGGCTCGGTCGGCCGTGGGCCGTTGGCGTTGCGGCTGCTGGTGGCGGGCGACTCGAGTGCAGCAGGGGTGGGCGCGCGCACCCAGCGCGAAGCTCTGGCTCACCCGTTGGCGGCGCTGCTGGCGCAGCGACTGGGCGGAGTCGTTCGCTGGAAACTGGTGGCCGAATCGGGACTTACGTCCGAAGGCGTGTTGCACCGGCTGGTCCGCTCCCGGCCGCACGCCGCTGACATCGCCGTGATCGTGGTCGGAGTGAACGACATCACCAAGGACGTGCCGCTGGCCTTTGCACTGAGACAGCGGCAGCACATCACGGACTGGCTCCACATCCACGCCGGCGTCCGCCACGTCGTCTTTCCGGCGCTGCCCGAAATGGAACTCTTCCCCGCCGTGCCGAAGCCGCTGGCGTGGTATGCGGGCCAGGCGGCGCGACGCAACAATCGCGCGCAGGCGCGCTGGGCGGCGCGCAACGCCGGGGTCTCGCACGTCATCATGGATGGCGTCGCCGACCCGAGTCTCTTCTGCAAAGACGGCTTTCATCCAGCGCCTGCGCTGTATGCGCGGGTGGCCGAACGCCTCACCGATCACATCGTCGAGGTCGCATGTGCGACCGAGGCGCCCAAGCTCACCACGGAGAAACCATGAATCTCAAGGGCAAGACCATATTCATTTCCGGTGCGTCACGCGGCATCGGTCTGGCGATCGTCAAGCGCGCGGCCGCCGATGGCGCCAATGTCGCGATCGCGGCCAAGACCGTGGAGCCGAATCCCAGGCTGCCCGGCACGATCCACAGCGCGGCGGCGGAGATCGAGGCCGCCGGCGGCAAGGCGCTCGCGATTCAGTGCGACATCCGCGACGAGGAGCAGGTGGTCGCGGCGGCGAAGCAGACCGCGGAAACCTTCGGGGGCATCGACATCCTCGTCAACAACGCCAGCGCGATCAACCTGACGCCGACCGAGGCGACGCCGATGAAGCGCTTCGACCTGATGTTCGGCGTGAACGTGCGCGGAACGTTTCTCTGCACGCAGGCGTGCCTGCCGTACCTGAAGAAGTCGGGCGAGCGCAAGCGCAATCCGCACATCCTGACGCTGTCACCGCCGTTGAACATGGAGCCGCGCTGGTTCGCACCTCATGTGGCCTACACGATGGCGAAGTACGGCATGAGCATGTGCGTGCTCGGACATGCCGAGGAGTTCCGCAGCTACGGCATCGCTGTCAACGCACTATGGCCGCGTACGGTGATCCAGACGGCGGCGCTGCAGATGATCCCCGGGATACAGCCCGAACACTGCCGCACGCCCGAGATCATGGCCGATGCCGCCTATGCCGTGCTGACGTCCGATGCCGCAACGACCACCGGCAACTTCTTCATTGACGACGAGGTTCTGAAGAAGGCGGGTACGACGGACTTCGGCCGCTATTCGGTCGTGCCGGGCAGCAAGCAGCTGCTGCCCGATCTGTTTCTCTGAGATTCCTCGGGCATACGGACCTCGAAAAGCGCGGGCCGTGCCCTGCATTTCTTCATCGAACGCAGGTTGGAGACATAAGGGCGTCTGCGGGCGCCCTTTTTTGTTGACTGCTCGCAGTGGTTTGGCGCAAGTCCTGCGGTAGATTCGACTCACGGGGGATACGATGAAGACGCCGCTCAATCGCCTGCCGGCAACCCAGCTTGCACGCATGATCGCTGCCCACGATGTCTCGTGCGAAGCAGTGACGCACTCGTTCATCGACGCGCTGCGCGAACGCGAACAGGACATCCGCGCGTTTGCCTGGTTCGACGCGGCGCGCGCGCTCGAAACGGCGCGCGAATTCGACCGCGTCGACTGGCGCGGCCCGCTGCACGGGCTGCCCGTCGCAGTGAAGGACAACATCGACACCGCCGACATCGTCAGCGAGTACGGCTCGGCGATATTCCTCGGCCATGTCCCGCAGTCCGACGCGGCGTGCGTGGCGGCGCTGCGCAGTTCCGGGGCGTTCGTGTTCGGCAAGACAGTGACTGCGGAGCTCGCCAATTTCACGCCGGGTCCCACGCGCAACCCGCACGGGCTCGGTCATACGCCCGGTGGCTCGTCCAGTGGATCAGCCGCTGCCGTGGCCGCGCACATGGTGCCGTTTGCGCTGGGCACGCAGACGGCCGGCTCGGTGATTCGCCCGGCATCGTTCTGTGGCGTCGTCGGATTCGTGCCGACGCGCGGCGCGGTGCCGCGCGCCGGTGTGAAAGCCGTATCGGACACGCTCGATGTCGTCGGTGCGTTTGCGCGCAGCGTCGAGGACGTTGCGCTGGTCGCGGCTGTCCTGGCGCTGCAGCCGCAGTGGCAGCACGCGCCGTCCTCGGCGCAGGCGCCGACCATCGCGTGGACCGCCACACCGTGGTCGTCCCAGCTGGCACCGTCGATGCTCGCTGCCCTCGAGCGGGTGGCACGCCTGCTCGCAGGGCGCGGTGCGCGTGTACGCGAGATCGCCTGGCCCTACGAGCCCAGCAGCGACAGCCCGGCGTTCACTCGTCTGGCCGAGGCCCAGCGGACCGTGCAGCTGTTCGAGACGGCACGCGCGCTCGGTCCCGAGGCGCAGTACCGCCGCGAGCTGCTGTCCAGCCGGCTCGCCGCATTGATCGACGAGGGCCGCGCCGTGGGTGCACCGGATTACGTCGCGGCGCTTCAGGTCGGACGCGACTGTGCCGCGGGTCTCGATCAGCTCTTCGGCGATGCGGACATCCTGCTGACGCCGAGCGCGCCTGGCGAGGCGCCGCATGGGCTCGATGCCACCGGGGACCCGCAGTTCAACCGACCCTGGCACTTTCTCGGCGGCCCGCAGGTCAGCGTGCCGGTGCCGCCTGACATCGGGCACGGCGAGAGCGGATTGCCACTCGGCCTGCAGGTGGTGGCACGACCGGGCGATGATGTGCGGGCGCTGGCCGCGGCGCACTGGATCGAGTCGCAGCTGGGCCGGCACTGAGCATGGCGATCATCCGCGACCGGCTGCCTGCATTCACTTCGTCAGTGCCTGTGATCGTCATCGGTGCCGGCGCGGCCGGGGCGCTGGCCGCTCTCGCGGCGCGCGATGCCGGCGCCAAGGTGCTGGTGCTCGATCGCGATGCCTCGCCTACCGGTGCCACCGCGCTTTCCTCGGGGATGATCCCCGCCGCCGGCACGAAGGCGCAGGAGGCGCGTGAGGTCGCCGACACTGCGGAGCTGTTCGCCGCCGACATCCAGGCCAAGTCCAATGGCCGATCGGCCGCGCATCTGGTCGAGGCCTACACACGCGAGTCGGCACGCACTCTGGAGTGGATCGAGCGGACCTGCGGTGTGAGCTTCGAACTGGTCGAGGGTGTTCCTCCCGGCCACGGACTGGCTCGCATGCATGCGCTGGCGGATCGGGGCGGCACAGCGCTGCTGTCGGCGCTGTACCGCGCGCTTGCAGCGGGAGGTGTGCGTGTGCAGTCCGCTGCGCGGGTCACCGATCTGTATGTCGACGCGGACGAGCGCGTGCGCGGCGTGCGGTACCAGCGCGGCGAACGCGACAGTGTCGACATCGGCTGTTCGGCCGTCGTGGTTGCCACCAACGGCTTCGCCGGCAACATGGAACTGGTGGCGCGGCATCTGCCGGATGTTCGGGGCCTCCCGTTTGCCGGCCATGACAGCAGCCAGGGCGATGCGCTCGGCTGGGGCAATGAACTCGGCGCCGCGATCGAAGACATCGACGGCTTTCTCGCGCACAGCTCCGTGGTGATGCCGCAGCGCCTGCAGCTGCCCTGGGCGCTGATGACCGAGGGCGCGATCCAGGTCAATCTCCAGGGCGAGCGCTTCGGCAACGAACACGAGGGCTATTCGGAAAGCGCGCTCTTCGTTCTGGCGCAGCCCGAGGGCATTGCGTTCAACATCTACGACGAGCGCATCCACGAAGTCGGCCTGGCGATGCCCAATTACCTGGAAGCCGTGACCAAGGGGCTGATCAAGCGTGCCGCAACGCTGCGCGATCTGGCGGAAACGCTCGGCGTGGATCGCAACGGACTCGAACAGAGCGTCGCCCTGGTGAACGCACTGGCGTTCGAGGACGACATGGACGAGTTCGGACGATCGTTCCACGCCTCGCAGATGATTCTCGGCCCGTACTACGGCGTGCAGGTGACCGGCGCGCTGCTGGGGACCGAGGGCGGTCTGGCGATCGATGCCAGCGGCCAGGTGCTGCGGCCGGACGGGACGACGCTGCCCAACCTGCTGGCCGCGGGCGGTGCTGCGCGCGGACTCTCGGGTGACGGTGGCGGCGGCTACCTCGAAGGCAACGGCCTGCTGGCGGCCGTCGTCGGCGGTTATCTCGCGGGGCGCAAGGCCGCCGAACTCGCGTACTGACGGTGACCGGGCGACCGCGACGCGCTCGATCGGGTCGTTGGCGTCGCTACAGCGCCGGCAAGGCGCGCGGCTGGCGACGCTCGTCGGTGGCCACGTAGACCAGCGTCGCCTCCGTCACCTTGACGACTTCCTTCTGCAGGCGGTTGCGCTCGACATAGACCTCGACATCGACCGTGACCGACGTTCGGCCGGTCTTGATGATGTTGGCGTAGAAGCTCACCAGGTCGCCGACGAAGACTGGCTGCTTGAACAGGAACGACGTCACCGCCACCGTCGCTACGCGACCGGAGGCACGCCGTGCCGCCGGAATCGCGCCGGCGATGTCGACATGCGCCATGATCCAGCCGCCGAACACGTCGCCGTGGATGTTCGCATCGGCAGGCATCGGCATCATGCGAAGCACCGGCGTCTGGTCGTCCGGCAATTGCTGAGGAAGCGTCATCGGCGTGTCGTCCAGGCGTGCATCAGTGAGGGGAGGTCGATCGGTCCGACGGTTTCGCCAGGGCGGCCCGCGCCATGCGATCGACCACGGCCGGGGCAATCAGCTTCAGCCACAGGCCGACGCGCTCGCGTGCACTCATCACGACCTCGCGACGCCGGTCGCGCATGCCGTCGATGATCCGGCGGGCACATGCGTCGATCGGCATCGCCTGGGCCTCCGACAGTCCCGATACGCCGGCGGGCTCACCGCGTCCGTTCCAGCCGCGGCGACGGATCTCGGTGGCGACCACGCCGGGGTAGGCAACCATCACGTCGATGCCGTCGTCGGCGGCCTCGATCCGAAGGGCGTCGAGAAAGCCCGTCTGCGCAAACTTGCTGGTGCAGTACGTCGTGCGTTCGGGAACGCCGGTCCGGCCCGCCATCGACGACACGCCCACGATCAGCCCGTGCGACGCCTTCAGGTGCGGATAGGCATGGCGCACGCACCAGATCGTCCCCATCGCGTTGATCCGGAACAGTCGCTCGAAGGTCGAGAAATCCTCGATCTGCGTGAAACGCGCATGCATCGAGACGCCGGCGTTGGCCACCAGGATGTCGATGCGGCCGTACGCCTCGACGGCGCGCTCGACGAGGCGGCGGCAGTCGTCGTCGACCGTCACGTCCGTGGGTACCACCACGGCCTCTGCGCCGAGCTCCCGGCATTCCGCGCCGACCCGTTCCAGCGTCTCGCGCGTGCGCGCCGCCAGCACCAGCCGCGCGCGTTCCTTCGCCAGCTGGCGTGCGATCTCCGCTCCGATGCCATCGCTGGCGCCGGTGATCAGGACGACCTTGCCTGCAAAGTTCATGTAGTGGCGCGTGGATAATCGCGGAATGACAGCGAATCGCCGCAAGTGTACGCATCGACGTTACGTACGCGGTCCCATCCAGTCGCGGCCGACGAGTCAAGTTCAGCGAACGGCACAAGACCCCCTCGCTTGGCGAGGGGGCAGGGGGAGTGCCGTGCAGTTGATTTCGGCGGAGCGCGCGGCCGCTCCGAAGCGCAGCCGACTGACCTTTCCTTGCCGCTCCGAGTGCACGTGCGATCGCGCAGCGATCGCGTACACGAGGATCGCCTAGCGCATGCGCTGGTCCCCCCCTCGCGAAGCCCTGCCGTCGACGCGCGCCGAGCGCGACGACTGGCAGACCTTGCGCATGTTGCTGCCGTACCTGTGGGCCTACAAGGGCCGGGTGCTGTTTGCACTGGCGTGCCTGGTGGCCGCCAAGCTCGCCACCGTCAGCGTCCCGATCCTGCTCAAGGGAATCGTCGACAGCCTGTCGCCGGCGACCCAGTCGGTCTCCGGGATGCTGATCGTGCCGGTCGCACTGGTCGTTGCCTACGGTGCACTGCGACTGTCGACGTCGTTGTTCACCGAACTGCGCGAGTTCTTCTTCGTCAACGTGACCCAGGCGGCGATGCGCACGCTGGCGCTGAAGACATTTCGCCACCTGCATTCGTTGTCGCTGCGCTATCACCTCGATCGACGCACCGGAGCGGTGACACGCGAGATCGACCAGGGCATCCGCGGAATCTCGTCTCTGATCAGCTTCACGCTGTATTCGATCCTCCCGACGCTGATCGAGATCACGCTGGTCGTGGCCTACCTCGTCTGGAACTACGAAGTCTGGTTCGCAGTGATCGTCGGCGTCAGCCTGACTGTCTACATCGTCTTCACGGTGAACGTGACCAACTGGCGCACCGTCGTGCGGCGGCGCTGGAACGAACTGGAGACGAAGGCGCAATCGCGCGCGGTGGATTCGCTGCTGAACTTCGAGACCGTGAAGTACTTCGGCAACGAGGACTACGAGGCTCGCCGCTACGATGAAACGCTGGCCGCAAGCCAGCGTACCGCGGTGATGTCACAGCAGTCGCTCAACGTGCTCAATGCCGGCCAGCAGGTGATCATCGCCATCGCGTTGACGCTGATCCTCTGGCGGGCGGCCGTCGGCGTGGCGGAGGGCCGCATGACGATCGGCGACCTGGTGCTGGTGAACGCCTTCATGATCCAGCTGTATATCCCGCTGAATTTCCTCGGCGTGATCTATCGCGAGATCAAGCAGAGCATGACCGACATGGATCGCATGTTCTCGCTGCTCGACCAGAACCGCGAGATCTCGGACGCGCCGGATGCGCGGCCGCTGGCGGTCGACCGCGCCGAGGTGCGCTTCGAGCACGTCGACTTCGCCTATGACCCGCGGCGGCAGGTCCTGCACGGCGTCGACTTCACCATCGTCGGCGGCACGACGACGGCGGTGGTCGGCGCGACCGGCTCGGGCAAGTCGACGCTGGCACGGCTGCTCTTCCGCTTCTATGAAGTGGGCGCCGGTGCGGTGCTCATCGATGGCCAGGATGTGCGGACGATCACCCAGGAAAGCCTGCGGGCGGCGATCGGCATCGTGCCGCAGGACACGGTGCTCTTCAACGACACGATCGAGTACAACATTGCCTACGGCCGTCCGGGCGCCGGACGCGCCGAGGTGGTTGCGGCCGCTCGTGCCGCGCACATTCACGACTTCATCGAGTCGCTGCCCGACGGCTACGCCACGCGGGTGGGTGAGCGCGGGCTCAAGCTGTCGGGTGGGGAGAAGCAGCGCGTGGCCATTGCGCGCACGCTGCTGAAGAATCCGGCGATCCTGGTCTTCGACGAGGCGACGTCGGCGCTCGATTCCCGCACCGAACGCGTGATCCAGGATGAACTGGAGGGCATCGCACGGAGCCGGACCACGCTGGTCATCGCGCATCGGCTGTCGACCGTCGTGCATGCGGACCAGATCCTGGTGATGGACCACGGACGCATCGTCGAACGCGGCACCCATGCCGAACTGCTGGAGCACCGGGGTGCTTACGCCGCGATGTGGGATATCCAGAGCCGCGAGCGCGCCAGGACCGAGGCGAGTACGGCAGAGGAAGCGAGAGCCGCTTGAGGACGGCGCCGGCCGGCGGCGAGTCCTGTCGGCAGTTGGAGCGACCTTAAGGGCAGAAGCGCAGTAGCGGTCACTCTTCCCGGCCGCGCCCGCGCAGGCGGAGGTCCGCTGGCGGCGGCGGCGCCGCCCGGCCTAAGTGGCAACCCGGACATGGCACGGATGGTGCGTACTTGCCCCGGGTACGCTAGATTAGCTGTTCGGGCGTTCAAGGGCGCACGAAAATCGTGCAACGCGCACACACCCGCGGGGCGGGTTCTCGAAAAAGGAGCAAAACAATGATCAAGAGTTCAGGCAGGATCCTCGCGGGAGGACTGGTTGCGGCTGCCGCGCTGGCGTCAGCTCCCGCGCATGCGGGCAAGACCCTCGATGCCATCAAGGCGCGCGGCAGTGTCGTCTGCGGGGTGAATACCGGTCTGGCGGGCTTTTCGGCCGCCGACAGCCAGGGCAACTGGACCGGACTGGACGTCGATATCTGCCGCGCGGTCGCTGCCGCGGTGCTGGGCGACGGCAACAAGGTCAAGTTCGTTCCGCTGAATGCGCAGCAGCGCTTCACCGCGCTGCAGTCGGGTGAGGTCGACGTCCTGTCGCGCAACACGACGTGGACGCTGACGCGCGACGCGTCGCTGGGAATGTTCTTCGCGCCCGTGACGTACTACGACGGCCAGGGCTTCATGGTTCCGGTCAAGGGCAAGGTCAAGAACGCGAAGGATCTCAAGGGCACCACCGTCTGCGTCCAGTCGGGTACGACCACCGAGAAGAACCTCACCGATTTCTCGCGTGCCAACAACCTCGGCATCAAGCCGGTGGTGTTCGAAAAGGTGGAAGCGGCAACGGGGGCGTACTTCTCCGGCCGCTGCCAGGCCTACACCACGGATGCCTCGGGACTGGCCTCGGTCCGCAACAAGGAAGCCAAGGATCCGAACGAGCACGTGATCCTGCCGACGCTGATTTCCAAGGAACCCCTCGGACCCGCGGTACGCCGCGGTGACGACGAGTGGTTCACGATCGTCAAGTGGGTCATCTTTGGCCTGGTCGAGGCGGAGGAATACGGCCTGACGCAGAAAAACGTCGAGGAAATGGTCAAGACGAGCCAGGACCCGGTCATCATGCGGATCGTCGGCAGTTCGGAGGACACGGGCAAGCTGATGGGCCTCGACAAGAACTGGATGGTCAATGCGCTGAAGGCCACCGGCAATTACGGCGAGATCTTCGAGCGCAATGTCGGCCCGAACTCGCCGCTCAAGCTGCCGCGCGGATTGAACAACCAGTGGAACAAGGGCGGCATCATGTACGCGCCGCCAGTGCGCTGATGCTGTAACCGAAGGCCTGTCGCGCGAGCGACAGGCCGCTCGGCAGAGCGGAGGCGCAGGCGTCCGCTCTGCCGAGTCGAAGAACGAAAACGTTCCGAGCAGGAGGAGACCGTGTCGCAGGCCGTAACCGGGCGTGCTCCGCCCAAGCGGCGTGACTGGTCCTGGCGCAGCCAGGCCTTCCGCGGACTCGTCTACCAGATCATCGCGATCGCGCTGGTCGCGTTAGGCGTCTGGTTCCTCGCCTACAACACGCTGGAAAACATGCGCGTGCGCGGGATCCAGAGCGGCTTCGGATTCCTGTTGCAGCCGGCCGGCTTCGATATCGGCGAAATGCTGTTCGAGTACGACGCGCTCGATGCGTACTGGAGGGCTTTCCTCGTCGGCATCGCCAACACGCTGCGGGTCGCGATCATCGGCGTCGTGCTGACGACAGTGCTCGGCACGCTGCTCGGCATCGGCCGGTTCTCGCGCAACGCGCTCGTGCGCGGCCTGTGTTACGGCTATGTGGAGTTGTTCCGCAACATCCCGGTGCTGCTGCAGTTGCTGATGTGGTACCTGGTGTTCACCGAATTGCTGCCTGATCCGTTCGACCCCGTGTCGGCGTTCGGGCTGGTGTTCCTCAGCAAGGGCGGGTTCCAGTACCCGGTTCCGGTCTGGGGCCTGGGCCAGGGATTGGCGGCCATCGGCGCGCTGGTGGGCATCGGACTGGCATGGCTGTACCGCCGCTGGGCGAGGCGGGCGTTCGAGCAGACCGGACACGTGCGCAGCATGTTCTGGGTGCCGCTGGCGATCGTCATTGCGACATCGGTCGTCGGCTGGCTTGTCGGCGGGGCACCGACCGCCTGGAACATTCCACACCGTGGCGACGGCATGGTCGAAGGTGGATCCGCGGTCACGCCGGAGTTCATGGCGGTGCTGCTGGGCCTGGTTTTCTATACGTCGTCCTTCGTCGCGGAAGTCGTGCGGGCCGGCATTCAGTCGGTGTCGCACGGACAGGTCGAAGCGGCCAGCAGTCTGGGGCTGTCGCGCGGCCACTCGATGCGCCTGGTGATCCTCCCGCAGGCGATGCGCGTGATCATTCCGCCGATGACCAACCAGTACCTGAACCTGACGAAGAATTCGTCGCTGGCGGTGGCAATCGGCTACCCGGACGTCGTGTCGATCGCGAACACCGCGATCAACCAGACCGGCCGCGCCGTCGAGTGCATCGCCATCATCATGGCCGTGTACCTGACCACGTCGCTGACCACGTCGGCCATCATGAACTGGTACAACAAACGAGCGGCGATCAAGGAAAGATGATGCGGACGCTTGTTCTTGTCGTTGAAGATGCGCCGGGCGCGCAGCCGCCTGAAGCCCGGCGCACAAACTCCAGTCGCTCGAGTGCACGTGCGGCGCGCAGCGCCGCGTACACGAGAGCGAGCGGATCATGAGCGCCGTATTCCAGCCCGTGCCGCCCCGGGCGCCGCCGGTGAAGCAGGCCGGCGTCGTGTATTGGCTGCGAACGAACCTCTTTGCCGACTGGAAGAGTTCGCTGACGACCGTCGTCCTGATCGGCTTCGCTCTGTTCTACCTGCCGCCGCTGTTTGACTGGGCGATCGTGCAGGCGGTGCTGCAGCCCAACGCCGACGTCTGCCAGCAGGCACGCGGCACGGGTGCCTGCTGGGGCGTGATCGTCGAGAAGTACCGGCTGATCATCTTCGGCCGTTATCCGTACGAGGAACAATGGCGCCCGGAGATCGCGACCGGACTGCTGGTCGGGCTGCTGATGGCGAGCTGCGTCCGGATGTTCTGGAAGCCCTGGCTCGTCGTGCTGTGGGCGGCTGTGCTGGCGGGATTCTTCGCGCTGATGTACGGCGGGGTGTTCGGACTGTCCGTGGTCACGACCGACCGCTGGGGCGGCCTGCCGCTGACGATCATGCTGGCGTCGCTGTCGATCGTGCTGGCGTTCCCGATTGCCGTGCTGGTGGCGCTCGGCCGCAAGTCCAGGCTGCCGGCGATCAGGACGTTCTGCATCATCTACGTCGAGCTGGTGCGCGGCGTGCCGCTGATCTCGGTGCTGTTCATGGCGAGCTTCATGTTCCCGCTGTTCATGCCGCAGGGATTCACGATCGACGTGCTGGTGCGCGTGCTGGTGGGCATCACGCTGTTCGCCGCGGCCTACATGGCCGAGATCGTGCGCGGCGGACTGCAGGCGATTCCCAAGGGGCAGGTGGAGGCGGCCGATTCGCTCGGTCTCACCTACTGGCAGACGCAGCGCAAGATCGTGCTGCCGCAGGCCCTGGCGATGGTGGTGCCGGGGATCATGAACAACTTCATTTCGATCTTCAAGGACACGTCGCTCGTCACGATCGTGTCGCTGTACGAGCTGACGGGTTCGCTCGGGCTCGCGCTCAATTCGGATGCCGACTGGCGCCCGTTCAAGATCGAAGGTTATCTCTTCATCACGCTGATCTACTTCATCTTCTGCTTTGCGATGTCACGCTACAGCCTGTGGGTGGAAAAGCAGCTCAACCGCAGCAAGACGAGATAGCCAACGAGCGATAGCCAACGAGCGCCGCCATGACGCATCACACGCAAAACATCATCACGTTCGACAAGGTCAACAAGTGGTACGGCAACAACTTCCACGTGTTGCGCGACATCGACCTGCACGTGAAGAAGGGCGAACGGATCGTCATCTGCGGCCCGTCCGGTTCGGGCAAGTCGACGCTGATCCGCTGCATCAACCGGCTCGAGGAGTACCAGGAAGGCAAGCTCGCGGTCGACGGCATCGAACTGACCGATGACGTCAAGGCGATCGAGAAGATCCGCCGTGAAGTCGGCATGGTGTTCCAGCAGTTCAACCTGTTCCCGCACCTGACGGTGATGGAGAACCTGACGCTGGCGCCGATGTGGGTCGCGGGCATGCCGAAGGCCGAGGCCGAGGAACGCGCGATGACGCAACTCAAGCGCGTGCGCATTTCCGAACAGGCGCTGAAGTATCCGCTGCAGCTGTCCGGGGGCCAGCAGCAGCGCGTGGCGATCGCGCGCGCGCTGTGCCTGACGCCGAAGGTGATGCTGTTCGACGAGCCGACCTCGGCGCTTGATCCGGAGATGATCAAGGAAGTGCTCGACGTGATGATCGAGCTGGCGAATCAGGGCATCACGATGCTGTGCGTGACGCACGAGATGGGGTTTGCCAAGGCGGTCGCCGACCGCGTGATCTTCATGGACATGGGCCAGATCGTCGAGCAGAACAACCCGCACGAGTTCTTCGACAATCCGAAGAGCGAGCGGACGAAGGACTTCCTGTCGAAGATCCTCGGGCACTAGCATCCGTCCGCATGAACGCGCGGCCCAGCGCCGCTGTCCCCGATGCCTGAACTGTCCTGGCTGCACTGGGGAACGATCGCCATCGTTGCCGACTGGGCGATTCGCCTCGTCATGCTGCCGATCGTGCCGACGCGGCGTTCGCCCGAGGCGGCCAAGGGCTGGTTGCTGCTGATCTTCTTCCTGCCGTGGGTCGGACTGGTGGCATACGTGCTGATCGGGCGACCGCGCCTGCCGCGCTGGCGACTCGAGCGCCTGCAGGAATTCCTGCAGCGGGTCGAACCGCTGCGCACGCGCCTCGCACCGCCGGAAGCTGCGCCACCGGGGGTACTTGTGCCCTACGCCGCCAGCGTCCGGCTGTCGACCGACCTGGCGGGTTTTCCGAACTCCGGCGGCAACGACGTCGAGCTGATGACCGGCTACGTGGACATCCTCGATCGCATCGCGTCCGACATCGACAGCGCGCGCGTGTCCGTGCATGCGTGCTACTACATCTTTGCGGAAGATGCGCGCACCGCACCGGTGATCGACGCGCTCGGCCGCGCGGCCGCACGCGGAGTGCGTTGTCGGGTGCTCATCGACGCATTCGGTTCGCGCCCGACGATCCCGTCGGTCGTGCCGCGGCTGCGCAGCCTCGGGATCGACGCGCGCGTCGCGCTCCCGTTTCGCTGGCGCAAGCCCGAACGGCTCGACCTGCGCAACCACCGCAAGATCGTCGTCATCGACGGACGTATCGGCTACACGGGATCACAGAACATGGTCAGTCCGGACTTCAAGCCCGGGCTGACCTACAGCGAACTGGTGGCGCGCATCGAGGGCCCGGCGGCGCTGCAACTGCAGCTGGTCTTCGCGGCCGACTGGTACTCGGAGTCGGCCGAGTTCGTCGGCGAAGACGCGTTTCCTGCGCCGCGGATCGTCGGGCCCTGCCCGGCGCAGATCCTGCCCAACGGGCCGGCGTCATCGACGCAGCGCGCGCTGCGCATGGTGGTGAACCTGGTCTACGCCGCGCAGCGACGCGTGTGCATCACGACGCCGTATTTCATCCCGAGCCAGTCACTGCAGGAAGCCATGGAGACGGCGGCCCTGCGAGGCGTCGACGTGCACCTGATCGTCGATCGCCGCAAGGACCAGTTCATGGTCGCCAATGCGCAGCGCTCGTACTACGAGTCGCTGCTGGCCGCCGGGGTGCATATCCACGCGTACCACGAGGCATTCCTGCACACCAAGGCCGTTTCGGTCGATGGCGAGATTGCGTGGGTCGGCTCCTGCAACATGGACCTGCGCTCGTTCGAGATCAACGAGGAAGTGATCGCGCTTTTCTACAGCCGCGACATTGCCTCGCGACTCGAAGGTATCGAAGCCGGATACATGCGCGGCTCCGAACAGGTGGAACTCGACGCCTGGCGGCGCCGCCCGTTCCGCGATCAGCTCGTGCAGAACCTGACGCGGCTGGTCAGTCCGCTGCTGTAGACGAAGGCTGCACCGGCATCAATTGTTAGGCGCAGCTGCCGGGCTTCCGCAATCAATGATAATCGCGGCTTTGCACGACGCCGCGAATCCCATTCATGTCAGTCATAGAGTCCACCGCAATGCCGGGCGCGAAGAGTGCGGTGCTGCCGTATGCGGCGACGATCTTTCTTTCCGCGTTTCTGCTGTTCCTGGTACAGCCCATCATCGCGAAGCAGATCCTGCCGTGGTTCGGCGGATCGTCAGCCGTCTGGACCACGGCCTTGGTGTTCTTCCAGTCGACGCTGCTGGCGGGCTACGCCTATGCGGACCTGACGCAGCGGCTGGGCGTGCGGCGGCAGACGCTGCTGCATATCGGATTGCTGCTGTTGTCGCTGCTTTCACTGCCGATCCTGGCATCACCGGAATGGAAGCCTCAGGGTGACGAGGCGCCGATCGCCCGCATTCTCCTGCTGCTCGTTGCGACCATTGGCCTGCCGTACTTCCTGCTGTCGACGACGACACCGTTGCTGCAGGCGTGGTACTGGCGGCGCTTCCGGGCAGCGGTTCCGTACCGGTTGTTCGCACTGTCGAACTTCGCCTCGCTGCTGGCGCTGCTCGGCTTCCCGGTGATCTTCGAGCCGTGGCTGTCCCTGCCGCAGCTTGGCTGGGCATGGTCGCTCATGTACGGCGCCTTCGTGGCGACCTGCGCTGCGACAGCCTGGATGTCGTTGCGCGCCACCTCCGAGGGTGACTCGCACGAGCTGCCACCGTCCGCGACGGCCGGTACGACACCTGCCATCGCTCCGACGCTCGCGATGCAGTTGCGCTGGCTGCTGCTGGCCGCCATGGGATCGGTAATGCTGCTGGCCGTCACCAATCACGTCACGCAGAACGTCGCCAGTGTTCCGTTCCTGTGGGTGCTGCCACTGTCGCTGTACCTGCTCACATTCGTGCTCGCGTTCGATCACCCGCGCTGGTATCGGCAGCCGGTCTACGTCGCGGCGATGGCGCTCGCGGTGCCGGCGATGGCATGGCTGATCCCGTCGCTCGACCTGAAGCTCGCGGCGTCGGTCTTTTTTGCGGGGCTTTTTATCGCCTGCATGTTCTGCCATGGCGAGCTGGCGCGCATGCGCCCGGATCCGCGCTATCTCACGCGCTTCTACCTGATGATCTCGATCGGTGGCGCGCTCGGCGCAGTGCTGGTCGCCATCGTGGCGCCCCTGGTGCTGCGCGGATACTTCGAAGTGAACATCGCGCTGGTGCTGCTGGCGCTGCTGGTGCTGCTGCAGCTCAGCGGCTGGAAGCGCCTGATCGGGGTCGCGGTCGTCGGCGCCACTGCGTACTTTGCAGTGACCGGGGCGTACGAGTACTCGAAGGGCCTGCGCGTGATGGAGCGCGACTTTTACGGCGTCGTTCGCACGCGCGACCGGCAGGATCCGGTGCCGTACCGGGCGATGCTGCATGGGGGCATCATCCACGGCGGGCAGCTGCTCGGAGACGAGTTCCGCAATACGCCCAGCGACTACTTCGGACCGGGTTCCGGCTATGGACGCCTGTTCGCCGCGCTCAACGAAATCGAGCCGGCGCCGCGCCGGGTCGGCATCATCGGGCTCGGTGCCGGCGTGGTGGCGTCCTACGGTCGGCCGGGTGACACCTTCACGTTCTACGAGATCTCGCCGCGGGTCGTCGATGTCGCGCACTCGGAGTTCACTTTCCTGCGCGACACCGCCGCGAAGACCGATGTCGTGCTCGGCGATGGCCGCCTGTCACTCGAGCGCGAAACCCCGCGGCGTTATGACGTGCTCGGCATCGACGCCTTCGCCGGCGACTCGATACCGATGCACCTGGTGACGCGCGAGGCGATGGCTTTGTACGATCGCCATCTCGCTCCCGACGGCGTCATCGTGTTCCAGGCGACCAACCGGTACATCGACCTGCTGCCCGTGGTGAAGCGCCTTGCGAGTGAAGTCGGCATGGAGGCGGTGCTGGTGTCCGACGTTCCTGCAGGTTCGGACACCGGACCCGACTACTGGCTCTCGTCGACCGACCAGATCCTGGTGACCCGCAATCGCCGGCTGCTCGAGTCGGGTGCACTGCGCTACGTCGCTACGCCGATCGCGGACCGTCCCGAACTGGCGACGTTCACCGACGCGCATCACAACCTGTTTCGCATCCTCAAGTAGGGCCTGGGGACGAAGCTCAACGGGAGGTCAGCCGCTGCTGGACCTTCCTGTTCGAGCGGGGGGCGGAACCGCCGCTTCCTTGCGCAGCCAGGTGACGAAGCGCACGACCTTGTTCCACTTGCCGTGCGATTCCGGGTACACGAGATGGTGTGCGTGCACCTGGATTCCTTTCCGGTCGGCAAAGACCGGCACGAGTTCACCCGTGCTCAGGGCTTTCTCTGACAGGCGGGCGCTCTCCAGCGCCACGCCCAGTCCCTGGATGGCTGCCTCGATCACCAGGTAGGCGCGATCGAATCGCAATGCGTAGGTCGCAGGGCTGAGCGGAACACCGTGGGCCGCGAACCAGCGCGGCCATTGGACGACATTGACGTCGGAAAAGATCAGCGGCTGCGCGAGCAGCTGTTCGGGGCTGCGCATGACGGCGCGACCCAGCAGGGTCGGGCTGGCGAGCGGCAGCATTTCCTCTTCGAAGATGGTCTCGACGTGCAGCTCGCCCCATTTGATCGCGCCGTAGCGGATGTCGAGGTCGACTTCGCCGCGCGAGAAGTCGGAATGCGTGTGTGACGCCGAGAGCTGGATGCGCAGGTCCGGGTGCTCGGCCAGGAACGTCGGCAGCCGGGGCATCAGCCAGCGGCTGGCAAAGCTCGGAGAGACATGGATGCGCAGGACCTCGATGCCCTCTGCGTTGCGCGCGTTATGTGCCGCGCTCGCAATCAGCGCCAGCGCACCGGTCACGTCGTTCTGATAGCGCTCGCCCACCGGCGTGAGCACGAGCCCGCGCGAGGTCCGTTCAAAGAGCTTGCGGCCGACAAAGCCTTCCAGGTTGGTGATCTGGTGGCTGACGGCCGATGCCGTGACATTGAGTTCATCGGCCGCCTTGTTGATGCTGCCGAGGCGGGCGACGACTTCGAACGCGATGATTCCCTTCAGCGGAGGCAGTTGCATCGCAGCATGAATTTAATTCAGTGCGGTCTGAGACACGACAAGCTTGCTGGCATTCGAGCGCAAACGCAACATGCGTCCCACATTCAAACCGCGCTGGAGACCGCCATGCTGCTGAAAGACAAAGTCGCAATCATCACTGGGGCCGCGTCCGCGCGCGGCATTGGAAAAGCCACCGCGCGGCTCTTCGCCGAGCACGGCGCCCGAATCGCCATCCTCGACCTGGACGCCGGGGCCGCTGAAGCGGCCGCCGCTGATATCGGCTCCGGCCACATCGGCATCGCATGCAATGTCACCAGCAAGCCGGACTGCGAACGCGCGGCCGCGACGGTGATCGCGAAGCTCGGTCACGTCGACATCCTCGTCAACAACGCGGGTATCACGCAGCCGCTCAAGCTGATGGACATCAAGCCCGAGAACTACGAGGCTGTCACCGACGTCTCGCTGCGCGGCACCCTCTATATGAGCCAGGCCGTCATCCCGCACATGCGCGGTCGCAAGTCGGGCTCGATCGTCTGCCTGTCGTCGGTCTCGGCCCAGCGTGGCGGCGGCATCTTCGGCGGGCCGCACTACTCGGCCGCCAAGGCCGGCGTCCTCGGCCTCGGCAAGGCGATGGCGCGTGAGCTCGGACCGGACAACATCCGCGTCAACTCGGTGACCCCCGGACTGATCCAGACCGACATCACCGGCGGCAAGCTGACGCCGGAGCTGAAGCTGGAAATACTCAAGGGCATTCCCTTGCCCCGCCTCGGTGACGCGATCGACGTCGCCAACTGCTGCCTGTTCCTTGCGAGTGACCTGTCCAGCTACCTGACCGGCGTCACGCTCGATGTGAACGGCGGAATGCTGATCCACTGACCGGAGCGCGCCTCATGACACTGACTGTCGAAGGATCTCAGATGACGGACAAGCTTTCCGCGCTTGCCGATTGCGCCTACCGCATCCGCCGGTATGCGTTGCGGATGGGCGAAGTGCAGGGACAGGGTTACATCGGGCAGGCGCTCGGCATGGCCGAGATCCTGGCCGTCGCCTACGGTCATGCGCTGAACCTCCGGCCCGACGATCCCGAGTGGGAAGGTCGCGACCGCTTCCTCCTGTCGCACGGGCACTACGCGATCGCGTTCTACGCGGCGCTGATCGAGGCCGGCATCGTGCCGGAAGAGGAACTGGAAACCTACGGCGGCGACGACAGCCGCCTGCCGATGTCCGGCATGGCGACCTACACGCCGGGCATGGAGATCTCCGGCGGCTCGCTGGGTCAGGGCCTGCCGATCGCGGTCGGCATGGCGCTCGGTCTGCGCCAGAAGGGCAACCCGGCCTTCGTCTACAACTGCATGTCCGACGGCGAACTCGACGAAGGCTCGACGTGGGAAGCGGCGATGTCGGCGAGCCACTTTCAACTCGCGAACCTGATCACGCTGGTGGACGTCAACAACCAGCAGGCCGACGGCCAATCGACCAAGGTGCTGGGCTTCGAGCCGCTGGTGGACAAGTGGGCGGCGTTCGGCTGGCACGTGCAGCGCGTCAGCGGCAACGATCTGCCGGCGGTGCTCGCTGCCTTCGACAAGGCGCGCAACCTGGCGCAGCCGCGGCCGCGCGTGATCCTGTTCGACACCAAGATGGGCAAGGGCGTGCCCTTCCTCGAGGCGCGCGAAAAGAATCACTTCATGCAGGTGGCCGCCGCCGAGTGGCAGCACGCGATCGAACTGCTGGATGCCGCGCACGCGGCGAGGAGCTGAACCATGAGCACCGTTGCAAGCAAGCCGCGCCTGAAGACGTCGGCGATGATCGCCTCGATCGCCGGCGAGGGACAGCGCACGCGTCCGGCTCCGTTCGGCAATGCACTGGTCGAACTGGCACGCCTGCGGCCCGAAATCGTCGGCATGAGCGCCGACCTGGCCAAGTACACCGACATGCACATCTTCGCGCAGGCGTTTCCCGAGCGCTTCTTCCAGATGGGCATGGCCGAGCAGCTGCTGATGGGCGCCGCCGGCGGCATGGCGAAGGAAGGCTACATCCCGTTCGCCACGACCTACGCGGTGTTCGCGGCGCGCCGCGCCTATGACTTCATCCACCAGGTGATCGCCGAGGAAAACCTCAACGTCAAGATCGCCTGCGCACTGCCCGGCCTGACGACGGGCTACGGTCCGAGTCACCAGGCCACCGAGGATCTCGCCATTTTCCGCGGCATGCCGAACCTGACGATCATCGATCCGTGCGATGCGGTCGACGTCGAGCAGGCGGTGCCGGCGATGGCCGCGCACAACGGGCCGGTGTACATGCGACTGCCGCGCGGCCAGGTGCCGGTGGTGCTCGACGAATACAACTACACGTTCGAACTCGGCAAGGCCAAGCTGCTGCGCGACGGCAAGGACGCGCTGATCATTTCCAGCGGCTTCATGACGATGCGCGCGCTGGAAACGGTCGAAAAGTTGAAGGCCGACAGCGTCGATGTCGGCGTGCTGCACGTGCCGACGATCAAGCCGCTCGACGAAGAGACGATCGTGCGCGAGGCCGGCCGCAGCGGGCGCCTCGTGATCGTCGCCGAGAACCACTCGATCGTCGGCGGGCTGGGCGAAGCCGTCGCGGGCGTGCTGTTGCGCGCGGGTGTCACGCCGCCGTTCCGCCAGATCGCGCTGCCGGACGCCTTCCTCGACGCCGGCGCGCTGCCGACGCTGCACGACAAGTACGGCATTTCCACGGTTGCCATGACCCAGTCCATCAAGGGCTGGTTGAACTGATCCGCAGAGGTGACATCGCCGAAAGGCGCAGTCACCCAATTCCTACTTCAACCCAGGAGACTTCCAATGAAATTCACTTCGTTACTGGCCGCTGCCGCGCTCACGCTTGCAGCCGGCACGTCCTACGCCCAGACCAAGCTCACGCTCGGCCACGGCGCCGCGCCGGGCAATCCGCGCCATGAAGCGGCGGTGGCCTTTGCCAACGCAGTCAAGCAGAAAAGCGGCGGCAAGATCGAGGTCCAGGTCGCGCCCTCCGCGCAGCTCGGTGACGACGCCGCGATGATCACGGCGCTGCGTTCCGGCACGCTCGACATGTCGGCCAACAGCCAGGGAGCGGCGTCGGTCGTCGTGCCCGAGTACGCCGCGTTCGGCATGCCGTTCCTGTTCGCCGATCCGGCCGCCGCGTTCAAGCTGCTCGACGGTCCGGTCGGCAAGGAACTTGCCGAGAAATCAGCGGCCAAGAACCTGGTCGTGCTCGGCTACTGGGACAACGGCATCCGCCATGTCTCGAACAGCAAGAAGGCGGTGCTCTCGCCGGCCGACATGAAGGGCCTGAAGATCCGCACGCCGCCGGACGCCGTGACGATCGACATCATGACGGCGCTTGGCGCCGAGACGCAGCAGATCAAGTTCGCGGAACTCTACGTCGCCCTGCAGCAGGGCGTGGTCGACGGCCAGGAGAACCCGCTTGCCAACGTCGATGCCTCCAAGCTCTACGAAGTC
Organism: uncultured beta proteobacterium; assembly: GCA_963769745.1. Taxonomy (GTDB): domain Bacteria; phylum Pseudomonadota; class Gammaproteobacteria; order Burkholderiales; family Burkholderiaceae_F; genus JALORV01. The sequence goes on from CAVYNB010000005.1 coordinate 26,882, forward strand.
CAGAAGTTCATCTCGCTGACCGGCCACAAGTTCGAAATGACGCCGCTGCTGATCAGCAAGCGCACCTGGGACCGCCTGTCCGAAGCCGACCGCAAGATCCTGATGGAAGCTGCCAACGAAGCGACGGCGGTGCAGCGCAAGTTGTCGAAAGAAGCGGACGACCGCCTCATGGTCGAACTGCCGAAGAAAGGCGTGAAGATCGACAAGGTCGACCAGTCGCAGTTTGCCAAGGCGACCGAGTCGGTCACGGCCAAGTGGACCAGTGGCCCGATCGGCGACTACGTCAAGAAGGTCGTCGCCGCAGCGCGCGCCAAGTAAGAACAAGCGGAACACCCGCGTAAACGGCGGACCGGCCGCGGGCCGGTCCGCAACTTCCAAAGGAGACAACCATGGCATCCGTGCTTGCGGGGCGGCTCAGTCGCGGAATCGCGTGGGGGTGCGCCGCGATCCTCTACATCACGTTCGGCGCCATTTTCTTCATTCTCTGTTCCGACGTGTTCCTGCGTTACTTCGCCGGTTCGAGCCTGCGCTGGGCGTCCGAGATCCCGGAACTGCTGTTCCCGTGGCTCGTGATGGCCGGCGTCGTCCTCGCCGCGCAGCACGGTGCGCACATCGCGACGACGTTTCTCGCGGACGCAGTGCACGGAACGGCCCGGCGCGTCATCGCTTCCGTGGGCCATGCGGCGATCGTCGCCGCCTACGGGCTGCTGGCCGTGGTCGCCGCGCAGGCGATCCCGATCGTCGCGGACGAACGATCTCCGATTCTTGGAGTACCTGGATCCGTTACCTACATCTGCCTGTTTATCGGCTTTGTGCTGATTGCACTGGTCCACCTCGGCGAGCTGCTGCACTGGGTCGACGAGCGTCACGAGCAAGTCACGGGAGCCTTCTGATGAGCGCCGTCGCACTACTCATATTCGCACTGGCCGCGATTGCGGCGATTCCGATCGCCCACGCGCTGGTGCTCGCCGCGATCGGCGGGATACTGACCTCGGATCGCGTTCCGCTGAGCCTGGTTGTAGAGCAGATGGTGTCGCAGGTGCAGAGCTTTCCGCTGATCGCGATTCCGTTTTTCATCCTGACCGGCGCGCTGATGATGGGCGGTCGCCTCGGCAAGACGCTGATCGACCTGCTGACGACGCTGATCGGCCGCTTCCACGGCGGCCCGGCGCAAGTCGGCGTGCTGTCGTCGACGCTGTTCGGCGGCGTCTCGGGCTCGGCGGTCGCCGACGCGTCCGCGATCGGCTCGATGCTGATTCCCTGGCAGAAGAAGCTCGGCTACCCGGGCGGGTTCTCTGCCGCCACGCTGGCGTCCGCAGCAACGATCGACATCCTGATCCCACCGTCGATTCCGCTGATCATCTTCGCGCTCGCCTCCGGCGCGTCGATCGGTGCGCTGTTTGTAGCGGGCATCCTGCCGGGCCTGATGCTCTGCGTCGGCTTCATGGCGGTCTGCTACTTCGTCGGGCGCGCCAAGAACTTTCCGCGGGAAACGCGGCCGATCAGCGTGGCTGTCGTCCTGCGCGAAATCGGGTACGCGTCGCCGGCACTGCTGCTGCCCGTGATCATCGTCATCTTCCTGCGCTTCGGCATCGCCACGCCGACCGAGGTCAGCATCATCAGCACGCTCTACGCCGGTGTCGTCTCGGCCCTGCTGTACCGCGACCTGACGCTCGTGCGGCTCAAGGCGGCGCTGCTGGAATCGGGACTCGCGACCGGCGTCGTGCTGCTCGTCATCATGGCGTCGAGCGCGATGGGCTGGATCATCACGTTCGAGCAGCTGCCGGTGGCATTCGCCGAGTTCGCGAAGAACACGCTGCAGGATCCCTGGCTCATCATCCTCGCGATGAACCTGATCATGCTGGTCGCCGGCATGTTCATCGACCTGCCGGCCGCCGTGCTGCTGCTGACGCCGATCTTCGTGCCGCTGGCGGCGATGGCGGGCATGGACACCGTGCAGCTGGGCGTGATGATGGTCGTCAACCTGGCCATCGGGCTGTACACACCGCCGGTGGGCACGACGCTCTTCATCACCAGCTCGATCGCCAAGGTCAAGATCGGCGAGACCGTGCGCGCGATGGCGCCTTTCTACATGGTCGCGCTGATCGTGCTCCTGCTGATGAGCTACGTGCCGGCACTGACGATTCGCTAGGCCAGACTTTCGAACGGGAACCACCAATCTCATGAGCACACTCGAAGCCACCAAGGTGCCAGTGCAGGCCAATGTCGATCTGCAGCGCCTCGCCCATGCGATCCGCTTCGTCTCGATCGACGCGATCGTGCGCGCCACCGAGGGCCACCAGGGCGTTCCGCTCGGCATGGCGGAGATCGCCACCGCGCTCTTCACGCGGCACATGAAGTTCAATCCGGCCGATCCGACCTGGCCGGACCGCGACCGCTTCGTGCTGTCCAATGGGCACGGATCGATGCTGCTCTTTTCGCTGCTGTACCTGACCGGCTATGAGCAGATCTCGATCGACCAGATCAAGACCTTCCGTGAGCTCGGTTCGCACTGCGAAGGTCATCCGGAGTTCGATCCTGCCAGCGGCATCGAAGTGACGACCGGCCCGCTGGGGCAGGGCATCGCCAACGCGTTCGGCATGGCGGTCGCGGAGGCTTATCTGAACGCCCGCTTCGGCGCCGGGCTGGTCGACCACTACTCCTACGCGTTCGTCGGCGACGGCTGCCTGCAGGAAGGCATCGGCCAGGAGATGATCTCGCTGGCGGGTCACCTGCGGCTGGGCAAGCTGGTTCTGTTCTGGGACGACAACCGCATCACCGATGACGGCAGCACACAGCTTTCGATCAGCGAAGACGTTGCCGAGCGCTTCCGGGTGGCCAACTGGCACGTGGTCGAGGTCGATGGCCACGATCTCGAAGCCGTGTCGGACGCGATCGCCGCGGCGAAGAAGGATCCGCGGCCGTCGATGATCGCCTGCCGCACGGTGATTGCGAAGGGCATCGCGCGCCTGCAGGGACAGCGCGGCGGCCACAGCGGGCGACTGCATCCGGAAGACGCCGCAGCGGCCCGACAGGCACTGGACTGGCCGCATCCGTCCTTCGAGGTCCCCGAGGATGTACTCACTGCATGGCGCGCTGCCGGGCGTCGCAGCGATCGCGAACACGCTGCATGGACCCAGCGCGTGGCTGCATTGCCGGCCGCCGAGCGTGCGGAATTCGAGCGTGTGCTGCGCGGCGAACTGCCCGCCGGCTGGCGCGAGGTCCTGCTCGACTACAAACGCCGCGCCGTCAGCGCGGCCAAGCCGCAGGGCGGAATCATGATCTCCGCGGAGATCAACGACCTGCTGACCGATGTACTGCCCGAGCGCATGGTGGCCTGCGCCGACCTCGAGGCGCCGACCAGCCACAAGCGCCGGCTGCAGGCATTCACCGCGGACGACCGGCGCGGCGCCTACGTCCACTGTGGCGTGCGCGAGCACGTGATGGGCGCGATGGCCAATGGCATGGCGGCGCACGGCGGCATCATCCCGCTCGCGGTCACCTACCTGCCGTTTGCCGACTACGAGCGCCCGGCGATGCGCATGGCCGCGCTGATGGGACTGCCGGTGAAGTTCGTGTTCAGCCACGACTCGATCGGCGTCGGCAAGAACGGGCCGACGCATCAACCGGTCGAGATCCTCGCGTCGCTGCGCGCGATGCCCAACATGCTGGTGCTGCGACCGGCCGACGCCGTCGAAGCGGCCGAGTGCTGGGAGATCGCGCTCGAGCACCGCACCGGCCCGGCGAGCCTGGTGTTCGCGCGACAGGAACTGCCTCTGGTGCGCACGACATCCGGGGACGACAACCTTTCCCGTCGGGGCGCCTACGTGCTGGCCGAAGGCGAAGGCGCGGCGCGGCAGGTGACGCTGCTCGCCACCGGCTCCGAAGTCGTGCTCGCCGTGCAGGCGCGTGCGCGTCTTCAGGCCGAAGGCATCTCGACCGCGGTCGTATCGATGCCTTCGTGGGAGCTGTTCGAACGGCAGGATCCGGCCTATCGCGCCGCGACGCTCGGACAGGGCTGCGTGCGGGTCGGCGTCGAAGCGGCATTGCGCTTCGGCTGGGACCGCTACCTCGGTGAGCAGGGCGGCTTCGTCGGCATGACCGGCTTCGGTGCTTCGGGACCGGCCGATGCGCTGTACGAGCTCTTCGGCATCACGCCGGCCGCGATCGTGGCAGAAGCGAAGCGCTGTCTCCAGCAGCGGCACTCATAGCGAGGTCAGCCATGCACAGGATCGTCTTCCTCGACCGCTCCACGATTGCACCGCAGATCACACTGCGGCGGCCGATCTTCGAGCACCAGCTGGTCGAGCACGCGAACACGCAGCCCGACGAGGTCGTCGCGCGGCTGAAGGGCGCATCGGTGGCGATCCTCAACAAGGTGCCGATGCCGGCAGCCGTCCTGCAGCAGTTGCCCGACCTGCGACTGATCGCCGTGGCGGCCACCGGCACCGACTGCGTCGACAAGACGTACTGCGAGGCACACGGCATCGCGGTGTCGAACATCCGCGGCTACGCAGTGAACACCGTGCCGGAGCACGCGTTCGCACTCATCTTCGCGCTGCGACGGAATGTCATCGCGTACCGCGAGGATGTCATCGCCGGGCGCTGGCAGGAGTCGGGCCAGTTCTGCTTCTTCGATCACCCGATCCACGATCTCGCGGGAGCGCGGCTGGGGATCATCGGTGAGGGGGTGCTCGGACAGCGCGTGGCGGAGATCGCACGTGCGCTCGAAATGGTGCCGATGTTCGCCGCCCACAAGGGCGTGAGCGGGCTGGGTCCGCTGTATACGCCGTGGCAGGAAGTGCTGGAAACGGCAGACATCATCACGCTGCACTCGCCGCTGACGCCACAAACCCGCAACATGATCGCAATGCCCGAGTTTCGCGCGATGAAGCGGCGGCCGTTGCTCATCAATACGGCGCGCGGCGGACTCGTCGACGAAGGCGACCTCGTGCGTGCACTTGATGAGGGTCTGATCAGCGGCGTCGGCTTCGACGTCACGATCGGCGAGCCGCCGCCCCTCGACAGTCCGCTGATGCGTATCGCGAAGCGACCCAACGTGATCCTGACGCCGCACGTGGCCTGGGCGTCGGACGAGGCACAGCAGGCGCTGGCCGACCAGCTGATGGACAACGTCGAGAACTTCGTCGCCGGGCGACCCAGCAACCTGGTGAAGGGTGCCTTCTAGGCAGCGCTTCCTGCCGAATTGCGGCTCGCGGTAAATTTGCCCATGTCCATAGCGACCGCCAAGCTCGTCGAACCGCAATCGCTGCTGCGTGCCAGCTTCGACGCCGCCGTGGCCGCGGCCGATCCGCAGCGCATGCTGGCGGGGCACCTGCCGGCGAAGCCGGAGCGCGCGCTGGTCGTCGGCGCCGGCAAGGCGGCGGCCAGCATGGCTGTGGCGGTCGAGCGCGCGTGGGCGGGGGTCGACCTGGAAGGTCTGGTCATCACGCGCTATGGACACGGACTGCCGACACAGCGCATTCGCGTCGTCGAAGCCGGTCACCCGGTGCCCGATGCGGCCGGTGAGGCCGCGACGAGTGAGATCCTGGCGCGTGCGTCGAAGCTCAACGCCGGCGACCTGTTGCTGGTCCTGGTGTCCGGAGGCGGCTCGAGCCTGCTGTCGCTGCCGGTGCCGGACGTTGCGATGGACGAACTCAAGCAGGTCACACGCGACCTGCTCGCGAGCGGCGCTCCGATCGAACAGATGAATGTCGTGCGCAAGCACCTGTCGCAGATAGCCGGTGGACGGCTGGCTGCCGTGGCGGCCGCGCGCGGTGCGCGCGTGGTGGCGTTGATCATCTCCGATGTCACCGGCGATGCTCCGGCCGACATCGCGTCCGGGCCGTGTGCGCCTGATCCGAGCACCTATGCAGATGCACAGGCGATCCTGCGCCGCTGGAACGTGGCGCCACCGGCCAGCGTCGAACGCTGGCTCGCGCGCGGTGCAAGTGGCGAGGTGGCGGAAACACCCAAGCCCGGCGATCCGATCTTTGCTGGCGTTGAAAACCGGGTGATCGCAACCGCGCATCGCTCGCTGGAGCAGGCGGCCGACGTTTTCCGCCGCGCCGGCATTACACCCGTCATCCTCGGCGACACGGTGACCGGCGAGGCGCGCGAAGTCGCCAAGGTCTATGCCGCACTGGTGCGTGAGCTGACGACCCATGCGGGGCCGTTCGCGCGGCCGGTGGCACTGATTTCAGGAGGCGAATGCACCGTGACATTGCCTCCCGGGATGCGCGGCCGTGGTGGTCGCTGCAGCGAATTCCTGCTGTCGCTGTCGGTCGAACTCGACGGCGCGCCCGATGTGCACGCACTGGCCGCGGATACGGACGGCATCGACGGCAGCGAGGACAACGCGGGCGCGTGGCTCGCCCCGGACACGAGCGAGCGAGCCGCGCGCGGCGGTGTGATCGCGCGCGCGGCGCTCGATGCGCACGATGCCTACGGCTACTTTGCCGCCGCCGACGCGCTGATCGTCACCGGGCCGACACTGACCAACGTCAACGACTACCGGGTGATCCTGGTCGCGTGAATCGACTCGTCGCGGCGACGAACTTTCGTTGCCGCGTTGAGCGGGCGGTCAGGGCGTTGCCAGCGAGTCGAGGCCCGCCAGCAGCACCGGCGGCTCATCGATACCAAAGTCGGACATCGGCGGGAAGCTGACCTGCGCAAAGTACGTGGTCGGCAGGTCGAGCAGCAGCCCGTCCGTGGAGCTGTCTGTCGCGACGCTTTCCTCGGGAATCGGGAAGTCCGTCTCGAACGCCGGTAGCCCGAATTCGGTCCACGAGGCGCTGTCGTCGCCGGACTGCGCGAGGCTGGCGCCGCTCGACAGCACCAGGGCCGCAGCCGTGACGGTCGTGGCGAGCAGAGTGGACAGACGTAGCTTGCTTGAACCAGAAGGGTTTGAAAGGCGAGTGACAGGGCGAGTCATGGTGATCTCCTGGCGGGACACCGGTGGGCAGCCCGCGACGCTTGCGTTGAAGTCGGCGGAAGCTGCATCGGCTCCGCCGTCGTCATCGACACACGGTGCCGACGTGAAGCCAGCGTAGGAGGAGCGCCCTTTCGGCGCGATGCAGAAAGTCGTGCCGCGTGCGCTGCTTATGCAGCAGGGCGAGCACGCAAAAGTCGCACGTCGGCGCGCCGCTGCAGGTCGCGCGAACTGCATTGAGAATTCTGACTGGCGGGTCAGCCGCATCGCTGACCGATCGCTCCGGAGCGATCCGCACTTTCGCCCTGGGTAGGCCGCGCAGCAGACCTGGCCCCGGCTATGCCGACGCCTGCCGGCCGCGCATTTCAGCAGTCAACGCTCCACTGTTCGGCGCATTCCGGCTGGCTGTCGGCGGCACACTTGCGCCGATGAGCAGCCCCACTTTCGGCACAGCCGCCCAGAGGCTCGCGGCCAGCGCCAGTCTGATCGTCCTGGTCGCAGCCAACCTGATCGTCGGCATGCTGGCGCTGCGCGGCAACTGGGGCGTCGTCCAGCTCATCGTGCTCTACTGGTTCGAGGCGCTGGTGATCGGCGGCTTCAACGCATTGCGCCTGGTGGTCGTCGGACTCTTCGGCGAACAGCCGTTCGGAGCAACGCTTGCGCGGTGGGTCAGCGTCAGCTTCGGGCAGCGGCTGCTGCTCACGGTGATCGGAGTTGGCTTCTTTCTGTTCAAGTTCGCCGGCTTCGCGTTCGTGGTCGCCGTCTCATTCCTGTGGGCGTCGTTTGAGCTGAATCATTTGGCGTCCCGGCCAAGCAGCCCTGGTGCGGTCGCCTGGTTTGGTGCGGCGAAAGTCCCGATGAGCCCGGTGATCTTCATCCTGGTCGCCAGCCATGGAGTTTCGTTCGTCTGGAACTTCCTGATCGGTCGCGAGTACCGCACGGAAAATGTGCCGGCGCTCATCGTCTGGCCCTATGCGCGCATGGCGGCGGTCTCGGCTGTGGTCGTCGTCGGGCTGCTGGTGATCGCGCTCTTCCCCGCGGTCGGCCACGCGCACCTGGCTGTCATTGTGTTCGTACTGCTGAAGACCGTTGCAGACGCGCTGTCGCACCGCTGGGAACACGATCGGGGCGAGGCGCCGAAGTCAGCAAACTGAAATCACTGACTTGCTGATCTGAGACTCGCACATCGTGAGTTTCTGGTCAGGCGACCTGCCCAGAGCTGAAGGGATCGAAGCAGCCCTCCGGGCCTTCAGCAGCCGAACGAAGCCGGACCCAGTTCGGCCAAGACCGGACGCTGCGCGCGATCATCCAACCTACCTAGTAGCGGACAGTGAAAACTGGCGGGAGAATGCATGCAGCCGATCAGCCGAAGTGAAGCATTTCTATCCGGGGAGACACCCAAATGCAGGACGCGCTGCTACCCAACGAGCAAGCCGAACTCTCCAAGGCCACCACGAAGGTCGTTGAGGCCGAGCGCATCCTGCGTGAAGATCGCCGCAGTGGCATCAAGTGGGGCTTCCTGCCCGCCACGGCGATCGGCATCGCGGTCTTCCTTGTTCTTGCCGACTCCGGGTTGTCCATTGCGGCGCGGATGTTGGTGGGTACGGTTAGCGGCTTGGCCGTTGGATCGTGGGTGGAGGTCCTTTTTCTCCGCAAGCGCCTGACAGCGGTTGAAGCGCTGGTGCAACTACAGGAAGTTCGCACGCGGATCACCGGCGGAACTTAGCAGCCTAGCCCGGGAGTCATTGACCTCGCCGTCCTGCTCGCCAATCCGCCGGCATGCGGCCAGTTGCTGTCATCCGCCATGCGGGCGAGAATCGCCTGAAAGCGGACGCATTTGGGGCTGACGAATGGTGATCATCCACCCGCGAACGCGTCGCGGGTCGAAGTGGTAGCGGGGAGCAAAAGGGCACATGGCTACTACCGATGCGACGACGGGGAACTCGCGCATCTTCATCAGCTACCGCCGCGAAGACAGCGACATCTGGGTCGGACGACTCGCCGACGAGCTGCGCAAGCACTTTCCCGCCCAGCGAATCTTCGTGGACATCGCGAGCATCGATCCCGGTGCCGACTTCGTAACGGCGCTAGAACAAGCACTCGCGAGCGCTGCGGCGATGCTCGTCGTCATCGGTCCTCGATGGCTGTCCGCCACAGACCGGCAGGGCCGAAAGCGCCTGGACAGCCCCAGCGATTTCGTGCGCCAAGAGATTGCCGAGAGTTTGCGCCGTGCTGGCGTGCGCGTCTTCCCGCTGCTCGTAAATGGCGCCGATATGCCGGCCGACGAGGACTTGCCAGAGCCCTTGAAGCCCTTGGCTCGGCGGCAAGCATTCGAGCTCACGGTCCGTCACTGGGCCAATGACGTCGCTCAGTTTGTTGTCGTCCTGAAGGGAGTGCCGGGCCTTTCTGACGGCGGTGCTAGTGAGGGAGCCGAAGCGACCGCTCAGTTGCGGGCAGAGCAAGAGGGGCAACGCCGCGAAGCGGAGCGCGCGGCGAAGGAGGAGGCGCAGCTCGCGGCTGCAAAGGAGGCTAGGAGAAGTTCCGACGAGGAGACTCGGCGCAAGGAGGCGGATGCGCATCGCAGCCCCGAAGGAGAGGCCCAGCGTAGGGCTGCTGAGGAGGCTGTTCCGCCCGGCGCCGAGCCATCGCATGCGCCGCAGCCGGTCCTCCGGAAAGTAGTCGCGATCGGCGGCATCATCGGAGTCACCGCGCTCGCGGTCTTCTTCATCGGAAGAAGCCCGGATGCGCCGGTGGCGTCTGTGACGTCACCGGCTTCCAGCTCGCCTATCGCGCTGCCGGCTCCAAAGCCCGTGCGTGACGAGACGACCAAGAGTCCCGTTGCCGGTGCGCAGAATCAGGCCGAGTACGACAAGCAGAAGGCTTCCGTCGGCGGTAAGGAATACCGCGTCCGTCACATCCTGGTTGAAACCCAGTCCGATGCCGTTGGAATCATCGAGCAGCTGAAAAAAGGGGCCAAGTTCGAAGAGCTTGCCAAGAAGTCCATGGACATCGGTTCCGCGGCCAACGGCGGAGATCTCGGCTGGGAAGCACCCGATGCCTACGTGAAGCCGTTCGCCGAAGCGATCTTGAAGCTCAAGAAGGGCGAAGTGACGGAAGCGCCGGTCCAGACGCCGTTCGGCTGGCAAGTGATCCGCCTCGACGACGTGCGCGACATCCAGTCCGGCGTCCAGACCGGGCGAGACCAGGCCGAATCGAGTTCAGCAGCACGCATCTCTACGAGCGCGAATGTCCTTTCAGCTAACGCCCTGTATCGCGAGTTTCAGAACAACCCAGTCGACGCCGGCAAACGCTACGTCGGGAAGGCAGTGGCGCTGGAAGGCCTCCGCGGAGAGATGATCTTGATGTCCGACGGCGTGCAGGCAGCAGTGCACATCGTCGACGGAAGCCGACCAAATGCCCTCATTCTTGTGTTCTCTGATCGCAACCGGTTGAAGGGTATCAATCAAGGGCAAAGATTTCGCTTCAAATGTATGGTGCGGAAGTATGAGTACTCAATTGTTTGGATGGACGATTGCTCAATCGACCACTGACTGACTCGGCGAGCTTGTGCGGCCCACCATTCGGCAGCAGTGGCGCGTCGGGCATTTTGCGCTGCAGGATCGGCCGGTCGCCGACAATCGAACAGAAGAGGGTCGGGCAAAGAACCGCCGCGTGGAGGTCGTGAAGCGCTATCACACAGTGCTCCGCCCGAGTTCGTACTCTGGTCTCAACCCGGCCACAACCGGCCTTTCCAGCCCGCCTCCCGATTCGCTCTAGAGCAGACGCCTCACGGCGCCCGCTCTCTTGACCACACTCCGGACGTTGGCCCACTTACCTGCGGAACAACTTCCCGGTGCCCAGGTGGCGCAGCATGCGTGGCCGGCCCTTGAACAGCTTCGCCTTGAGCGGTGTCGTGCAAAGACCCGGATCGGGCGGATACGGCTGCGGCGTGCCAAGGTAACGCGGCGGGTTGTACTGGCGCGTGCGCAGTTCCTGCTCCAGGTCGTAGGCAAAGGCCAGCAGCCTGGGCTCCTGCAGGAAACCCGCATACATCATCAGGCCCGCGGGCCGGCCATCGGGCGTCAGCCCGACCGGTATCGCAATGTCCGGATAGCCGGCAATTGCGGAGGGTGAACTGCCGTAGCTGTAGCTCGGAGCGATGATGGCATCGACCTTCGCCTCGGCCATGACCCGGTCGATGCCCTGCGTGCGGGTGAGTTCGAGACAGAGCGCGCGCGCCGCCAGATAGTCCGGGTCGGTCAGGTCGCCGCTCATCGATTCCGACAACTCGAAGATCTCCTGGCCGTAGTACTGCATCTCCTTCGGACAGTGCGCGATGTTGAAGGCGATCAGATCGGCGAGCGAACGCACCCGCGTGTGGCGCAGCTGGCCCAGGTACTCCGCGATCTGCGGCTTGAACTCCGTAAGCAGGACCATGAACTCGGCATCGAACACGCCCGTCTCGAAAGGATCGCCGGTATCGACTTCGACGATTTCCGCTCCGAGGTACTTGAGGACCTTGATCCCGTCCATCGCCACCGCGACCGAGTCCGGCTCGCCGCCATAGTCCGGCGTGAAGTAGCGCCCGTCCATGCCGATGCGGGCGTTCTGCAGCGCCCCACGACGCAGGAACCGCGTGTAGTCCGCCGGCACCCCGCGGCTGGTCAGGCTCTCTGCCGGGGTCTGCATCACCCCCAGCAGGATGGCTACATCGGCGACGCAGCGGCCGATCGGCCCGGCGGTGTCCTGGCTGTGCGCAATCGGAATGATGCCGCCCTGTGACAGCAGGCCCAGGGATGGCTTCAGGGCCACCACCAGATTGTTCCCCGCAGGGCAGACGAGCGAGCCGTCGGTCTCAGTGCCGACTGCAGCCGCGCACAGGTTGGCGGCCACCGCCACCGCCGACCCCGAACTCGAGCCACAGGGATCGAAGCCGAGGTTGTACGGGTCGCGTGTCTTGTCACCGCGGGCGCTCCAGCCGTTGAAGTCGCCCGGTCCGAAGCCGCGGAAGTTGGCCCGCTCCGACAGGTTGGCCTTGCCCAGGATGACCGCACCGGCCTTGCGCAGCTGCTTCACGATCGGCGCGTCGTCCGGCACTTTGCTCCTCAACAGCGCGAGCGACCCGGCCGTCGTCTCCATGTTGTCGTCGGTCGCGATGTTGTCCTTCAGCAGGATCGGGATGCCATGCAGCGGCCCGCGTACCTTGCCCCAGCGCCGTTCGTTATCGAGGCGCGCAGCCATGGCGACCGCGTTGGAATTCGTTTCGATGACCGCGGCCAGCGTCGGATTCAGGTCACGGATGCGGTTCA
>CAVYNB010000006.1:0-39752 GCA_963769745.1 uncultured beta proteobacterium
CGAATCATCGCGGCCGCGGCGAGCAACGGCCGGGTCGTTGTCTTCATCACGGTGTGCATTTCCCTGACTCGAGGTCGCGTCAGACCGGAAAGCGCGTCTCGGCAATTGCGATGAAGGAATTTTTCCCGTCGCCGGACGCCCCCAATCGAGCGTGGTCGCGCGCGTTTGATGCCCTATTTACGGGATGCGGAAACTGCCCGAATCGACCGCCGGGCCCAGGGGCGAACCTCACCGCCGCGACCGGCTGGCAGGCGTCGTCTCGCCTATCTCACTCGGACGTACACGTGCTGCTTGCCGGAAAGCTTCGACCGAAGGACGAGCCTCGATGCTTCAACCGAAACGATCTCGTCCATATCGGTCGTGCCGGGCGCAGGCGTCATCGCAGAACTCGTCTCGTATCGCCACGTGAGCAGGTTGCCGGCGACCGACCAGGTGCCACCGAATTGCACAAACGGCTTGCCATCGACAGTCGAACTGGCGCTGAAGCGCATGTTCTGAGTGAGAACGACACTGGAAGCAATCGTGGCGCCGCTCGGATGCTTTGCCTCGGTCGTCCACTTCCCAACCAGAGAAATCGGCGAGACCTCCGCTTGAGCAAGGGCAGTGTTTGCGCTGCACATGAAAACCAGTAACAGAATCAGCAGTCGCATCGAGAGTCCCTTCCGTCTACCGGATGTCAGTGGCATTGAAGTATGCAATGCCGAGCCCCGGGGCGTGCTGAGTGACGTTATCCAGGAACGTCACAGGCTCTCACGTAGGGCGCTCGGAAATGCTCGTGTGCGTATGTGATGTCCGACATGATCCTGCGCCTGAGCGCCCTGCCTTGCCCAGCCGGTTCCATCGCCCTGTCCTGTTAGCATCGACCATGCCTCGCAGATTTGTCTTCCTTTCGAGCCTGACAATCATCATTGCGCTGACCGCCGCCTGCGACGGCGCCAAGGCGCCGCCGGCCGAGCGAGCGGCGCCCGAGGTCACGGTGCTGACCGTGAAGGCTCAGAGCGTTGCGATCAAGACGGTTCTGCCGGGCCGCACCGCGCCGACCGTGATTGCCGAGGTTCGTCCGCAGGTGACCGGTATCGTCAAGTCGCGCACGTTCAGCGAAGGCGCCGAAGTGAAGGCAGGTAGCACGCTCTATCGGCTCGACCCGGCGACGTACCAGACGGCCTACGACAGTGCGCGCGCTGCAGTCGCGAAGGCCGAAGCAAGCGTGCAGACGGCACGCCGCAACGTCGAGCGCAACAAGGAACTGGTCGCCATCAAGTTCGTCAGCCAGCAGGCGTATGACGACGCCCTGGCCACTCTGCAGGCAAACGAAGCCGACGTCGCAGCGGCCAAGGCGGCAGCCGAAGCCGCGCGCATCAACCTGGCCTATACGACGGTCGTCGCTCCCATATCGGGACGCATCGGCCGGTCAACCGTCACAGCCGGCGCACTCGTCACGGCCAACCAGGAGGAGCCGCTGGCGACGATCCAGCAGATGAACCCCATGTATGTCGACCTCACGCAATCAAGCAGCGAGGTGCTGCGACTGCGGCGCGCAATGGCCAGCGGCGAACTGAAGCGCAGCCGTGATGACGCGGCGCGCGTGACGCTGCAGCTCGAGGACGGCTCGAACTATGCGCACGAAGGGACCCTGCAGTTCTCGGATGTCACGGTCGATGCCTCCACGGGCGCCATCACGCTGCGCGCACTGTTCCCGAATCCCGACGGCGTCCTGCTGCCCAACATGTACGTCAGGGCAGCAATCGAGGAAGGCGTGCGCGAGGGTGCCATCGTCGTGCCACAGCAGGCGGTGACGCGCGACAACAAGGGCCAGGCCATTGCCATGGTGGTCGGCGCTGACAACATGGTCGAGTCGCGCCCACTGAAAACCGCCCGCACACTCGGCAGCGACTGGCTGATCGACTCCGGTCTGCGGCCGGGCGAACGGGTGATCGTCGAAGGTACGCAGCGCGCGCGACCGGGCGCGGCTGTGAAGGCGATCGAGGTGAGTGCCACGAACAAGTCCGCTCCGCCAGCTGCCACGGCCACGCCGGTGCCAGCCCCGCGCTCGGCCGACGACAAGTCGCCGCGATCCTGACTGCGTCAGTAACGATCCGACGGGAGCCGCGTGTCGAGCTTCTTCATTGAACGACCCATCTTCGCCTGGGTCATCGCGCTGGTGATCATGCTGGCGGGCGCGCTGTCGATCAGCCGCCTGCCGATTTCACAGTATCCGAACATCGCGCCGCCGACGATCACCATCAGCGCAACGTATCCCGGCGCATCGGCAAAAACCGTAGAAGACACGGTCACCCAGATCATCGAACAGCGGATGACTGGACTGGATGGCCTGCGCTACATCACCTCGACCAGCGACAGCACCGGGGCGGCAACGATCACCCTCATCTTCGATGCAGCGGTCAATCCGGACGTCGCACAGGTGCAGGTACAGAACAAGCTCAAGCTCGCGGAAGCGCAGCTGCCCCAGGAGGTCCAGCAGCAGGGCGTCAACGTCGTGAAGTCGGTTCGCAACTTCATCATGGTCATCGGCTTCTTCTCGAAAGACGGCTCGATGAACCGGACCGATATCGCCGATTTCGTCGCCGCCAATGTGCAGGAATCCCTGAGTCGCGTGCCCGGGGTGGGCGAACTGACACTGTTCGGCTCGCAGTACGCGATGCGAATCTGGCTCGACCCGAACAAGCTGATCAACTACAAGCTCACTCCCGGCGACGTGGCGGCCGCGATCCGCGCGCAGAACGTCCAGCTCGCAGCCGGCCAGCTCGGAGGACTGCCCGCCGTCCCCGGCCAGCAGCTGAACGCAACCATCTCGGCGCAGGGCCGGCTGCAGACCACGGAACAGTTCGAGGCCATCGTGCTTCGCACCAGCAGCTCCGGCGCGACGGTCCGGCTGCGCGACGTTGCTCGCGTCGAACTGGGCGGCGAGAACTACGGCACCCTATCCTTCTACAACGGCAAACCGGCGTCGGGCCTGGCCGTGCGACTCGCCACCGGTGCCAACGCACTCTCGACCGCCGATGCGGTGAAGGCCAAGGTGGCCGAGCTGCAGCGCTTCTTTCCGCCGGGGCTCGAGGCGGTCGTGGCCTACGACACCACGCCTTTCATCCGGCTTTCGATCCAGGAAGTGGTCAAGACGCTGCTCGAGGCCTTCGTGCTCGTTTTTCTGGTGATGTATCTCTTCCTGCAGAACCTGCGCGCCACGCTGATCCCGGCGATCGCAGTTCCCGTTGTTCTGCTTGGCACCTTTGCCGTGATGCTGGCGTTCGGCTTCTCGATCAACGTGCTTACCATGTTCGGCGTGGTGCTGACCATCGGCCTGCTGGTGGACGACGCGATCGTTGTCGTCGAAAACGTCGAGCGGCTGATGACCGAAGAGGGACTCTCGCCCAAGGAGGCGACGCAGAAGTCGATGGGCCAGATCACCGGCGCGCTCGTCGGCATCGCTCTCGTGCTTGCGGCCGTGTTCATCCCGATGGCATTTTTCGGCGGCTCCACCGGCGTGATCTATCGCCAATTTTCCATCACGATGGCCTCGGCGATGCTGCTGTCGGTCTCGGTTGCGCTGATCCTTTCGCCCGCGCTTTGCGCCACGCTGCTCAAACCGGTGCCAAAGGGCTCGCACGGGGCGACGACGGGCCTCTTCGGCCTGTTCAACCGCTACTTCGATCGTGGCAGCGCCCTGTACCAGCGCATCGTCAAGGGCATGCTGGGCTCGTCGGGCCGCTGGCTCGCCGGTTACGCCGTCATGATCGCCCTCGCGGTTTTCCTGCTGCTGCGTCTTCCGACGTCGTTCCTTCCGGATGAGGACCAGGGCATCCTGTTCTCGCAAGTCGTGCTGCCTGCGGGCGCAACACAGGAGCGAACACTGGCGGTGCTGCGCGACGTCGAACACCATTTCCTGGAGGACGAGAAGGCTCTGGTTCAGTCGCTCTTCACGGTGGCAGGCTTTTCGTTTTCCGGAAGCGGACAGAACGCCGGTATCGCCTTTGTGCGCCTCAGGCCCTGGGACGAACGCCCCGGCGCGCAGAACAGCGTGAAAGCGGTCGCGGGGCGAGCGATGACCGCGTTCTCAAAGTTTCGCGACGCCATGGTCTTCGCATTTGCGCCTCCGGCCGTGCTCGAACTCGGTGTGGCCAACGGTTTTGACATGTACCTGCAGGATCGCGCCGGAGCGGGACACGAAGCGCTGATGGCAGCACGCAATCAGCTGCTCGCACTTGCCGCAAAGGATCCGGCACTGGTCGCCGTGCGTCCGAATGGGCAGGAAGACACGCCCCAGTTCAGCATCGCGATCGACAGCGCTCGCGCGGGCGCGCTCGGTCTGTCGATGGCGGATGTCAATGCGACGCTTTCCGCGGCCTGGGGCAGCTCCTACGTCAATGACTTTATCGACAAGGGCCGCGTAAAGAAGGTCTTCATGCAGGCGGATGCACCTTTCCGCATGGTCCCGGAGGACCTGGACAAGTGGTATGTCCGCAATGCGCAGGGCGACATGGTGCCCTTTTCGATGTTCGCGAAAGGCAGCTGGACGTTCGGCTCGCCTCGGCTCGAGCGCTTCAACGGTGCTCCGGCCGTCCAGATCCAGGGACAGGCTGCACCCGGCAGAAGTTCGGGAGAGGCCATGGCGGCGATGGAACGGCTCGCCGAGCAGCTGCCTCCGGGATTCGGCGTGTCGTGGACCGGACTGTCCTATGAAGAGCGGCTGTCGGGTGCGCAGGCGCCACTGCTCTACGGCCTGTCACTGCTGGTCGTGTTCCTGTGCCTCGCTGCGCTGTACGAGAGCTGGTCGATTCCGATCGCGGTGCTGCTGATCGTCCCGCTCGGCGTGCTGGGTGCGCTGGTGGCGGCCTCGGGGCGGGGATTGTCCGACGATGTGTACTTCCAGGTCGGGCTGCTGACGACCATCGGGCTTTCCGCCAAGAACGCGATCCTCATCATCCAGTTTGCGCTGACGCAGATGGCCGAGGGCGCACAGCTGGTGCCGGCGACGCTCGAAGCCGTGCGCCTGCGACTGCGCCCGATCCTGATGACTTCGCTCGCCTTCGGTGGTGGCGTCCTGCCGCTCGCGCTGGCCAGCGGAGCCGGCTCGGGCAGCCAGAACGCCATTGGCACCGGTGTCTTTGGTGGCATGGTCGCGGCGACCTTCCTCGGCCTGCTGTTCGTTCCGTTGTTCTTCGTGGTCGTGAAGAGGCTGTTCGGCCAGGACGGGGCGCGCGACCGCAAGTCGCCTCGCATTGACGAGTCCGCGGCCGTCCCGGCGAGTCCACCTTCGATACCCGATTGAGGCGTGCCCTCTTGACGGCTAGATGAGCTGCTTGGCCAGCACCCGATTCTCGTGCACTTCAGGACCCATCCAGAACTCGGAGCTGCCGAGATCGACGTAGGCGTGCCTGGTGTAGAAGTGAAGTGCACGATCGTTGTGCACCCATGCCTGCAGCCACAGAACGTCAATACCCTCTGACCGGGCCGTCCGTTCCGCAGATTCGAGCAGCACGGTCCCGACTCCCCGACCCGTGGCGCGCTCCTGGACATAGAGCCGATCGAGCTCTGCCGGGTTCACGCCGTTGACGAGTGCATGACGAGCGCCCGCCGTCCACTGGGCGAATCCAATCAGGTGTGAATTGTTTTCCGCGAGCACGAACGTGACCGCGGGCTCAGCAATCAGCGCGCCGATCGCCTGCGGCGAGAAGGAATGCAGGACTTCGGCGGCGATGGTCTCCCTGATTCCATCGGTGGCATACGTATCGAGCCAGACCTGGGTCGCAAGCACCCCAAGACAGTGCACATCGGTGGCCGAGGCGGCGCGCAGGCTGACGGGGAACTGCTTCATCGATTCAGGCGTCGGCTGATCACGCCACCTTCCTGAGCAATGCTTCAGTCAGTGTTCGAACGGCTTGCCCACCTGTTGCTGTCCGGACGCGGGATGTCACTGGACACGATCGTCGCCAATTTCGCACTCCACTTCGACGTCGACGCCACTACTTTGCACCAAGTTTGGCACCAAGTTGGTTCACGATTCTGCCTTATGAATCCCTCATTTCGTCGGGGCCATTGTTGTCGACCCGATGTCACGAAAAATTGATTGCGCGGGTCTCCGTCGCCGCTTACCCTCGTCGTCCCGCCGACCTCGGCAAGGTCGACACGCCGACGAAACGGACGCGATGCGGGACGACAACAACAGACGAATGCCAACAGGAGGAACTCCCATGCTTCGAACTTTCGTCGCTGCGCTAGCGATGATCCTATTGCCCGGCGTAGCCGCCGCGCAATCCCGTTGTGGCCAGGTGCTGGCCCAGCTCAGTGGCCTGCTGGTCGATGCCACGTGCTTCGAGAGCACCGACCTGACGACGACCAATCCATGCAACGACTCCTGCGAACAATTCGATTCCGAACCTGCCTGCATTCGCGTTCACGCCGCAGACCGACCGCGCCACGATCGCTCCGAGCGCAGCCAAGCGGCCGCCGATCACCAGGGTCGTTCCGGGCCTGCAGATCCAGGCGCGCTTTGCAAATGACCCGACCAACCAGGGCCGCTTCCTGTTGCGCCTGCCGAACGACTGGAACGGCAAGCTCGTCGTCGCCGGCGCCTCCGGCACGCGCAGCGAGTTCAACGGCGACTTTGCATGGAGCGACTTCGTGGTTCAGCAGGGATACGCGTACGCCTCGCAGAACAAGGGCGTGCTGAACCTGCAGTTTTCAGTGCAGACGGATCCGCTCGCATGCCGCTTGAATCCGGCCTCGCCGCTGTGGGTCCGCTTCTACGACAATGAGGCCAACCAGCCCTTCACGCGCTGGCAGGAGTTCATGGTCCGGGCAGCGAAAGTGGCAAGGGTTGGCGTGAAGGCGCGTTACGGCCACTGGCCGCGCCACACCTATGCGGTCGGCACATCCAACGGCGGCTACCAGGTTCGGCGCGCCGTCGAGACCGCGCCTGAGCTCTTTGACGGAGGTG
This sequence comes from uncultured beta proteobacterium, assembly GCA_963769745.1. Classification (GTDB taxonomy): domain Bacteria; phylum Pseudomonadota; class Gammaproteobacteria; order Burkholderiales; family Burkholderiaceae_F; genus JALORV01. Next base: position 6,956 of record CAVYNB010000006.1, read on the forward strand.
TGGACTGGGAAGGCACGTACGTCGATGAACGCGACCCGGGCCTGCTCAGCGCCCTTCCGCCCGCAGTGCTGAACTGGCCCGACTATGTCGCGTCGGCATTCTCGGCGAACAGCACGGCCGCCAGGAACATGAGCGCTGCTGGCTACCCGCCCGATATCGTCAACCCGAGCAAGCCGCCGGCTTCGAACGAATACTCCTTCTGGCAAAACCATTCGAACGCGTACTGGGAAGTGACGCTATGCCAGTGGCAGAAGCGGCTCGACCCGACCTACGACACCTATGGTGGCAATCCTGTCCCGCCCGTCCCTGGCACGGCGACCTACAACTATTACGCGCGACTGTCGCAGTCGGATGTCGGGGCCAACATGGCCGCCTTTGCGACGACCGGACGAATCCAGCGCCCGCTGATCACCGTCGCAGGGACGATGGATGCGTTGCTGCCGATCGACCACCATGCGCGTGCGTATGCGCGGCGGGTCGAGGCCCAGCAGGACGATCATCCCGGGCAAAGGCAAGGGTCATGCATGGGGGCGTTGGAACAAGGAGCCGGCCTATCGTCTGTATGAAGTGCAGAACGGCAACCACATCGAGACCTACCAGGATCTTTTCCCGCAACTCGAGCTGACGATGCCGCATGCCCAGAAAGCCTTCGAACTGCTGGTGCGCCATGTCGAGCAGCGCACTCCGCTGCCGCCCGACCAGTGCATCGGGCGCGGCGGAAAGATTCTGGATGCGCCGGCTGCCACCGGACCTTGCGGACAGTTGTTCGTGCCCAATTAAGCTGGAATGGAAACGAAGCGGCCCGGATCATGCCGGGCCGTTCTTTGTGCTTTAAGTGATCCCTTACCAAAATCCAAGCCAGCGCGACTCAGCTTTTGCCCGATCGACCTCCGACGCCCGGTTGCACGCTTGCTGCCGACGTTCGCACGATTGCCAGCAACTGGTCCAGCACAATCGCGACTTCGGACTGCTGATGAACGAAGAAGTCGGCCCGGCTCGCACGGTCGAAGTCGACGCGCACCGTGGTCCAGTGCTTCGGCGCCTGCGCAAAAACCAGTTCGTCGGTTTCGTCGTCGCCGACAAACAGCACCCGCTCCACCGCTTCGCGTTGCGCGAGTTCGACCAGCGCTTCGAATTTCGTGCGTGCCTTCGGCGGCAGCAAATTGAGGACGAGCTTGCCGCCGATCACGCGCGGAGCCGGTTCGAGCCGCGGCACGAGTTCGGCAAGTCGCTGCGCGGCCCGCTCGCGGTCGCGCGCCAGCCGGAAGTGCACCGACAGCGTCAGGCCCTTGTCTTCAACGACGATGCCGGGATCCGACCCGGGCTCCTTCAGCCACTCGTTCAGCTGCCCGACCCAGGCGCGGCATGCCTTGCGCATAGCATCGGCATCGGCCTCCTCGGTCGCGCCCTCGGAACCGTGGTTACCGACACAGAGGCGGATTTCCGAGGGAATGCGCGGCCGCAGGTCGGCCAGACTGCGCCCTGAAATCACGGCCACCGGAACCCGCTGCGCAAGCTGCGCAAGGCGCTGCCGGACCCCGATCGCCGCCCGTGCCTGGTCTGGACGGCTCACGATCGGCGCCAGCGTGCCGTCGAAGTCGAAGGCGAACAGCGTGCGGTCGGCAGCGAGACGCCGCAGCGCCTCCTGCCCCTCGGGCGACGACAGGTGTTTCACGCCGATTCGCTGTGCTCGTCGATCCGCGCAGCGATGCGTTCGCGGCGACGCAGCCGCGCCGCGTCGAGCAGCATGCGCCCGGCCCAGCGGTAGACATTGAAGTCGCGCACGAGCTGGCGCAGGCTTGCCATGCGCTCGCGCTGCTCGTGCTCCGGCATGCCGAGCGCCCGGTGCAGCGCTTCCGCCACCTGCTCGGTGTGGTAAGGATTGACGATCAGCGCCTCGTGCAGTTCGCGCGAAGCGCCGGCAAACTGGCTCAGTATCAGCGTTCCGCGGTCGTCGTCGCGCGCGGCGACGAACTCCTTGGCAACGAGGTTCATGCCATCGTGCAGGCTCGTCACCATGCACACGTCACACGCCCTGTAATAGGCACGCACCGAATCGGCATCGTGGTGCTCGACCAGGAGCCGGATCGGCTGCCAGGCCGCATCGCCGAAACGGGCATTGATCTGCGCGGCGGTTGCGCGCACCTGCGCCTCGAAGCGCTGATACTCATCGAGCGAGGAGCGCGACGGTGCCGCGATCTGCACGAAGCTGAAGCGCCCGCTCCACTCCGGATGCAGTTCGAGGAGCCGTTCGACCGCGCGCAACCGCTCGACGATGCCCTTCGTGTAGTCGAGCCTGTCCACTCCCAGCCCGACCAGATGCGAGTCGTCGACGCCGAGGCTGCGCCGGATCCGCGCGCGCGCCGCCGCGACCGTCTCCGCTGCGGTGTCGGCGACCGGCCAGGCGATCGAGATCGGGTAGCTCTCGACCTGCGTCAGGTGGCCACCGTATGAGACGGTCGAGCTTTCGTACTCGATACGCGCCTCGACGAAGCGGTCGACCGTCTGCAGAAAGTTGTTGCAGTGGAAGCGCGTATGAAAGCCCAGGATCGTGCTGCCGAGCAGGCCGTTGATGATTTCGGCGCGCCACGGACAGATTCCGAAGGACTCCGGGTTCGGCCAGGGGATGTGCCAGAAGGTGATGATGGTCGCGCGCGGCAGCCGCTCGCGAACCATGCGCGGCAGCAACGCGAAGTGATAGTCCTGAATCAGCACGATCGGGTCGTCGGAGTGCGCCTCGTCGACCACCGCGCGCGCGAACTTCTCATTGACCGCGTGGTAGTGGTCCCAGTCTTCGGTTCGGAACACCGGTCGTACATGCGCGATATGGCACAACGGCCACAGTCCCTCGTTCGCAAAGCCGTAGTAATAGCCCTTTTCTTCCTCCTTGCTGAGCCAGAGACGACGCAGCGTGTACGCCGGATCACCGGGCGGGACGCGGACGCGGCCCGCAGCATCGGACGACTCCCGGTCCGCTGATCCGGCGCCGTGCGCGATCCAGGTGCCTGAGCAGGCGCGCATGACGGGCTCGACCGCCGTCACCAGGCCGCTTGCGGGTCGTTGTATCTGCACGCCCTGTGAAGTTCGCACGTGGATGTAGGGCTCGCGGTTCGAGACCAGGATCACCTCGTCGCCCGAGAACTGGTCGTGCAGCAGACTGCGCAGTGTTTCGGGATTCCAGCGTGCCGCGACCTCGTCCTGCTCGCGCCGCTCGTTCTGCATGTCGCGCAGCAGGGCGCGCAGGTCGCCGACCAGAGGCTGGAGCTCGGGCCGCGGATGCGCGAACGGACGAATGACGCCCTCGCCGCGCAGCATCGCCCGTACTCCGGCCACCCAGCCGCGCCAGCTCAGGTGCGCCACCGCGATCGTGATCAGCGCTACCGCGACGCCGAGGATGGTGAACAGGATCACGATGTACTTGCGCGTGTCCTCGCTGCGCCGCTGCACGAAGCTCATGTCGTGCACCATGACGAGCGTCGCCAGCGTTTCGTCACCGCGCTTGAGTCCTGCGGTCGCTACATGCACCGCGCCCTGGGGCAGATCAAGCACCAGTCCCGTGCCGGTACCGGCGCGCCGCTTGATGCTGCAGTCGATCGACGACGGAAAGCTGTGCGTCTTGCGGATCAGGCGGCCATCGGCATCGCACAGTCCGAGCGCAAACAGTCGCTCGTCGGCTGTGGCGCGCTCGAGCAGCGCATCGATGCGCGAGTTCGACTTCGATTCAAGCAGCTCGCCGACCTGTTCCTCGAGCGAACGTGCAACGAACGATGACCGGATATCGAGGTCGCGCACGAACCAGCGCTGCATCAGCGAATCGACCAGCGGCACCGACAGGTAGGCGACGCCGACCATCGCAACCAGCAACGGAACCAGGAAACGGAGCGAGAGACGGAAGGTGCGAAACATTGGACGGAACTGTGCGCGCAATGCAACGGGATCACTGTCGCGACGCGCGCAGCAGCGTGTCCGGAAGCCTACCACCGTGCTGGCTGCGGTCCGGAATGCTCAGATCGCGTCGTTCCAGCTTCGGCTGAGCCGCTTTGCGCACATGATGATGCCGACCATGCTGTAGGTCTGCGGAAAGTTGCCCCATAGTTCTCGCGTGCCGACGTCAATGTCTTCGGCCAGCAGGCCGAAACGATTGCGGCAGGCAAGGACCTTCTCGAATTCGGCGCGCGCGCGCTCGCGCTCGCCGAGCAACGCCAGCGACTGGATCCACCAGAAGGTGCAGACGAGAAACGCTGTCTCGGGCGGGCCGAAGTCATCGGGCCGGTCGTAGCGCAGCAGGAAATCACCGCGCCGCAGGTGCGCCTCGACCGCCGCGACCGTCGCCCGCAGTCGGGGATCCGACACAGGAAGGAAGTCGAGCTCGGTCATCACCAGCAGGCTCGCGTCGAGCCCATCGCCGCCGAAAGTCGCAACGAAGCTGCCGAGTTGCGGACTCCATGCATCCTTGCAGATCCGGTCACGAATCACCTGCGCGCGCTCCGACCAGAACTGGGCCCGTTCCGCGAGCCCGAGGCGGGTCGCGATGCGTGCCAGCCGGTCGCAGGCGGCCCAGCACATCAGCGCCGAGAACGTGTGCACTTCCTGCCGGCCGCGGAACTCCCAGATGCTGGCGTCCGGCAGCGCGTGACGCGTGAACGCCTGTTCGCCCAGGACCTCGAGTTGCCGGAACAGGTCGGCGTCACCGGCGCGTTCGAGCCGCGCGTCGAAGAAGGCGTGCGTCACGCCGAGGATCGCGGAGCCGTAGACGTCGTGCTGCGCCTGCTTGAACGCAAGGTTGCCGACCCGCACCGGACCCATGCCCCGGTAGCCGGCCAGCCCGACGGCGTCGGATTCGCTGAGTTCGGCGACACCGTTCAGCGCATACACCGGCTGCAGCGAGCCGTCCTGCGCGTCCGCGACGATGTTCTCGATGTAGCGCAGATAGCGCTCGAGCGACCCGGTTGCGCCGAGCCGGTTCAGCGCGTTGATGACGAAGTACGCGTCGCGCAGCCAGCAATAGCGGTAGTCCCACGTACGCTGAGTGTGCGGCGCCTCGGGCACGGAGGTCGTCAGCGCGGCAACGATGCCGCCGGTGTCGTCGAACGTATTGAGCTTCAGCGTGATGGCGGCGCGGATCACCTCGTCCTGCCATTCGAACGGGATCGCGAGATTGCGCACCCAGTGCCGCCAGTAGCGCGCGGTCTCCTCGTACAGCCGGCGTCCGGCCTCGAGCGGACTTGCCTGCAGCGTTTCGTCCGGGCCGAGGATGAAGGTCAGCGAATCGTCGACCAGCAGGCTGCGAGATTCGATCACATGCGTTATCGGTGCGTCGGTCGTCAGCCGCAGCCCGTAAGCGGGCACTTCGGCGCGTATGTGATGGCTGCCGAAGGTCATCGTCGGCTCCGCTGCGCCGTAGTCGCAGCGCGGGGCGAAGCGGACGCGGATCCGCGGCCGCCCGGCGAGCCGGCGGACGAGGCGCACGATCGTGACCGGCGCGAAGTTGCGACCGTGCTGGGGAAAGCGCGGAGCGAAGTCGATGATCTCCAGCCGCGCTCCGTTCACGTCCACCATCTCGGTGCGCAGGATCGCCGTATTGCGCTCGTAGGCCTGCACGATCGAGGCACAGTCCTGCAGTTCGATGTCGAAGCGCCCCTTTTCGCGGTCGTCGTCGAGCAGCGCGCAGAACACCGGGTCGCCGTCGAAGCGCGGCACGCACATCCAGACGATGCTGGCGCGCGTGTCGATCAGAGCGGCGACACGCGAGTTGCCGATGACTGCCAACTCAAGATTGGATGGGTGTCGTGTCATTGCCCTTCGTCGCCGTTTCCAGGATGGGTGCCCGTACCTCTCCCGCAAGCAGTCGCGCCAGGCCGCGCGCAGCGATGTCGCCGGCTTGCACAAGATAGCAAGGCAGGTCGCGCAGCATTGTGCCGAAGCGCCCCTTGTCCTCGAAACCAGTGCGCATCGCGCCTGCGTCAAATGCCCGCCCCAATCCGTGCAGCACGCCGCCGACAAGGTACACGCCCCCGGTGGCGCGCAGCGCCAGGCAGACGTCGCCTGCAAACTCGCCGAGCGCATGCGCAAAGGCCGTGGTCGCACGCAGCGTAACGACATCCCCTGCCAGGGCCCTTGCGGCGACATCAGCCGGCGGCGCCGGATCTTCGACGCCGTGCGCGACTGCGTCGAACAGAGCAAGTCCATCGCCGCACAGCAGCCGCTCCCAGGAAACCCGTCCGTGGCGCGCTCGTATGCGATCGCAAACGGCTCGGGCAAGCTCGCCACTGGCAGCCGCACCCATGTGCCCTGCTTCGCTCGCGATCACCCGCTCCCGATCGTCGACTTCGCTCACGATGGCAGCCGCACCGAGGCCGGTGCCTGGCCCGAGGATCACTTTCGGGCCCCGATCCGCTTGCAGGCCTCCGATCCTCGAGTACTCGTTGTCCGTCAAGGCACCGATGCCTGCCGCCGCAGCAACGAAATCATTGACCAGCCAAAGGCAGGCACAACCGGTCTCCGCGCGCAATCCCTCCGCAGTGAAGGACCAGTCCCGATTGGTCATTTTCATCGGACCGGCGCCTACGGGAAGTGCCAGCGCCAGCAGCGCCCGGGTCGCCTGCGATCCGGAGTCACTGCGATACCGGATGATCAGCGCCGCAAGGTCTGCGAATTCGTCATTGCGGTAGAGCATTGACGAAGCGGCCACGAGACCGCCTTGCGCCGTCCAGCGATTGAAGCGCGCGTGCGTACCGCCAATGTCGGCAACGATCCATTCGTCGCGCACGCGGTCCTGTGAGCTGCATGCCAGATCCATGCGGAGAGTGTGCCATGCCGCATCGCCATCCCGAATCGGGCACTCCAGCGCGATCTGCAGCGTCACCGCATCCTCGGATCACGCGCACGCGACTGGTCCGGCAACTGCGGCGTCACTGGAGATCAGAACGATGAATCACCGTCCATGGCGACTCGACAAGCTACATCGACCGCGGCGCGATCACCTCCGGTCCCACGCCTGCGCCGCGGATACTGTGGCCGATGCCGGCCTGCGCCCAGATCAGCTCGGTCGCTCCGGCGCGTCCGTGTCGCCCAATGGGTCGTGGACTGCGCTGCTAGGACGGCAGGAAGTCGACCGGCCATGTGACCGTGATGGCGTCCACGTCCTTCGCACCGAAATCAAACTGCTTGATGCGCGCCAGGAGCTTGCGCTCCAGGTCCGCCGCCTTCAACTCACTCGAGATGACGCGCAGGTCGACCACCTGGCCCTCGGGTGCGATCTTCAGCTCGAGCACGACCCTGCCCTGCAGCGACGGCTCTTCGCGCAGCGCACGGTTGTAGATCGCGTAGATCGCGCCCTTGTTGCGTTCGAACACGAGCTTGATTTCCTCGATCGAGCGCGATGCCTTGCCGCTCCCGCCTCGCTGCAGCGTGCCGCCCGCGCCGCCACCGCCGGCGCTGCCTCGACCGACACCGCCCTGGGTCGTGCCGCCGGGGCCGCCGCCACCGCGTCCACCGGCCACGCCTTCGACCAGTGTCGTCGAGCGCCCGGCGAGTCCACCGCCGCCAGTATCGCGGCTGTAGGCCGCGGTGTTGATGCCGCCGCTGCCTCCGGTTGCATTCGATGTGATCAGCGAACGGGTCGGTACGCCGGGCCCGACCCCAGAGCCGACGCCCGGTCCGACACCGGACCCCACGCCGGGGCCCGGCTTGATGTCCTTGTTCAACTGCACCGCGGCCGGAGCCGCGTGCATTTCTGCCAGTTCGTTCTTCATCGCGAGCAGGCCCACGCCGGACGCGCGGGCGCGCGCGTTCTCGAGCTTCTCACCCGGCGGCTTGTTGGCCTCCGGCCGGCGCGCTTCGACGATGGCGACCTTCGGCTCCGGCTTCGGCACGCTCGGCGTTGCAGACTTGGCTTCGTCCTTCGGCACGGGTCTGTCGAGCTTCGGCAAGGGTGCCGGCGGTGGCGCCTCGCGATCGAGCAGCAGCTTGGCCAGCCGCGGCGGCAGCGGTTCGACTGCCGCACGATCGGGTTCACTTACGGGCAGCCATGGCATCACGAGCGCAATCAGCAGGCTGATCGCCAGCACCTGCTTCAGGATGCGCTTGAAACGCTCCTCGTCTTCGGCAGAAACCGACCACGCCAGGATCGGCGTGTGCAGATAAGTTGCAGCAGCAGTCATCAGCCGCCCTTCTTCTGCACGGCGAACGAGACGTCGGTGAAATCGGCGCGAGCGCAGGTGACCATCACCTTGCGCAGCAGGCGGTAAGGAATCTCCTTGTCGCCCATGATCGTGATCGCGCGCTTGGTCGCTTCGTTCTCGGCGCGGATTACCTGGCGGCCGGCCAGCACGTCCAGCTCAGCCTTCAGCGTCGGGATGAGATCGCTCTCGGCATTGATGACGTCGCTCACCGCGGCCACCTTGCGGCCATCGACGATGATGTCGTTCTGGCTGACCATCACGACGACCGTCTCACGCGGCAGCTTCTCCGCCGTCGACTCCGGCAGCTTGATCGACTTCGAATTGGGCAGTATCTCGGCGACGCCCATGTTGAACAGCAGGAAAAAGATCAGGATCGTGAAGATGTCGATCAGCGACACGAGGTTGAGGTCGACCGTCGAGGTATTGCGGTTGCGGCGCGCCGCGCGCCTCTGGATTCCGCTCTGCTTCATCGCGCGGCCGCCTGCCGGATCGGCGCATCGCCGATCGAGATGTCGGGAAAGAGCGCCACTTCGACCACCTTCGCGCCCTGGACCTGACGTCCGGCGCGCAGCGCGTCCATCACCTGCACCAGCACGTCGTACGAGACGTTCGGCTCAGGCAGCACCGTGGCGTCGGTCTTCTCCGGAAAGCGCTCCTTGATCGTCCGCGCCACCGTGCCGAGCATCGCAATGTCATGCTGACCCGCCGACGTCTTGGGAATGCTCTGGATCAGTCCACCGATACGGTCGCCGACTTCGATCGACTCGGCTCGGATCACGATCTCGAGGTTGAGCTTGTCGGCCGACAGCTTCTCGAGCGCACCGGTCGACTGTGCGGGCAACGACATCTCAAGCACCGAGAGGTGCGTGAACACGGCCGTGCTGAGCAGAAACGGCACCAGCACGACGATCAGGTTGATGAATGCCGTGACGTCGAGCCCGGTGGGCTCGCGGCGCAGGCGACGCACGCGCATGCTGTGCTCCTCGGCTCTCGACCGGCTAGGCGGCGGCGCGCCGGACTTCGGCGGTCATACGCTGCGCGAGATTCAGGAAGCTGATCTTTGCCGCCTCCAGGCTGTCGACGATCTCGGTGGCACGCGCCTGCAGGAAAGCATGGATCAGCAGGAACGGGATCGCCACCATCAGCGCGAACGCGGTGTTGTTCATCGCGATCGAGATCGACGCGGCCAGCAGTTCCGCCTTCTCGGCCGGGTTGACGTTGGCCACCGCGGTGAATGCCTTGATCAGGCCGATGATGGTACCGAGCAGGCCGACCAGCGTGATGACGTTGGCAAAGGTCGCGATGTAGTGCGTGCGCTTTTCCAGCCGCGGCACGATTTCCATCATGCCTTCCTCCATCGCGGCGTCGATGTCCTCGCGCCGGTGCGGCGTGCGAAGCCGTTCGATGCCGTAGGTGACGATCTTGCCGATCGCCACGTCGCCGCCGCCGGCCACGGCCTGGGCCTTGTCGAACTTGCCGTTTTGCAGCAGCGGCAGCATCTGGTCCCACATCTTGCGGTTCTCCGCGCGCGCCCGGTTCAGGAAGATGAATCGTTCGATCGCGACCGCGACGCCGAGCGCCATGATCAGGATGCTGGGATAGATGAACATCCCGCTGTCCTGGAAGAACTTGACGACGGTACTGAAGGTATTCATGACTCGATCTCCAAAAGCACTCCGATGACTACTGAACTCACTTCCGATCCGGCGCCGCGTTAGGTGCAGGGGCCGTTGCTTCTGCTGTGCGCGACTGGATCAATGCGTCGTAGCGCACCTGCCGGCGAAACACATCGCGATCGACCGGCGCCAGCGCCTCGTCGAGCACGCTATCCAGCGGACGACTGGAAAGATCCCCCGGCAGGGGCTTCTTCCACGGCACGATGTAGAGCACTTTGGGCAACTCGCGGTTGCCGATGATCTGCGTACGGTCGATTTCCGCGCGGTCCTGCGCCAGAGCCCCGCACGAGGCCAGCACTCCCACCATGGCGATGGTCGCGCGCAACGAATCGTGCCGATGCCCGAAGAAGCGCCGCTTCATCCCTGCTCCTTCCGTTGAGGTGCGCTCTTCTGCGCGCTGCGATTCCGAAGGTCGCTGATCCAGCGCTTGACCTGCTCGTCACCGGCCGGTGTCAGCTGCATATAGCGATCGTAGAGTTCGAGCGCACGCACACCATCCCATAGATACAAGTCATACAGAATGCCGAGGTTCAGCACGGCGGGCGCGTAGGCGGCATCCAGCGAGATCGACTGTTCGTATGAGGCCTTCGCCTTGGCGAAGTCCCCTGCCATGCGATAGGTGATGCCCAGCTGGTTGTGCAACTCGGCGCGGTTCGGGCTCAGCTGGACGGCCTTTTCGAGCCTGGCAACCGCGTCCGCGCTCCTGCCGGCCTGGCGATCAATGAGGCCGAGGTTGGCGTACGGTCCCGCCAGTTCCGGATTCGATTTCGTCAGCGCGACAAACCCGCGCTCCGCCTCGGCCGTGCGTCCGGCCGCCAGCGCCTGACGCGCACCGTCGAAGGCACGCTGCACGGCCGGGCTGACCGGCATTTCAGGTTTCGAGGTCGCCGGTCCGGCGGCGTCCTTGGCACTCTTGGCGGCCGTTGCCGACTTCACATCGGCAGGCGCGGCAGCGTCGGGAGAAGCCGGCTTTTCATCCAGCAGCGCGCACGCCACCAGCATCGCGCTCGCGGCGACGATGCTGCCGGTCCGGATCAGGCGTTCAACGAATCGCATCGACCGTCCTTTCCGCGCGTTCCACCTTGTTGTAGCGGGCCGGGCGCAATTGCCCGAGCGCCGTGATGCTTTCGCGCACCGAGCTGTCGTAGATGCCGGCCGCGGTGCGCTTCGCGTTGACCTCGTGCACTTCGATCGCCTTTTCCTCGAACGGGTAGGCCTGCTCCTCGAGCATCACGTTGTATTGCTCGAGTTCGTCCTTTTTCAGGCCCTTCGGCCGCTGCGACGTCATCAGCGCCTTGCCGAAGTCCCGATACAGCTCCGCGGTCTGGAACGTCGCCGCTGTCGACACCTCGGCGATGCCGTAGTCCGCCGCCGTCGCATAGGCCTTCAGCGCCAGCTCCATCTTGTCTTTCTTGATCTTCAACTGACGCTTCAGCGGCTCGACCAGCGCGACCTTGCGGTAGTCGTCGGTCAGCGGCTTGGCCAATGCGAGCGTGGCCATGCCACCGAGGTAGCGTGTGCGGTCCGTGCGCGCAGCGCCGGCAGTCAGGTCGGTCCGCTGCACTTCCTTCATCAGCGCCTGTTCGCGCGCCCCGTTGCCTTCCTCGCGCGCGACCCGAGCCAAGCGGTAGCGGGCCTCCAGCGCAGGTTCCAGCGGTTCGGGATACTGCTTGACGTAGCGCTCGTAAGCGCGTGCCGCCGAAGCGCGCGCTCCGGCCTTCTCGTACATCTCTGCCGCCTGCCACAGACCGGCGCGTGCCAGCTGCGGATCTCTGTTGGCGGCCGCAAGCTTCTCGAACTCGCCCGCAGCCTGTGTCCAGCTGCCCTTCTCCACGTAGGCCACCGCGAGCTTGCCTGACACTTCTGCCTGCAGCGGGTGCTTCGGATAGCGGGTGCGGAAGTCCTCCAGCAGGCGCGCCGCACCGTCCCAGTCCTTCAGCGCCAGCATGGCCGCCGCTGCGTCGTACTGCGCGGTGGCGCGCACGGGCGAGGCTGGTGCCACGCTCGCGACGCGCGTGTAATGCCCGATCGCTTCGGGCAACTGACCCTTCTCCCGCGCGGACTCGCCCTGCTTGTAGACCGAAGCAGCAAGTCGTTCAGTCAATGCGCCGCGTGCGGTGTCCTTCTCGGGCGTCAACGCGAGCACTTCGCCGTAGGCGCGCTCGGCGTCGACAAACGCGCCCTTCTCGAACGATGTATGCGCTACGACAGTCCAGGCCACGCGCCGTTGCTCCGCCGGAGGCGGCGGCTGCAGGGCCAGCACCTGGCGCGCAACCGCGCTGGCGCGCTCGGTGTCGTTCAGCGCGTAAAGCTTCTCCGCCGCGTTGGTCAGCACCGATGCGCCGCGAGGGTCCTGCGGGAACGACTTCGAAAAGCGCAGTGCGCTGTCGACCGCGGCCAGCTGGACTCTTTGCGCGTCTGGCGCGCCAAGCCGCTTTTCCTGCTGCGCGTAGGACAACAGCGCGGCGTAGCCGGCATCGGCGCTCTTGGCATGCTGCGGGTAGTCGTAGGCAGACTTTTCGTACTCGACCGCCGCTTCGGAAAAACGCGCATCCTCGTAAAGCAGCTCGGCGAGCAGGAAATTGTTCTGCGCGGCCTGTGGGTCCTGCGGGAAAGAAGTCAGGTAGCTGCGGTACCAGCGCACTGCCTCCTGGTAATCCTCGCTCTTCTTCGACTTCTGCGCGCCGGCGTGATGAAAGCGTGCCAGTTCTTCCAGGTGGGTCTTGACCAGCGGCTCGGCGTTGCGGGACCAGCCCTCCGGGTTGCTGCGCTGGTAGTCGCTGCCCACACCATAGTGAGTCACGTACTGCTTCTTCGCTTCCAACGCCTGCGTGGGGAAACCTCCCGTCGCATAGATGTCGATCACGCGCGCCTGCAGCACCGGCGCTTCCGGATGCGACGGCGATCCTTGTGCAAAGGCGCCAAAGGTGTCGGCGGCGTCCTTGACACGGTCCTGTCGGATGTAGAGCTCGCCCAGCTGCTGGTACACGCGAAACTCGTACTCGCGGCGCACGGCAGAGTTGATGTACGGCGGAATCGATGCCGGCCCCTGCAGGTTCGCGAGCGAAATGCTCGTCACGCGGAACGTGTCCTCGACCAGTTCGCGATCGGCGCGCGTCAGTCCGGGCACCTTCTCGAGATCACTCTCGTTGCCACGGCCGGCCAGCTTCAGGTCCAGCACGCCGAAGAACGACTGCAACGAATCCTCGAGCTTGGCCTGCTTGAACTGCGACCAGCCATGCATGTAGAGCGCCCGCTCGTAGTACGGCGAGCCCTTGTCGCCCCGCACCGTCACCAGGTACGCCGCCTCCGCTTTCGGATACTCGCGCAACGCGAACATCAGTTCGCCGCGGCGGAACTGCGCCTCGTCTCGATAGCGGGTCGTCGGATACAACAGCACCAGCTTGTCGAGCGTTGCGAGCGACGTCTCGAGGTTGCCGCTCAGCTCGTAGGCGCGCGCCAGCTGGTAGAGCACGCGGTCATTGCCCGAGTCGTTGGGGTAGGTCTTCAGGAAGTCCTGGTAGCGCGTAATGGCCGCCTTGTAGTCGGCGGCGGACCCGGCCGTCTCTCCGGTCGCCATGCGCGTATCGACGAGGTCCATTTCCAGGTCGCCGAGGCGGCGCAGCGCTTCCTGCCGTTGCGGTTCGCGCGGTGACGCGGCCAGGAAGTCGCGATAGGCGCGCGCCGCGTCCTCTTCAGTGGCCTTGACGCCGGCATCAGGATTGACTGTCACCTGGCGCGACGCGAGTGACTTCAGCGTCGGCGGCTCGGGCGGCGTCCGCTTGAACGGACTCGAACACGACGCGAGCAACACCACCGCGGTGATGGCGGTCGCACGCACGGCAGCCAGGCTAGTTCGCGGGCGCACGGCCACCCTCCTTAGCCAGGCTGGCGCGGTCGACGATCTGTGCCACTGCAAAGCGCGCCTGCGTGCCGTAAGCCGCCAGCCGCTCCTTCTGCCGGAGGAGTTCCGCCACGGCGAGCTCCTGCACCGCGGCCTGCTGCTCCTGCGTGAGCGCCGCGACGCGCGGAACCATCGTATCGACGCGCGCCGACAGCGCATCGATGCGGCCGGCAAACACATCGAGCCGTGCGGGCTCGTCACGTTGCGCCAGGGCGAGCGCGGCGTCGCGCTGCTGCGCCTGAGCCAGATTGCGCTGCAGTTCCTGCATGCCCTTCTTCGCACTCCACAGGCGTGCCGCGAACTGATCGCTCTGCTGCCACAGCAATGCGCCGGCGGCGCGCCGATAGCGTTCACGCGCCTGCGCCAGTTCAGCCTGTGTGAGTCACCGAATCCTTGCCAGCTGCTGTCCAGCACCTCACGCACGCGGTCGAGCCTTGTCTGCAGCTCGCGTTCGCGCGCCGTGGCGAATGCTGCCGAGTCACCGTCGCGTTCGACGCGCTCCAGTTCGGCCTGCAGCGACTCGAAGCGCTGCTCGAAGCCGGCGAGGTTCAATGCGCGCTCCTTCTCCTGGACCTGCGGCAAGCGCTCCGCAAAGGCCTGGCGACGATTGGCGAGCATGTCGCGCAGCACTCCAAGGCTCTCCTGCCACTGCTGCAGGTTGCGGGAGAGATAGAGCAGATCGCGGTAGTTCTTGAATGCTTCCTGGAACGGATGCGTGGCCATCAGGGCTGCGAGGTGACCACCCAGCGGCAGGTCCTGCCCCTCGGGCAGCTCGGAGATGCTCCAGAACCATCCCATCTCTTCGCCCGGATTGCTGGCCATCAATCCGTCCAGCAGCTTGCCGCTGCGGATCGCGGCCACGGATTGGTCGAGGTTGGCATTCTCGCGGTCGAACACGCCGATGGCGTCCTGGTACAGCTCGAGCGCCTGGGCATTCGCGCCCAGATCGGCGAATGCATACGGAACGGCCAGCTTGGCTTCGAGGACGGCCGCATCGTGCGGGTCGCGCGTGGACAGTTCGCTCCACGGCACCAGCGCCGACTTCATCTGGCCCTGGGCGGCAGCGGCCCAGCCGAAGCCGAGCAGCGCCTTGTTGGAGTACATCCCCGACAGTCGCACCCGTTCCAGGTAGGCGCGTGCCGGCTCGCTTCGGCCTTCCTGCAACGACGCGAAGCCGAGCGCGACATTCGCCTTGTCGCGCAGGCTTCGGTACTCCTCGCTCGTGGCGGGCAGCTTGCCGACCTCGTCGAGCAACTTCGTACCGCGCGCCAGGTCACCGCTTCGTACCAGGGCCACGCCGAGGTTGTAGCGGACATAGCTCGTTGCACCGGGGCCCTTGGCGAGCACATCCAGCACCTTGATCGCCTCGGTGTACTTGCCACGCGCCATCAGCACGTTGGCCTGCAGCAGCGCGCGGTCTTCCTCCAGTGCGCCCGCCAGCGGTTTGTCGATGCGTCCCAGCGCGTCCTCGGACTCCGCATACAGGCCGCGCTGGTAGCGGATCTTGGCGAGGTAGTACCAGGCGCGGTCGCGCACCGCCGGCGGCGCCCCGCGCTCGATCAGTTTGGCGAAGACTTCGCCCGCCTCGCGGTGCATGCCGTACGACAGGAACAGCCCGCCGCGCAGGATCTCGGCTTCATCGTCGTGCGGCACCATGCGGCCGAACTGCTGTGACGCCATCAACCGGGTGACCGACGTGAAGTAGCGACCCTGGTAGAAGTAGAACAGGCTGTCGCCGTAATGCGGCGACTCGACGCCGCCCGGCGGCGGTGGCGTCGTATCGCTCCACGGCCACCAGTTCAGCCAGTTCGACATGTCCATCCAGCTGAAGGGCAGCGACGCCCCCGCCGGCTTGGCTCCACCCGACGCCTGTGCCTGCACGGCCGACGCCATGCACGCGCACACAGTCATCAGCGCCGCGACGCGCGCGCAGCGACCAGTGAGTCGGCTCAGGAAGAACAGCGATCGCATGCAGCGTTACTGCCAGACCTTGACCTCGAACTCCGGCTGCAGCTTGCCGGTGGAATCCTTGATCTGGAGTTCGATGTATTTCGGATCGGCGCCCTTCTCGATCTTGATCGTGGCGCCGCGTTTGTAGTCGCGCTCGTGCGGCCCCTTGCCGGTGAAAAAGGCCACTAGCTCGTGCGTGCCCGACTTCAGATTGCCCAGATAGAGTCGCTGCACACCGCCCCGATGCAGCGCCTGGACTTCGGCCGGCGTGTAGAGATAGCCGGCGACATCCTTGCCGTCGAGCTTCACTCGCACCGAGTCCAGCAAGAACATCTTGCCCACATCCATCGACACGAAGATGGCGACCTGGGTGTTGGCGGGGAACAGCAGTTCTTCCTCGAGCACCATGAGGTCGCGATTGAGCCGGATCACATCGGCCTTGGCATCCTGGATGCGGTCATCCAGGCTGCCGGTCGGCGTCGGTGCGGCAGCGGCTGCCGGTGCAGGCGTGGAAACCGTCGCGTTGGAAGACGCGGGAGCGGGTGTCGGCTGCGCCGAGGCGTTAGCAAGCACCGTGAGGGCCAGGAAGACGGCCAAGAGCAGGTTGCGGTTCAACATACTGCGTCCCTTACTCAAAAAATCAGAAAAGCGCAGTCACGTACACCTGCAGTACGGTCGCGTTGTACGAGTACAAGCTGCCGGTCCGCACGTCCGTGAAATCGCTGTAATCGGTCATCCAGAACTCGACCGCACCGTTCAGGAAGATCTCGTACCGGCCCGGCTCGCGCTTCAGCGCGTAGGTCGCCTTCGTACCGATCGTCCACGAGTTGTAGTTGCTCAACTGCCGGTTGCGCGTCACATACAGCGTTTCGCTGGTCGCATTGTCGGAATAGAAGAGCGCGCCATCCTGGCGATAGCCGCGCGCATAGGCGTCGACCAGCCACCTCTCGCCGAAGCGGGTCGACGCGCCGATTCCGAAGGTGTGCGCGGCGATGTCCCAGGTATCCCAGAAGTAGCGATACTCGCCGCGGACCGCCCAGCCGGGAGCGACCTCTCCTACCAGTCGGAACTGGACGGTTCGGCTGGTACGCGTGCGCGGCATGCGCTCCGGAACCGCGGCGCCGAAGACGAGCGCCATGCGATAGGGGCTGCCAAGGAAGCCGTCGTCCGACACGACTTCGAAGTTCGCGTTGGCGTACCAGCGCGGCGACAGAATCTGCGTCACTCCAAGCCGGTAGCGCCAGTGCTTGGCCGTGTCGAAGAACCCTTCGCCGACCTTGCCGACGTCGTCCGACCCGTAGGTGTATCCGAGACCGACCGTTGTCATGCCGGAGAAGACATCCGTCGCGACATCGATATTGAAAGCGGTCGCGGTGTAGTCGGGCTCGGTGCTGTACGAACCGGCCACGGTAATCAGCGAGTCGCGCACCGCGTAGTCCGCGCCAAACCCGTACTCGTGCCGGGTCTCGTCATACGGGCTCGCGGTGGTCACCACGTCGATCGACGCGTTGCTGACGATGTCGGCGTAGTAGGTCGCAAAGAGCGACGCCTTGTTCAGCAGGCTCTTGCGCACCAGCAGCGCCGGACCCCACGCGGTCACCCCACCGCCGTCGAAGCTGTGCAACATCAGGTCCGCCCGGTCCTGCGGCAGTTCAGCTGCGTGTGCGTGGCCCGTCGAAAGCAGGCCGCCGAGTGCGCCAAGCAGGTGCGCGGTCGCCACGAACGGCAGTCGCCGCGCTCCGTTGCGACGTTCACCGAGCGAAAGCAGTGCGAACTGCATCCTTCGCAGCGCGCGCGAGACGCGCCGGGTTGCAGTTCCGGCCGCAGCTTCAATTGCAGCCACAACCGCCTCCCTGCACACCCGTGCCGCCTCGCGAGCCTTCTCGCACCTCGTGCACGTGTTCGAAGTGCTTGGCGGACAGCGGGTCACGCGGGAACTTCATCAAGGGGTCGGCCAGCCGCTCACGTTCATAGGGCTTGACCCAGGGCTCCGGCATTGCGCATGCGCTCAGCGCAGCCGCGGCAGAGAGTCCCAGCAACGCGCCGCGCAGCGCGGCCCACAGGTTTCGACGGACGGGCTTCATTCGCGCAGCAACTCCCTGATCTGCTTGTCGTAGGTGTCTTCGTAGCCGTCGCGGTAGCCGCGATGTACGAAACGAACCCGCCCGTCGCGATCGACCAGGACGGTCGAGGGCATCGTGCTGAGGTCGTACAGCCGGCTCACCTTCTTCTCGGTATCCAGCAGCACGGGGAAGCGCATGCCGAGCTGCTTGGCCAGGCTCGCGGCCTTGTGCGGGTCCTCGTCGATGTTGACGGCCAGCACCGTGAATCCGGAGCCGCGGTACTTCTCGTACAGCTTCGAGAGGTGCGGCATCTCGACACGGCACGGTCCGCACCACGTCGCCCAGAAGTTGATCATCACCACGCGCCCGCGCTGCTCCTGCAGCCGCAGGTTCGGGCCGTCGAGGCTGGGAAGCGTGAAGTCGGGCGCACCGGCCGATGGCGTGACGGCGGCGCCGGCCATGCTGCTGCCGACGGCGAGCGCGGCCACCGCGAGCAGCCGCACCGTCTGGAAAAACTCGGGCAATCAATGTCATGTCGTGCATGGGTCGGAAGAATCAGAAGAAGAACGTGATGCCTGCCGTCAGCTCGAGGTTCTGCGTGGACTTGCTCTGACCGAGCAGATCGAGCGTGTACAGGTGATCGCGAAAGTCGACCTGGATGGCCGCCCAGTCCTTCAGGAACACGCGGTAGCCAAGACCGAAGTTGATGGTCTGCTTGCTCTGTTCGAGAAACTTGGTGCTGCCCACGCCGGCAATCAGGTACAGCGCGGAGGCCATCGCGTAGCGGCTGCCGAAGAAGACCTCGCCCGGCAGGATGTTGTATCCGACGGACAGGTTGTAGTACGAGAGCGTCTCTTCCTTTTCGGGAAAGACGCCGCCCGGGAGGATCTGCCGGTAGTTCTCGTCACTGACACTCGTCGTGCCGTAGACGGCCTCGACGAAGAAGTCCTCGGTGATGTGATAACCGAGGCGCACGCCATACACGAAGCTCGCGCCGAAGTCCTCGCTCGAATAGGTGCCCAGGTAGGCACCGGCGATGATGTCCCGGCTGGGAATCTTCGGCACGCGAACATCGCGTCGCGGCACCGTTGGCTCGATCACCTGCTCGTTCGGCGGCTGGTTCGGCGCTCCAGCGGCCGGTGCCGTGGTCTGCGCGAGCGACGGTGTCGCGGCGATCGCGAGGCCGGCCGCAAGAGGTAGCGCAAGGAGAGTTTTTCGCATGGGTGGATGTCGCGATCAGAAGAAAAATGCGATGCCGAGAGTCACGGCCCGGTAGTCAGCGCTGTCGCTGTCCGAGACGTAAGCCGTGTAGATCGAGTAGTCGAGCTTCGCCACGAAGCGCTCGGCGATGTAGTAGCGCAGGCCGACCGCCGCATTGGCCAGGTTGGCGTTGGTGACGACCGCGTTGACGAGGCTCGCGTTCGGAATGTTCTTGAAGTGGCCGAGTCCGACGCCGAAAAATGGCGAGAACCGCTGATCCGACCACGGCTCCACGTTGAGGTTGATGTTCCAGAATTCCGTGCCCGAAAACGTGCCCTGCACCTGGCCGATCGTGGCTTCGATACTCAGCGCGTCCGCGAACCGGTACGCGGTCCATATCTTCAGCATCGGCTCGCTGTCGAACATCCCCCAGGCGGCGCCGAGTTCGAGTTTCCGCCGCAGGTAATCGTCCAGCAGAACGTCGCGAAAGGCCTTCGCGGTGCCAGCCTCGGTCAGCGTGGTCTCGAGTTGCGAGCGGTTGACCCAGCCTTCCTGCCCGCTCGCGGTACGCACTTTGAACCAGTCGGTGCGGCGCAAGAGGATCTCGATCCATTCTTCGCGCGCGGCGACATGGAAGATCGGATAGCCGCGACCCGGCCCGGTGCGCAGGTCGATGTACGGATCGGTGATCTGCACCTTCTCCTCGGCCCATGCCGAGGGCGCTGCGGCTCCGAGCGAGATCAGCACCAGCAACGCGCAGGCCGCCGTGCGCGCCAGCGCCCGTCGCCACCGGGTCTGCGAGGTAACGGCTGTCATTGGGTGTTACAGGCGCCGACATTCGGGTCAGCAGGCGTGAACATGCCGTTGGCCGCGGAACTGAACTCGTCCTGGCCCTGCGGCATCGGACGGCTGATCCAGTAGCGGATCAGCATGACGTTCGGGTCACTCTCGCTCAGGAAGATGAGTCCGCCACCGTGCAGGACATTGAGCGTGAGCGGCTTGGTCAGCAACCGGCTCGCGAGCGGCGCGCCGAACACAACCTCGCCCTGTGACGAGTAGAAGTTCTTGTACATGTCGGTCGTGCGGATCACGTCGGGCGTGTTGGCCGGATTCGACAGATCCACTGCCGGCGCATTGCCCAGCAGCCGGAAAGCACCACCGGTCCCAGTCACGTTGTCGTGACACCCCGCGGCCGCGCAGGTGTTGGTGGAGATCACGCCGTTCTGGTTGATCTGCAGCTGCTTCAGAAACACCGGCTGGACGCACTTCTGGAAGTACACGAACGACAGCTTCTGCCCGCTGGTGACGGTCGGGTTCACCACGGTCGGCGGGTTGTCGAGCGGATTTCCGCCGTCGCCGCCGCAGGCAGCGAGCATGAGCGCAGCCAGGCCAACTGCCGCCAACCGTATTCGATGTGCTCCTGCGCAGGCCCCCGCCTCGTCCACGATCATGGAGTACTGCACCCCGTGGTGATCCAGGTCGCGATCGCGTTGTAGCCGGCGCTGCCCGCGGCCAGCACGGGAGCAGACTGGCCCACTGCGCCGGCCGGATGCGGCACGGTCGAAGGCCGTTGCAGCAGCGCGTTCGACGCCACGGTGGCGGCGTTGCACGCGTTCGAAACCATCGTCAGCGTGACGTTGTAGTCACCCTCGGCATCGCCGGTCAGGATGTAGCGATTGCGCAGATACGATTGGCCCGTCTGCGCTGCGCCGCCATTGCCGGTCGGCTGGTGGCATATCACGCAACTGGCCCTGAGCACCGGATGCACGTTCGCGTCGAACGCGCTGCGCGACAGCGCCGTCGCGGTGCGCACCGGACTGTTGCTGGCCGACACGTTGTTGAAGTACTGGCCGCCGAGGTCCATCCACTCGGTGATCAGCCGCTTCTCGGCGGCATTCAGCAGTGTCGAGTGATCGGGCGCGTTGGCCGGCGGGTTCGGATGCGCGGTGCGCGCGGCAGCCGACGCCTTCAGGGACTCACCGAACATGATTTCGCCCAGGCGGCTTGCACGCGTCATGCCGAGCGCATTGCCGGCCATGTTGTCCACCAGCGGCGAATTGCGAACGATGACGGGGACGCCATCCTCGAGCCGCGTGACCGGCTGCCCTGTGACCTGGTCGATCACCGGGTCGCCGACCAGCAGTTCCTCATAGGAGACCAGTCGCCCGGTACCGGAGACCGAGGCGCGCAGATCCAGTTTCGCGGTATCGCTGTGGCAGGTGGTGCAGGTGTTGACGCCGTTGGCTCCACGGCTACGCGTCCACAGCGGCTGGATGTGATCCGGGTAGTTGATGATGCCGTTGGTGGGCACCGCGGTGGCGAGATCGTCCGCGGCGTTGGTGTTGCCCGTGTAACGCACGATGATGCCCGGGCGCGCGGTGACGCCGGCCTTGCTCGTGTCCGCCCAGTTGTCGGCATGGACGAGATCCGTGCCGAGGTTCAGTGCCGTCGCGTCCATGCGCGTGCGGGTAGATGCCATCGTCTCGCCGGACTGGTGCGCGGCAGCCATCGCCGGCATCAGCGCCGCCGGCAGCGAATTGACGATCGCACCGGAGTTCAGCGATGCACCACGGCGCGGACTGTGGCAGCCGTCGCAGGTGCGCCGTTCGCCGGGCCGCACCTGGATCCAGTTCAGGTGCGTCTGGATCGCGCGTCCCTTGGAGTCGAGGATCGCCAGACCCAGCGGCGTGTCGGCTGGCACCAGCAGTTTGAAAGAACCGTCGGGTTCGACCGGTGCATAGCCCAGGATCTGCTGCGGCTCAAACTCAGTCTCGCCGATCGCCTCGCGCATACCCATCGCGTTCGCCTGCGGCGCGACCGCGCGGAATGCGCGCACGAAGTACGCCGGCGCGCAGCGATAGGCGGCATCGGCCGGGTCCTTCATCCTGACGAGGTGCGGCACCTGCGAACGCGTGTCGGCGTGGTCGATCGGCGCGGTCTTGGCGATGGCCGCAGTGCACCCGGCCGGAAGATCGACCGGTGCCAGCATCGAGTCGCCCATGCGATCGAGCCCGTCGGTGTCGTACACGCTGCGCACTTCGATCAGCGCCAGGTTCTGCGCCTTGAGCGCCTCGTCGACGACGGTCGGCTGCGAGGCATTCGGTTCGGGGCGCGCCTGGATGGCGACCGGGTCCGTGTACATGAAACCCGGCGGCGGCGACGCGACGATCAGGAAAGTCTGCTTGGCCGGGTCGACCATGTAGATCGAGTAGACCGCCGGCGCGTTGTCCTGCACCGGCTGCAGTGCCTGCTGGGCGCGCGACATCGTGTCGTCGGCGAGCATCGCGCGCTCCGCGTCGGTCAACGTGACGCAGGGCACGACCACGCCATTGCGCGTCACCTCGCAGGGGCGATAGGCGACCAGCACGCGGTTGGTGCTATCCCACAGCGGGTACGGCGCCGAGATGCGGCCGAACTCGGACAGGCCACGGCCGAGATCGATTTCCTTCGCGGTCCACTGCGCCTGGCCGCCCTGCCCGATCACCTGGGCGTTGGCCGGTGTGTTCTGCTCGGAATAGTTGGCGGCGTCGATCAGCATCAGCGCCCCGCCCTCCTGTGTGCCCGACAGCGGCATCAGTGACGACACCACCTTGCCCGCGTAGGCGCCGCGCGAATCCATGTCGCGCGGGTGCAGGAAACTGTTGCCGCCGCTGTGCGCGCCGTAGAGCACGAACATGTCGGTGCCGTCGGGCTTCACACGGAAAATGGCGAAGCGGTTGCGCGGGCCGACGTGCTCCCAGCGCGAGAACATGATGTCGCCGTTGGGCCGCACCACCGGATTGCGGTCATGGCTCTGGTTGGACGAGATCTGGGTGATCGCGCCGCCGTTGCGGTCGACCGTGTGCAGATTGAGCACCCGCTCGCGCTCGTACTCGTCGACGGCGTAGTAGCTCTGGCCGAGCGCCTGCGTCTTGGTGGTGGTCTGGCGGTTCGAGGCGAACACGAAGCCGCGGTCAGCCGGCAGGTAGGCCGGATCGACGTCGTCATCGGTCGTCGAACTGGTGATGCGGCGGAACGTGCCGGTCGTCAGGCCGGCGTTCATGTCGTATTCCCAGATGTTCCAGCGACCGGTACAGGCGGCCACGCCACCGACGCTCGACGTGTTGCTGGTCGGGCAACGCATCGCGAAGACGATCTTCTTGCCGTCGTACGAGACCTCGGGATCGGACACGTCGCCCTTGCCCTGCGTGATCGCCGCGGTGACATTGACCTCGGGCGCGCTGGGCGAGGACTTCTCGCGGATCATCAGGTCCCCGCCGGCGGCAAACGGAGCACCGTTGGTGGGGTTCATGTTCAACGCCGTCGACCGCTTGGCGTAGGCGATCGGAGCGTCGCCGGCCACGGTCAGCGTGCTTTCAGAGTCCGTGCTCGAGCCGGAGCAACCCGCAATGCCAAGCGCGGCCGCGAGCACCAATGCAGCCGTCCATTTTCCAGCCTGGCTGTCCCTCATGATGGCCTCCATGGAACGTCGCGGATGCGGGACGCAGGAATTGTCCCGAGACAGGCGCGCGTTGATTGCGTGATGTAGTGGCTGATTCATGGTTTGATCGATCCTGCGAGTGATGGCGCTAGGCCATAGTCATGAGGTCGGCGCCTGACTTCTCAGACCTCCACCCGCGACCAGGCCGGTCGAAAAATGCAGCTTTCCGGCCGCGTCGATGACGACCGCGTCCGCCTGCGGCACCGATTCGACGATCCGCATGCCCCGCTCGACGCCCAGCACGAACACCGTCTTCGACAGCGCCTCGCTGGTCAGCCCGTCGGGCGCGATCACGGTGACGCTGTGCACCGCGTGCGGCGACTTGCCGGTCCGCGGATCGATCAGGTGATGGCAGCGCTCGTCGCCGTCGTCGAAGTAGCGCTCGTAGTCGCCCGAGGTGGAAACGGCGACGTCTTCGAGCGGCAGAAGCGCAACGACTTCACCTTCCCGGCGCGGATCGCGCACACCGACGGTCCACGGCCGGCCGCAACGATCGCCCAGCATCCGGCTGTCGCCGCCGGCCGCCACGACTGCATGGCGCACACCCTGGCGTGCAAGGATCGCGGCGCCGTTGTCGACTGCGTAGCCCTTTGCGAATCCGCCGAGATCGATGCGCACGCCCTCACGGGCGAACCGCACCGTACGGGCTTCATGGTCGAGCTGAAGGTTGCGATAGCCGATCGCCGCGCGTGCAGAGGACAACTGCTGCTCTGTGGGCCGGATGTGCTTGCGATAGTCGTACAGATGGCCTGCACTCGCGGTGGTGATGTCGAAGGCACCGCCCGACAACTCGGAGAACGCGATCGATCGCGCCAGCAAGTCGAACAGTTCCGCACTGACCAGGACCGGCTGCCGGGCAGCGTCGCGGTTGACGCGCGACAGCTCCGAGTCATCCTTGTAGTGACTCATCAGCGCATCGATCCGGTGCATCTCGTGCATCACCGAGTCGATGGCCGCGGCGGCCGCGACGCGATCATCGCCCCACAGCTCGACGTGAATTGCCGTGCCCATGATCGCCTCATCGCGACTGAACCAGCGTCCCGTCCGGGCCGGTTCGCCTGCCTCGAATGCACGCCGGGCCAGGTTGCGCAGCGGGCCTAGCATGTGCACTCCCCGCTCATGCCGGAGCTGAGGGTGTGGGCGTTGGACGAGTTGCGCCGCTGATTCAGGAAAATGGAATTCGTCTTCAACACGAACAGGACGCGGCTTGCCGACGGTGCCAGTCAGGAAACTCCGACTGCGAGACCCGCGCAAGTGACGATGAGTACAGGTCCCGCTGAATCTATCGTGTGTTGCGATACGCAGCCGTCACGAAGCTGATTCCTTTGGGGGAGTCCGTTCGGCCGACCCATCATCCGATTGGCCGTGCCGTCGGCACTCGTGCTGCGACGCTTGAAGGACGATTTTCGGGTCGGGACGCGTGCGTCGCCTGGATGGGCGTCGCGCTAGCCGCCGTTGTTCCGTGTCGAGAACAAGAGGTGCGATCTGAATGGTTTCCGTAGTCGCAGTCGACTGTGGGCGGCAGAGGAAAGTGTTCGTTACCGAGTCGCCGATTCCCGGTCACGCTGCTCCGCTCGCTGGACAGCCAGTGTCAGCTCGCGATGCCGCTGCGAGCCGGCCGGCAGCAGGCCCAGCAAGTCGCGCCAGTGCCGCACGCAGTCGGCATAACGGCCCTCTTCGAACGCTAGGCTGCCCGCCATGTCGAGCGCAGTCGCATGCTTCGGGTTCAGCACGAGGGCGCGTTCGATCAGCGCTGCCGGTCGCCCGCTCAGCTGGCCGCCCTGCGACATCGCCAGCGCATCGGCGTACTCGGTCAGCACGGAAGCGTCCTTGCCGACGCGGGTGGGCGAGACTTCGAGCGCCCGCCCGAATGCCCGCGCCGCCGCGTCGAAACGTTCCGCCTGGACATGGGCGCGGCCCAGCAGCACCCAGCCGCGCGCATCGCGCGGCTGTCGTTCGAGATGCGACTCGAGTCGAGCGACGTAGTCGGTGGTCGTCGTGGGCGCGAGATCGGGCCCAAGGTCGGAGGACTCGCTCACCGCCTGCGGCGTGCCGAACAGGAAGTAAAGCGCAACGGCGAGCAGCGGCACCGTCGCCACCACGGCGAGCCCGATCCGTCGACCGCGGCTGAGTCTTTGGCTGCGCAGAAGCCCGGGCAACAGGAAGGCCAGCGCCACGACCGTCAGAGCGAGCGCTACCGCCCAGAAGATGATGGATCTCGACATACGGAGGCGAATTATCGGCTGCGCCGGCCACGCGCCGCGAGCGCGGCACGCTGAAAACAAGACGGGGCGGAGTTGACGTCCGCCCCGCCCCACCCCTCCGACCAGCGATGTGCTTACTTGGCTGCTGCGGGCGCCGCTGGCGCGGGAGCCGCCGGTGCCGCCGCCTTGCGCTTCGCCACCACCGCGTCGCGGAGGATCTTGACGCCCTCCTGCGACGCGGCCGCCGATTTGGCCAGCGAGTCCTTGGCCTGGTCGAGATTGTGGAAGGCGGAGCCGTTCGACGCGGTCCACCACTCCCAGTTCGCATGCGCCTCGGTGTGCTTGGCGCGCGCGGCGTTCAGCGTGGCGTCATCCAGCCCGGCGCCCTGCACCTCGACGAAGGTGTTGATCAGCTGGCCAAGCCAGAACTCCGCATGGCGCACCTTGCCGGCGTAGTGCGAGGCCATCGATTCGATGACGTACTTGGCCTGCTGCTCGCTCCAGTCCGTGTGGCAGGTCAGGCAGGTCTGCTTGATGTACTGCTTCGGATTCGTCTGCCAGTGCGACGTGTAGGTCTTCTTGGTCTTGGGATCCGTCACCTTCGGCATGTGGCACGACTGGCACTGCACGCCCGCCTTGTCATGCTTGGAGTTCCAGAACACTTCGGCGTCCGGGTGCTGCATCTTGGTCAGCAGCGCACCCGTCTGGAAGTGGCGGAAGTCGCGGAAGTTGATGCTGTCGTAGAACTTCGTGATGTTGTTGACATCGACCAGCGGGAACACGTTGGTGCGCTGGTCGGCCATGCCGATCGCCGCGCCGGTCTTCGGGTCGACGCCGGGGTTGCAGTTGTACTCGACGTGGCACTGCGCGCACTGCAGCTTGCTGTCGTAGCTTTCCAGCATCGCGATCTTGCGGTTGAAGCCGCGCACGCCCATGTCCTTGACCTCGAACTTGGTCTTGCGCGGGTCTTCCGAGTACAGCGTCGGGAAGTCCTTGCGTGTCAGCGCCTGGATCAGCGCATCGCGCACGATGCGCGGCTTGGCCGCATGCGGGTCATGGCAGAAGATGCAGTTGTTGGCGTGGTTGACCGACTTGACGACCTCGACCACCTTCGATGACCGGCTCCACTTGGCTCCCGGTACCGCGTCGCCCATGTAGGCCCAGTCGAGGATGTGGTCCTGCGTCTTGCAGGAAATGCACACCGGGTTGGCTGCAGCGGCCGTGCCGGGCTTGAACGGCTTCTGGTCGGTGTTGTCGGGATAGTTGTCCTGGATGACGTCCCAGACCTTGAAGCTGCCGCCGGGCTTCGCAAGATAGCGCCAGCTGTCCTTGGGCGTGAAACGTCCTCCGAAGCCGCGATCGACGACGAACTGGTCGAGCACCATGAACGCATGCGAGCGCGGCAGGTTGTGCTCGCGCGTGAAGCCGTGCGGCGTCATCAGCTGATCGAACGCCGGGTTGGGCGACGGCCCGGTCATCTGCTTCTTCTCGAAGCGGCCGGTGCGGTGCCAGTCCATCTGGTAGGCGGTGTCGAACTGGTTCTGGTGGCAGGCGCCACAGGTGGCCGGATCGGTCGACGTCATCGGCCGCGACGACGGATCGCCGAGATGCTTCTCGATACCGCTGTGGCACGACGTGCAGGCCAGGCCCTTGTGCTTGCCGGAGTCGTGGAATTCCTTGATCGGTGCGTGGCAGCCGAAGCAGCCGGCCGCATCGAACTTCACCGGCTTGGCAGCCGCAGCAGCCTTCGCTGGTGGCGCGGCCTTGGTCGCCGCGGCCTGCTGGCCCCATGCCAGCGGCGCCATCAGCAGCAGTGAAAGTGCAGCTCCTTGCAGCAGGCGCGGGAGCGTCGTTTTCTTTCCCATTTTTCCCCCGAATCGACTCTGAAACGAATCGGCTCGAAGGTAGCAATCGGGTTAACCCTCGCGCTTGATGGCAATCAAGCGCGCGGTGACGCAGCCTTGGTGTACCCCGAGAGAGGTAGCGGGGGCGTTGCTGCTCAGGGAAGGACGCGGTCGATCGTGACCGACACGTCCTTCGCTCCGACGGCGACCGGCTTGGACAGCCCTTCGAGATCGCCACTGGATGGCATCGGCCGGCCCGACTTGGACACGCGAGCACCGACCACGATCATCGGCACCGAGGACAACTTCATGTCCTTCGACATCGCCATCGTGTCGTCGAGCGTGAACTTCGCCGGCAGTTCCGAGACCTTCACCTGCGTCAGCGCGAGCGGCATGCGCGAGCCTTCCGCCGGACGGGCAAAGATGAAGACGGTGTCGGTCGGTGCTGCCTTGGCCTTTATCGCATCCGACAGATTGACGGTGCCGCCCACCGTCGTGACGGTGGCCGCTGCAGCGCCCTTCGCGGCCTCCGCCTTGGGAGTCTCCGCCTTAGGAGCCGCCGCCATTGGGGTTGTCGGTGCAGCCTTCTGCGGCGCAGTGGCAGCGGCGACCGCGGGAGGCATCCCGCCCAGCTTGCGCGCCTCGTCGATGCTGGCGGCGATCGACGTCGCGATCGGCGAGTCCGGCGCCTGCGAGTCGCGCAGGCGCTCCCAGTACGCGACCGCGCCCTTGTAGTCCTTGCGATCGAACGCCGCGGTGCCGGCCATCGCCAGCGCCTTCCAGTGATTCGGGTCAGCCTTCAGTGCCGCCTGTACGAGTTCCATCGGCTTGCCGCTGAGGTCCCGCCCCTGGCTCATCGCGAGGGCGTCGGCATAGTCGGCGAGCAGGTCCGGCTCGTTGGGCACCAGCTTGATCAGCTTTTCATACGCCGCGGCGGCTTCCGGGAACTTGCGCATCGTGTAGTAGGTGCGCGCGAGGATGACCCAGCCCTCGACATTGTCCGGTTCCCGCTGGAGCCGCGCGGACAGCTGCTGCACCATTTCCTCGACCTGCCCGGCCGTCAGCTGGTGCGAGGACTCGACCGGTGTGGCGATCGGCGAGAACGCATCCGGCGCGCCGAGCTTCCAGTAGAGCAGCCCCGCGAGCACCGGCACCGACAGCGCGATGACGACCGCCGGCGCCCGTCCGCCGCGGGAAACTGGTGCCGGGGCCGCATCGGCGCGTGCCTCATCGAGCAGGCGTCGCTCGAGCTCGGCCTTGGCTTCCTTGTATTGCACCTCGGAAATCGAGCCGCGCTTCAGGTCCGCGTCGAGGTCGGCGAACTGATCGCGGTAGATCGTGGCGTTGGCGACGTGGCGCTCGACGGTGGCACGCTGGCCCGATCGCAGCAGCGGCCAGAGCAGCCACGCGAGGGCGATGACCACCATGACGGCGGCGATGGCAATGAAGGCAGTCACGATGAGGTCTTGTTGTTGGAGCCTTGCGCGAGCAGGCGTTCGGCTTCGGCCCGCTCGGCGTCATTAAGGGGTCTGTCCTCGATGCGCGCGCGGCGCCGGGACAGCGTGCGATAGAACGCGAAGACAGCCAGCAGCAGCAGCGCGATCGGGCCCACCCACAGCAGCACTGTCGTCGCCTTGAACGGCGGGCGGTACAGCACGAAGTCGCCGTAGCGGGTGACCATGAAGTCGACGATCTCCCTGTCCGTGCGGCCGGCCTTGATCTGCTCGTTGATCTGGTTGCGCAGGTCAACGGCGAGTTCGGCGTTGGATTCGGCGATCGACTGGTTCTGGCAGACGAGGCACCTGAGCTGCGCGGAGAGATCGACCAGCCGCCGCTGCGCAACCGGATCGAGCAGCATGGGCTCCGTCGCGGCGGTCACGGCCGCCAGCGGCAGCATTGCGAGCAGCAGAACAGCGAGCGCCCTTCTCATGCTTTCCTCAGCTGTTCCAGCATCGGCAGCAGCTTCTGCTTCCAGACGTCCTCGGTGATCGGGCCGATCTGCTTGAAGCGGATCACGCCGTTCTTGTCGATGACGAATGTCTCCGGAACGCCATAGACGCCGTAATCGATGCCGACGCGCCCGTCGATGTCCTTGACCGAGAGATCGTAGGGATCGCCGAGCTTGGCGAGCCACGCCTTCGCCGCGTCGGGCTTGTCCTTGTAGTTGAGCCCCACGATCGGGACGGCCTTCTGCCGGGCCAGTTCGACGAGCAGCGGGTGCTCCTGGCGGCACGCCACGCACCACGACGCCCACACGTTGAGCAGCCACACCTGCCCCTTCATGTCCGCCGGCGAGAACTTGGCGTCGGGCTGGGCCAGCTGCGCCAGTGAAAACATCGGCGCCGGCTTGTCGATGAACGGCGAGGGCACCTCGCGTGGATTGAGCCACAGCCCGCGCAGCAGGAAGACCGCCACGACGAGGAAGATCGCCAGCGGCAGCAGGTAGACGAGAACTCTGCGCATCGTTGTTCAGGCCTTCGCCGCGGCGGCTTCGATGCCCTGCGCGCGGCGCGCCAGCAACCGGTAGCGACGGTCCGAGAGCGCCACGAGGCCGCCGAGCGCCATCAGCACGCACCCGCCCCAGATCCAGGTAATGAACGGCTTGTGATAGACGCGCACGCTCCAGGCACCGTTGGCCACCGGTTCGCCGAGCGAGACGTAGAGGTCGCCGAGCGGGCTGGAGTCGATGGCCGCCTCGGTCATCGGCATCTGCTGCACGTTGTAGATGCGCTTCTCCGGGATACAGGTGCTCGATGTAGCGGCCGCTCTTCGTCACCTCGACCGAACCGCGCGCGCCCGTGTAGTTCGGACCGCGGATCTCCTTGGTGCCTTCGAACTTGAACGCGTAATCGTTCACCGTCACCGAGTCGCCGATATCCATCCTCACGTCACGCTCGACCTCGTAGCCCTTGACCAGCGTGACGCCGATGATGAATACCGCCACCCCGAGGTGCGCGAGCTGCATGCCCCAGTAGGACCGGCCCTGCACCCTGAGCCGCTCCCACAGGCCGCCCTTGATGTGGCGCACGCGCTCCTTGACGTTGACCGCGGCCGACGCGACCACCCAGAACGCGAGGAAGAGGCCGAAGGCGATCATCGGCGTCCAGCGGCCCGCGATGAACGGCACGATGAGCGCGGAAGCAAGGCTGACGCCGAGCGCCCACTTGAGCCGTGACGCGAGATCCGGCAGCTCCGCCTTCTTCCAGCGGGCAATGGGACCGATGCCCATCAGGAAGACCAGCGGCGCCATGATCGGGACGAACACCGCGTCGAAGTACGGCGGGCCGACCGAGATCTTGCCGAGGTTGAGCGCATCGAGGAACAGCGGATAGAGCGTCCCGAGCAGCACCGAGGCGCACGCCACCGCCAGCAGCACGTTGTTCATCAGCAGGAAGGATTCGCGCGAGACGGTGTCGAACTTGCCGCCTAGGCCGACCTTCGGCGCGCGCCAGGCGAAGAGCGCCAGCGATGCGCCGATAACGATGACGAGGAAGCCGAGGATGAAGACGCCGCGCTTCGGATCGGTCGCGAACGCATGCACCGAGGTCAGCACGCCCGAGCGCACCAGGAAGGTGCCGAGCAGCGACAGCGAGAACGTGCTGATCGCCAGCAGCACGGTCCAGCTCTTGAAGCTGCCGCGCTTTTCGGTGACCGCCAGCGAGTGGATCAGCGCAGTTCCGACCAGCCACGGCATGAACGAGGCATTCTCGACCGGGTCCCAGAACCACCAGCCGCCCCAGCCGAGTTCGTAATAGGCCCACCAGCTGCCGAGCGCGATGCCGACGGTCAGGAAGCACCACGCCAGCGTCGTCCAGGGGCGCGACCAGCGTGCCCAGGCCGCGTCGAGCTTGCCGCCGAGCAGCGCGGCGATCGCGAACGCGAAGGCGACCGAGAACCCGACATAACCCATGTAGAGCATCGGCGGATGGAACACCATGCCCGGGTCCTGCAGCAGCGGGTTGAGGTCACGGCCATCGGGCGCCGGCGGGAACAGCCGGTCGAACGGGTCCGAGGTGGTCAGCATGAAGAGCAGGAAGCCCACCGACACGAAGCCCTGCACGCCGATCACGCGCGCCATCATTTCGTCGGCAGGTGCTGCGAGAACTGCGCCACCGCGAAGGTCCACCACGACAGCATCAGCACCCACAGCAGCATCGAGCCTTCGTGCGAGCCCCAGCTGGCCGCGATCCGGTACTGCAGCGGCAACTGGGAGTTGGAGTTGGTCGCGACGTTCAGCACCGAGAAGTCGTTGTTGATGAACGATGCCACCAGGCACAGGTAGGCCAGCGTGACGAAGAACGCCTGGCCGCGCGCCGCCGGGCGCGCGACCGCCATCCAGACGCGATCGCCGCGCGCCGCGCCGGCGATCGGAAGCGCCGCCTGCACCACCGAAATCAGCAGCGCAAGGATCAGCGCAAAGTGACCTATCTCCGGAACCATCGAACCTCTCCCGCTACGGCACCTTGACCGTCTTCTGAGCCTTGTGCGCCTGCTCGACCGCATGGGCGGCCTCCGGCGGCATGTAGTTCTCGTCGTGCTTGGCCAGCACTTCGTGCGCGCGGAACGTGCCGTCGGGGCCGATCCGGCCCTGCGCGACGACGCCCTTGCCTTCCTTGAAGAGGTCCGGAAGGATCCCCGAGTACATCGACCGGGATGACCTTCGCCGTGTCGGTCACGTTGAACGTGACGGTGAGGCCGTCGAGCCGCGCTTGAGGCTGCCCTGCTCGACCAGACCGCCGATGCGGAACGCCTTGCCCTGCGGGACTTCCTTGTTGGCCACCTGCGTCGGGCTGTAGAAGAACACCAGGTTCTCCTGGAAGGCCGACAGGACCAGCGTCGCCGCGACGCCCAGGATTGCCAGGCCGCCCACGATCAACGCGATTCGCTTGTGTCTCGGTTTCATGCTGCACTCCGTGCTCGCGCACTCTCGCGCACCGCTTCAGCCACGGCCGCACGCCGGCGCGCTCTCAGTTGCCAGATCTCGATCGCGGCGACGACGACCGCCATCGCATACGAACCCCAGACGTAGAGGCCGTAGCCGCCCATCGCCCAGAACGCATCCCAACTGCCCAGTTCACTTGAGCGTCTCCTTCGCAACAAGTTCCCGGACCCAGTCGGCGCGCTTCTCCCTCTCAAGGATGATCGTGCGTGCCCGTATGAGAACGGCGGCGATAGCGTACATCCAGTAAGCCAGTGCCATGATCAGCATTCCCCCTAGCATCGTCGTGGCCATCGACGAGCCCTTGACGCTGACCGATGCACCCTGGTGCAGCGTGTTCCACCACTTGACCGA
>CAVYNB010000007.1:0-88759 GCA_963769745.1 uncultured beta proteobacterium
AGACGGTGCCGGACTGGCGTCGGAACGCGCGGGACCTGCGACAGAGGATCTGCGTGAGCGGGCGCATCGGGCGATTCCCGGCGGCTGCCATACCTACGCCAAGGGGGATGACCAGTACCCATCCAATGCGCCGGCCTTTCTCGTGCGGGGCAAAGGGTGTCGGGTCTGGGATCGCGAAGGGCGTGAGTACATCGAGTACGGCATGGGACTGCGCGCGGTCACGCTGGGCCATGCCTACGAGCCTGTCGTCGAGGCCGCGATCCGCCAGATGCGACTCGGCAGCAACTTCAATCGACCGTCGCCCATCGAGGTCGAGTGCGCGGAGGCCCTGCTTGGAGTCGTGACGCGTGCCGACATGGTCAAGTTCGCCAAGGATGGCTCGACCGCCGTATCCGCCGCGGTCAAGCTGGCGCGGGCTCACACGGGCCGGGTGAAGGTCGCGATCTGCGCCGATCACCCGTTCTTTTCGTACAACGACTGGTTCATGGTGACCACCGGCATTCCCGGCGGTATCCCAGCCGGCACCGAAGCCGACACGCTGACGTTCCGGTACAACGATCTCGCCGGCGTTGAGCGGCTGTTCGCGGAACACCCGGGCGAGATTGCCTGCGTCATTCTCGAGCCTGCACGTACCGATGAACCCAAGGAGGACTTCCTCCAGCGACTGAAGTCCCTCACTCACCGGAACGGCGCGCTGCTGGTGTTCGACGAGACCATCAGCGGGTTCCGCTGGGCCATTGGTGGAGGCCAGGATGTCTACGACATTGCCCCTGACCTGGCGATCTTCGGCAAGGCACTGGGCAACGGCTTTTCGATCTCGGCGCTGACCGGAAAGCGGGAGGTCATGGAGCTCGGCGGGTTGCACCATGCCCGCGAGCGCGTCTTTCTGCTCTCGACCACGCACGGTGCCGAAACCCACAGCCTGGCGGCCGCGAAGGCCGTGATCGACATCTATCGCGCCGAAGATGTGATCGGAACGCTGTACCGGCAGGGCGAGCGGCTCGCGCGCGGCGTGCGCCAGGCCGCATCTGCGCTCGGCATCGATGCTGCGTTCACGCTCGCAGGGCGGCCGTGCGCGTTGCTCTACGGAACGCGCGACGCGGACGGCAAGCCTTCGCAGGAGTTCAGGACGCTGTTCCTGCAGGAACTCATCAAGCGCGGCGTGCTGGCGCCGTCTTTCATCGTCAGCTATTCGCACACTGATGGGGACATTGACCGCACCATCGATGCAGTGGCTGGGGCGCTCGAGGTCTACCGGCGCGCGCTCGACGAAGGGGTCGGCAAGTACCTGGTCGGTCCGTCCGTGAAGCCGGTCTATCGGCGTTTCAATTGACCATGGCACTCACCGTGCAGGGGCAGGGGCGTTGACCCAGGGCGATCCTGACCTTCCCGTGGTCGTACTGTCCGGCGGCGTCACTGCGCTCGGCGTGATGCGGGCGTTCGGGCGGCGTGGCATCCCTGCCTTCGTTCATCCTGACACGCGCGAATACATCCGGTATTCACGCTGGTACCGGCCACTGCTGCCGCAGGGCCGTGGTGTGCCCACCGTCAAGCCGAGCCTGCCGGTGCTGCAGGACGTACTCGAGCGGTCAGGACTCGCGCGCGGCTTCCTCTGTGCCTGCAGTGACGACTGGAACCGCGCGGTCGCCGAGTATGCCGAGCAGACGACGCCGCGCTTTGCCAGTGTCGTCCCGACAAGCGCGGCGCTGGATCGGCTGCAGGACAAGGCCCGCCTCGCCGGATTGCTCGAGGAACTGCGCGTGCCGATGCCGCTCACGCGGCGGATCTCGAGTGCTGCCGATGTCGCCGACATTCCGCAGTCGACCGAGACCTTTTACTTCCTCAAGCCGACGGACTCACAACGATTTCTGCAGCACTTCGGCACCAAGGGTATGCGCGTGCCGACGGCCGACGAGGCGCGCCGGCGGCTCGACGAGATCGTCGCTGCGGGCATGTCGGTCGTACTGCAGGAATACATCCCGGGCTCGTTCAACGAGCACTACTTCATCGACGGATACGTCGATCGGAGCGGGGAGATCAAGGCGCTGTTCGCCCGGCGGCGCCTGCGCATCTACCCGCCGGACTTCGGCAACAGCACCGCGATGGTGAGCGTGGCGCTGGGAGAAGTCGGGCAAGCCGTCGACAGCGCCCGGCGCGTGCTTGGTGCGGTCGGTTATCGCGGCATTTTCTCGGCCGAGTTCAAGCGTGATCCACGTGACGGCCAGTTCAAGCTGCTTGAAGTGAACACCCGGCCGTGGTGGTTTGTCGATTTCGCCGTCCGCTGCGGTGTCGATGTCTGCCAGATGGCCTACGACGACGCACAGGGGAAGCCGATTCGACGCGTCGATCAGTACAAGGTCGGGGCGACCTGCGTGTTCCCGTACTACGACTTCTTCGCCATGCAACCGCTGCTGCGCGAGGGAAGCCTGTCGTGGGGGCGCTGGTGGAAGGAACTGCTGCCGGCTTTGCAGCCGGTCGGCTGCTGGGACGATCCGCTGCCAGGCGTCGTCGGATTCACGCGCGTCATGCGATCCGCGCTGCGCAACCGGCTGCGCCGCGGTGATGCCGCCACCCGCTGAATGAGCCAGCCCGCAGCAGCGCCAACCCAGCGCGTGGTCGCGCGCGAACTGGAGCGGAAGGACCACGACGAGTGGCGTGCCGTCGTGTCCGGCTCGCCGCACGGCAGTGTCTACGCGTTACCGGAGTACCTCGAGGCCCTGTGTCGGGCGACCGGTGCCACCTACCGCATCGTTGGTGTGTATTTCGACGGCCGTCTCGTTGGCGGCGTGCCCTTGTACGAGCGTCGGTCACGGGCGGGAACCTTCGTGGCAAACCGGCTGCTGCTGTACTACAACGGCATCGTGCTCAATCTGCCGCCGAAGAAGTTTCACTCGGACCAGACGGCGCAGGAGCAGCAGGTGCTGGCGGCTCTGGCGAGCGAGCTCGAGGCACGGCGCTACGCACACGTGCTGCTCCACAATCGATCCACCGTGCTCGACGTGCGGCCGTTCCTGGCACGAGGATGGCAGGAGTCCCTGTCCTACACCTACGTCCTGCCGCTCGCCAACCCGACGGAGCAGTGGGAGCGCATCGACCAGAACCTGCGGCGGCTGATACTTCGTTGCGAGCGCGAGGGCGTGACCTACCGCGAGGACGACGACTTTGACGCCCTGTTCCGTTTGCACCTGAAGACGCACCAGCGCAAGGGGGCGCCGCTCTATCTGCCCGAGGCGGCATTCCGCGCGTTCGTCACCGAAGTATCGGCGGCGGGACTGGCGCGGCTGGGGCATGCGGTCTTCGACGGCAAGGTCATCGCATCGCAGCTCATGCTGGCCGGTCCGCATCCGGTCGCGCACACTGTCTGTGCGGGCGCCGATGACGACTAC
Organism: uncultured beta proteobacterium; assembly: GCA_963769745.1. GTDB lineage: Bacteria > Pseudomonadota > Gammaproteobacteria > Burkholderiales > Burkholderiaceae_F > JALORV01. The sequence goes on from CAVYNB010000007.1 coordinate 3,387, forward strand.
CTGCGGATGGGCGCCAGCGGATTCCTGCGCTGGCACGCCTCGCTCGCACTCGCCCGGGACGGATTCATCGCGAACGATCTGACCGACGCCGGACTTAACCCGGTCACGCGCTTCAAGAGCCAGTTCGGTGCCGAGTTGACGCCAACCTGGACCGTGTCCCGGACCGACTCGCGGCTGTTCCGGCTCGAGGCTGCAGTGCAGCGCTGGCGCAGCGACGCGTCGCGCCGTCGTTCGACGCAGCGCGAAGAATAATGAACGGCGCGGAGCACGTCTGTGCAATCCTGAAGCGCCTCGGCGTGGAGGTGGTTTTCGGGCTGCCGGGGACCCAGAACATCACGCTTTACGACGCGATGCGTGGTTCCGGCCTGCGCAGCGTGGTGGCGTCCGACGAGGGCGCTGCGGCCTTCATGGCCAGTGGCTACGCGCGCGCAGCCGGCAAGGTGGGTGTCTTGACCACCATCCCCGGTCCGGGATTCGTCTACGCGCTGTCAGGTGTCATGGAGGCTCGCCACGATTCGGTGCCGCTGCTGTGGCTGACGCTGCGGCAGAAGGACGACGGCCAGGCATTTCCGCTTCAGCGGATCGACCAGCCCGCCATGGCTGGGCCGGCGGTGAAGCGCTGTGTCTATGTCGAACGCGCAGAAGACCTTGCTGCAGGTTTGTTGGACGCGTTCGTCGAAGCGACGGCGGGCGAGCCTGGCCCTGTGCTGGTCGAGATCGCGATGCCCATGCTGGTTCAGGACTTCCCCCTCGATTGCCAATGCTCCGACGGTGTCACCCGCGGAGTCTGAAGTCCTGGACCGCCTTAGCGCGCGGCTCAATGCAGCGAAGCGGCCGTTGATCTACGCGGGGCAGGGCGCCCAGGCGGCGGCGCAGGACGTCAGGCGCCTGGCGCATCAGTGGCGTGCGCCGGTCCTCTTCACCAGCAGCGGCCGCGGTGTATTGCCGGATGCCGATTCACTCGCGTTCGTGAAGGACTTTTCGTTCGGCGTCGGCGAGGTCGTACCCGAACTCATTGCGCGCGCCGATCTGGTTCTCGCGCTCGGGTGCAAGTTCACGCACAACGGCAGCGCGGCGGGACGCCTGCGGCTCCCGCCAGAGAAGCTTGTGCGGATCGACAGTTCAGCCGACGTGCTCGCCGCCAACTATCCGGCGGCGCTCGCGCTCACCGCACGTGTCGAAGATGTCCTTCCGGGCATCGTCGCGTTGCCGAAGGCGCGCAGTCAATGGACTGATGACGAACTTCAATCGCTGCGGGCGCGATTGCAGGCGGAGCGCGAATCGGCGATTCAACATGAACCGGTGCTCGTCGACTGCAACCGGGCGCCCGTGCGGTCGCTCTTTCTCGCGATGGCTGGAGCCTTCGGGCCGAACGTTGTCTACACGGCTGACGCCGGTCTGCACCAGGCGCTGGCACGGCGCTATGCAGACGTGACCCAGTCGCGCGGTTTGCTGTGCCCAAGCGACTTCCAGTCCATGGGCTTCGGGTTGCCCGGCGCGATAGGGGCTGCACTGGCCCTACCCGAGACCACGGTGGTCGCCTGCGTCGGCGACGGGGCGCTGATCCTCACGCTTGGGGAACTGCTGACGGCGGTGAGGGAGGCAGTCGACCTCGTGGTGGTCGTGTTCAACGATGCGTCGTATGGACTGATTCGGCGCCAGCAGCTCCTGAACTTCGGCAGGTCGGCCGGCACGGCGCTTCACAATCCGGATTACGCGGCGCTGGCCGCCGCGGTCGGTTGCTCGTACTTTCCGATTCAGGGCGATCCGGCGGTGGCAATGAAGTCGGTGGCGCAGACGCCGGGCGTGCGCCTGGTCGAGGTTCGTCTGGACGATGTTTCTTCACTGGCGCGCCAGGGCCTCAAGAGCGTCGTCCGGGAGCGGGTTCGACGGATACTGCCTGACAGTGCCTGGCAGCTGCTGAAGCGCGCGCTGCGGTCCTGATCGGTTGCGCCAGCGGCGTTGTCTGGACCGGTCCCGTGAGCTAAAAACAAAAGGCCCGCACATGCGGGCCTCTTGTTCGGGCATCCAGACGCTCAATCGCGCCGACGCCGCGCCGCCGCCCCCCCCAGTCCCACCAGTGCCAAGCCGAGCATTGCAAGCGTTCCGGGCTCCGGCACCTTGTACGTTGCCGAGACGTAGTTCTGGTAGCCGGTGCGCTGCTCGTTGTTCGGAATCGGGCTTACGAACCGATACAGCGTCCAGTTCGCATACCCGTCGCCGCTGTAGTTGGCCACCTGGGTCAGCAGCGACTGAGCCGCGGTGCTGACCGCGGTGGAGCCACCGGTCCATTTGAAGCTGCCCGCCGACAGGTCGAGGTCGCTGTCGAACACGATGTTCCATACGGCGACCTGGAATGCGGCGGCCGAAGTGGCATCGGCGAACACGCCGAAGTTCGTCTGTCCCGCGTCCCAGAAGTCGCCCGCGGTCTTGTTCGGATAGGCGACGTCGTAGAGCTTGCGCAGTTCGTCGTCACTGAACAGGCTGGAAGCGTAGGCGTTCGGACCGGCGTTCGCGTACTCGCCCAGTTCGATGCAGAAAAAACGCATGAACGACTCGGCGGGCTTGATTCCGGCGTCCCAGAAATTCCCGTTGAACTGGCCGCCGACGCCGTTGTATCCAGTGACGTTGACGGATGCAAAGCCGGCACCGCCGCCGGAATTATTGACCGTCAGGTTGCCGTTGCCCGGAACGTACGTCCAGAACTCGGCGGCTCCCGCGGCTGTTGCTGCAGCAAAGAGCGCAGCGGCAACCACGGACTTCTTGAACTTGAACTTCATGTTGCGTGCCTTGTGTTGGCGGTCCCGCGTAGTTGGGATGCAGGTCCTGTGCCATGATCACTAACGCTTTGAATCGTAACGATAAATTGAAATCTCGACCCGCCGGCACGACGAGTCTGTAAACCCCCTCGACAAACGCGTGATTGGCGTCCTCTACCGAATGGCCGATGGCCATTTCTGACTGGATTCGAGGCGAACCGGTCGCCCGCGACCGCGTTTCAGTGGCCGTAGCTGAGCTCGCGCGCCTTGCCCCAGAACACCCGGTACGCAAACAGGGTGTAGCCGACGATCATCGGCAGGACGACGCACGTACCGACGAAAACAATCAGGAGCGAGTCGCGCGCTGCCGCGGCCTGCCAGATCGTCATGCGGTCAAAGATCAGGTACGGGAACATGCTGTAGGCGAGACCGGCGAACGCGAAGACGAACACCCACACCGCCAGCACGAAGGGCGGCCACTCTCGCAGCGTCTGGCGTTGCTGAAGCCGATTGACTGTCAACCAGATGCCAACGAAGGCCGCCGTCGTTGCGATAGGCAAAGGCGCAAGGACCACGATGTTCGGCCAGGCAAACCAGCGGTCGAAAACATCGCTGCTGGCAAACGGCGTTGCGAGGCTGATGGCCGCCACTCCGGCGATCGTCAGCCACAGCGCGCCGTGGGTCCAGCGCATTGCACGCGCCTGGAGTTCACCCTCGGCCTTGATGATCAGCCAGGTCGCGCCGAGCAGGGCGTAGCCGCCTGCGAGGCCGACGCCGACCAGCAGGTCGAACAGCACGTAGGCGGGGCCGGACTCGAAGCCCGTCACCACTCCTCCGAGCATGTATCCCTGCGCAATTGCCGCGCCGAGTGAACCGACAAAGAACAGGCGGTTCCAGAGTTCCCGGTGCCAGCCGGTCGCCTTCATCCGGAACTCGAAGGAGACGCCGCGCAGTATCAGGAAGATCAGCATGGCGGCGACCGGCAGATACAGCGACGTCAGGATGATTCCATGCGCCTTCGGAAAGGCGACAAGCAGGATGCCCACGCCCAGCACCAGCCAGGTTTCATTGGCATCCCAGAACGGACCGATCGAGGACACCATGATGTCCTGCTCGTCGCGCGCGGCCAACGGAAGCAGGATGCCCACGCCGAGGTCGAAGCCGTCCAGGATCACGTAGGCCAGGATGGCGAGACCCATCAGCACCATGAAGACCAGCGGAAGATCGAGTTGCATGCTCGGAGTCCTCAGGTTGCGGGAGTTGGCGTGACTGCTGCCGACGACGCTGCTGCTCCAGCATCTTCCTGTGCATCTTTCAGCGCGAGTTGTGTGACCACCACCATGAAGGAGACCATGAGTCCGGTGTAGACGAGCGCGTACGCCGTCAGCGTCAGCGCGATTGAACCGGCCGGCACGTTCGACGCAGCCTCTGCCGTCTTCATGACACCCTGGATCAGCCAGGGCTGACGACCGACCTCAGTGACGAGCCATCCGGCGACGACGGCAATCCAGCCTGAAAACGTCATTCCCGCAAGTCCGATCTTGAACCAGCGCGGCAGATCCTCGCGGCGCCAACTTCGCCACGCGCCGAACCAGGACATCGCGAGCATCAGCACGCCAACACCGACCATGACGCGGAAGGCAAAGAACACCGGCGCGACGGGTGGATGCCGATCCTTGAACTCGTTCAGTCCCTGGAGTTCGGCGTTGGCATCGTGCTTCAGGATCCAACTGGCGCCGTTGGGGATGCTGATCGCAAAGTCGTTGCGGCGTTCCCGTTCGTTCGGAATCGCAAAGAGCAGCAATGGGACTCCGCGCTCGGTCTGCCAGATGCCTTCCATCGCCGCGATCTTGGCGGGCTGGTGCTCGAGCGTGTTCAGGCCGTGCAGGTCGCCGATGAAGATCTGCGTCGGCGCTAGCAGGGCAGCGACGAAAAGTGAGATCCGAAGCATGCCCAGCGCCGGCGCGTGGCTCGCGTTGCGCAGCAGCTTGAAGGCTGAGAGACCGGCGATCAGAAAGGAGGCTGTCAGTCCCGAGGCGACCAGCATGTGGGCGAGCCGGTACGGGAAGCTCGGATTGAAGACAATTGCCATCCAGTCGGTCGCATGAACTTCGCCGTTGATCATCTCGAAGCCCTGTGGCGTGTGCATCCACGAGTTGAGCGCGAGGATCCAGAACGCCGATGCACTCGTGCCGATCGCCACGAGTGAGGCGGCCAGCGTGTGCAGCCAGGGCGGCACGCGGTCGCGACCGAAGAGCATCACGCCAAGAAACGTCGCCTCGAGGAAAAATGCGGTCAGGACTTCGTAGCCCAGCAGCGGGCCGGCGACGTTGCCCGCCTTTTCCATGAACCCCGGCCAGTTCGTGCCGAACTGAAAGCTCATGGTCAGCCCCGACACCACGCCCAGGCCGAAGGTAATGGCAAACACCTTGACCCACAGTCGGTACGCGCGCTCGACCCAGTCTTCGCCGGTCCGGTTCGCGCGAACACGCAGGTAAAGCAGGAACCAGCCCAGCGCGATCGTGATGGACGGGAAAAGAATGTGAAACGCGATGTTCAGCCCGAACTGCGCGCGTGCCAGAAGGAGGGGATCAGGCATGAGGGTTCCTGAGTGCTTCCGATGTGCCGGACATGAGCTGATCGCTGACCAATTCTTCGGCTGACCGTGTCAAGGCGCAACGCCGCGGTTTCGGGAGTGCCACAACGGTCAGTCGAAAAACCGGTGCTGCTGTCAACCATTCACCGCGTTTCTGTCGAAAGCTTGATTGGCGAAAGCGCCGTGGCGTGAAGAATAGCCGCATGGTCGAACGACGAGCGGCTTGAATGTCCCACAAGGCGTGGAAGTTGGCTCCCCGACCTGGACTCGAACCAGGGACCTGCGGATTAACAGTCCGACGCTCTACCAACTGAGCTATCGGGGAAGACAGCAAGCCTGCAAGTATAGCGAGGCGCCGCGGGCGTCGCAAAAGATCCGAGTTCAGCGCCGGCACGTCTTGGCTTTTGAACGTGGGGCACGTACCAGATAGCGGCGATGGCGTCCCGCCTTGAGACGTCATTCCGCGAACGGCTGCAGTGTTTATGATCTGCATGATGCCGGGTAAAAACCGGTGTTCTGATCAGATCAAGAAGTGCCTGCAGCGCACTCAGAGGGGGATCGGTCCAATGGCCGATCAGCGGAGCAATTTCGGCTCGAGCCACCCCGGAGCGATCGCGTGCCAGAGAAGTCCCAGAAAAGCAGCAAGGAAATGTGGGAGGCGATGCACGCAAGCAGCGCTCCCTCGGCGTCCTATCCCCAGCCGGAACGCTTTCGCGGAAATTTCGACCTCGTCGATCGCTTCGCAAGCACATTCCAGATGGACGCGGCCGTCGACTGCTCGAGATGGGTTGCGGCGGTTCCAAGTGGCTGCCCTGGTTTGCGCGGGAGATGGGCTACGAAGTGGAGGGTGTGGACTACTCGCCGCGCGGCTGCACCAACGCCCGGCAAAGTCTCGACGCAGCCAACGTGACCGGCACGGTCCACTGCGTCGACTTCCTGCAGCTCGGACCGGAATTCGATGGCAAGTACGACGTCGTGACATCGTTCGGCGTCATCGAGCACTTCGTGCGGCCTGCCGCCATACTGAAGCTGTTCGCACGCTGTCTGCGCACTGGGGGTCTTGCGCTGACGTTCGTGCCAAACATGGCAGGGCTGTACGGTGAGCTGATCAAACGATTCGACCGAGCCCTGTACGACACGCACGTTCTTTTCGATCTACGCCAGTTCGCCTCGTTTCATGAGGAAGCAGGCCTTGAGATCGTGCACGCCGCGTACACCGGATGGGCCGACTTCCAGTCGATTCCGGTCGACAGATTCGGAGCGATGCCCGGCCTGGTGCTGAAGAATCTCATCTATGCGTGGAATCGATCGCTGCTGGTCGCGTACCGGGGGTTGCCAGACTTTCGGCCGCAATCCGCGTACTTCTGCGACTCGATGCTCGTGCTGGCCAGGGCTCCCGCATCCGGCACTAACTTGTCGCTTCACTGACTCGTGAGTGCCAGTCGTGCACGGTGCCAAAGTGGGTCAGTCTGTTTCAAGGACTCTTGCGATCGCGTCAGCAACGTAGTCGACATTTCGTGAATTGAGCGCTGCCACGCAGATGCGACCGCTGGAGACGGCATAGATGCCGAACTCGTCGCGCAATCGTTCGACCTGCTCGGAGGTCAGTCCCGAGTAGGAAAACATGCCGACCTGCTTCTCGATGAACGAAAAGTCGCGCTTCACCTTGCGTGCGGCGAGTCCTTCGGCGAGCCGGTGCCTCATGGATTTGATGCGGGCGCGCATTTCGCCGAGTTCGGCTTCCCATTCGGCGCGCAGTTCGGGCGTGTTGAGGACGGTGGCCACGACCATTCCCCCGTGCGTCGGCGGGGTGGAGTAGTTGGCGCGGATCACGCGCTTCAGCTGGCTCAGCACACGGGCCGACTCTTCCTGGCTCTGGTCGACGATCGACAGTGCGCCGACCCGTTCGCCGTACAGAGAGAAGCTCTTCGAGAACGAACTGGAGACAAGAAAGGTGATGCCCGAATCGGCAAACATGCGGACCGCAGCGCCATCCTCTTCGATGCCGGACCCGAAGCCCTGGTAGGCGATGTCGAGGAACGGAACCAGGTTGCCCTGTCGGACGATCTCGATCACCTGCCGCCAGTGGTCCCGCGTGAGGTCGACTCCGGTCGGGTTGTGGCAGCAGGCATGCAGCACGACAATCGTTCCGGCGGGAAGCGCGCGCAGGCCGTCGGCCATGCCGGCGAAATTGAGGCCATTCGTTTTTGCGTCGTAGTAGGGGTATGACACGACCGGGAAGCCGGCGCTTTCGAAGATCGCCCGGTGGTTCTCCCAGCTCGGGTCGCTGATGGCGACGGTCGAATTCGGCAGTACACGCCGCAACAGTTCGGCGCCGATTCGAAGGCCGCCTGTGCCTCCAAGCGCCTGTGCGGTGATGACACGGCCTTGCTTCAGCAACCCCGAATCCTTGCCGAGCAGCATTTGCTGCACGGCGGCGTCATAGGCCGGGATCCCCTCGATCGGCAGGTAGCCGCGCGGCGTCGGCTGCGCTGCGCGCCGACGCTCGGCCTCCGCCACTGCTCGCATGACCGGAATCTTGCCGTCATCGGAGAAGTACACGCCGACACCCAGGTTGACCTTGTCTGGGCGTATGTCATGCGCAAAGCCTTCATTGAGTCCGAGGATCGGGTCGCGCGGGGCGAGTTCGACGTTGGCAAACAGCGATGAGCTCATGCGTGTCCTGGCGGCCTTTTGCGGCACAGGTTCCGTTTGTTAATCAGACACTTGGGGTGAATGCTTCAGCAAACTTGCGAGGAATTTGGCTGCATTTTGCTGCAGCGCTGACTTTTCGCCGCCAGACGATGGTGCATCTGTCAAGGCAAAAATCTCGAAACATTGCTCGGAATGATTCTCAAATGCATCGTAAGTTATTGATTTAACGTGGCTGAGTTACTCCGCCTCGCTCTTGATGAGGTATGGGCTTTTTTGCATCGCGATGCTAGCATTCGCGCTTGTCTACGCGCTATTGCAGTGCAAAAAACGTGTTCCTGACCTTTCCTAACAGTCCGTTCCAGTTGCACCAGCCGTTTGACCCGGCCGGTGACCAGCCGGAAGCCATCGAAAAGCTCTGGCAGGGGCTGGTCGACGGGCTCGCATTTCAGACGCTGCTGGGAGTGACCGGATCGGGCAAGACATTCACGATGGCCAACGTCATCGCACGCGCGGGCTGCCCCACGCTGGTGCTTGCTCCGAACAAGACGCTGGCGGCGCAACTGTACTCGGAAATGCGCGAGTTCTTCCCGAACAACGCGGTCGAGTATTTCGTTTCCTATTACGACTACTACCAGCCCGAGGCCTACGTTCCCTCGCGCGACCTGTACATCGAGAAGGACTCGTCGATCAACGAGCACATCGAGCAGATGCGGCTGTCGGCGACCAAGTCGCTGCTCGAGCGGCGCGACGTGGTCATCATCGCGTCCGTGTCGGCCATCTACGGCATCGGCAATCCCTCGGACTACCACTCGATGGTGCTGACGCTGCGGCACAAGGACCGTCTGAGCCAGCGCGACATCATCGTCCGGCTGACGCAGATGCAGTACAAGCGCAGCGAGCTCGAGTTCTCGCGCGGAACGTTCCGCGTGCGCGGCGACACGATCGACATCTTCCCGGCCGAGCACGCCGAACTGGCCGTGCGCGTCGAACTGTATGACGACGAGGTGGATTCGATCCAGCTGTTTGATCCGCTGACGGGCCGTGTACGTCAGAAGATCCCGCGCTTCACCCTCTATCCATCGTCGCACTACGTGACGCCGCGGGACAACGTCCTGCGCGCGCTCGACGGCATCAAGGCCGAGCTGAAGGAGCGCATCGAGCAGTTCGTCACGAGCGGCAAGCTGGTCGAGGCCCAGCGCATCGAGCAGCGCACGCGCTTCGACATGGAAATGCTCAACGAACTCGGGTTCTGCAAGGGCATCGAGAATTACACGCGCCATATTTCCGGAGCCGCTCCGGGCGAGCCGCCGCCGACGCTGGTCGACTACCTGCCGCCCGACGCACTGCTGATCATCGACGAGTCGCATGTCACCGTGCCGCAGCTCGGCGGGATGTATCGCGGCGACCGCGCACGCAAGGAGACGCTGGTCGAGTTCGGTTTCCGCCTGCCGTCGGCCCTGGACAACCGACCGCTGCGATTCGACGAGTTCGAGCGGAAGATGCGCCGCTGCGTCTTCGTCAGTGCCACGCCGTCCGGCTACGAGATGGAGCATTCGTCACAGATCGTGGAGCAGGTCGTGCGGCCCACCGGGCTCATCGATCCGGCGGTGGAGGTGCGTCCGGCGCGCACGCAGGTGGATGACGTGCTGTCCGAAATCGCGCTGCGCGTGGCGAAGAAGGAGCGCGTGCTCATCACCACGCTGACCAAGCGCATGGCCGAGGATCTCACCGAGTTCCTCTCGGAGCACGGCGTCAAGGTGCGCTATCTGCATTCGGACGTCGACACGGTCGAGCGCGTCGAGATCATCCGCGACCTGCGCACCGGCACCTTCGACGTACTGGTCGGCATCAACCTGCTGCGCGAAGGCCTGGACCTGCCGGAAGTGTCTCTGGTGGCGATCCTGGATGCCGACAAGGAAGGCTTCCTTCGGTCGGAGCGGTCCCTGATCCAGACGATCGGTCGCGCCGCACGCAATATCAACGGCACGGCGATCCTGTATGCGGACTCCGTGACGGACTCCATGAAACGGGCGCTGGACGAGACCGACCGGCGGCGCGGACGCCAGGAAGCCTTCAACGCCACGCATGGGATCGTTCCGCGCGGCGTCATCAAGGAAGTGCGCGAGCTGATCGACGGCGTGTACGACCCGTCGTCGCAGCGCGAGGAGCGCAAGGCGGCCGCTGCCACCGCGGAATACGAAGTGATGTCGGAAAAGCAGGTCTCGAAGGAACTCAAGCGGCTCGAGAAGCTGATGTTCGAGCATGCGAAGAATCTCGAGTTCGAGAAGGCGGCGCGGGTGCGCGACCAGCTGGCACTGCTCAAGGAACAGGTCTTTGGTGCCGGAGGATCGACCAATGTCGTGCCCCTGGTTCCGGGCGAGAAGGCAGCCTGATGGTGACCATCGAACCCTGCATGGAAGTCGTGGCCCCGCCCGATGGCGTGGTCATGCGCGAACTTTTCGGGTTTTCGCGAGTCTGCGGTAATTGGTGTCGTCCAGTGCGGTGCACTGGCGCGTTGACGGTTTTAGGAAAGGACGTGCCCGCTGTCAGGGGTGCGCATTGAAAATAGGGGCGGCGAACCTGCCCACCGGGAAAGGTGAACGAGGCTATGACCAAGATCCTCTTTGTTTGCATGGGCAATATCTGCCGCTCGCCCACGGCCGAGGGCGTTTTTCGCAAGATGGTGACCGACGCCGGCCTGGACGACAGCGTGCACATCGCCTCGGCCGGAACCCACGCCTACCACGTCGGCGAGCCCGCCGACGTTCGCGCCCAGCAGGCGGCGCGCAAGCGCGGTTATGACATCGGCGAGTTCCGTGCCCGCCAGGTCACGCAGGACGACTTCCGTGAGTTCGACCTGATCCTCGCGATGGACTGGGAAAACCTCTCCCTGATGCAACAGCAGTGCCCGCGCGGCAACAAGCACAAGCTCCATCTGCTGATGCGCTTTGCCGGCGAGTTCGATGCCGCCACGGTGCCGGATCCGTACTACGGCGGTCCCGAGGGTTTTGGCACGGTGCTCGACTATGTCGAGGACGCCTGCCAGGGCCTGCTCGAAGTCGTGCGCAAGCGCGCGACGATGTACGCAGCCGCCTGATCACCCCGGTTTGGCCCCATGACGCGAGGCGCCCCGGCGCCTCGCTTCGTTTTTTGGGCACCGGATCTGCGGCCAGATCGATCCGCGCGTTATGAATCAAGTGGCGTGGCCCAGGTAACCCATGGATCCCAGAACAGTTCTCGACTTCTGGTTCGGCACCGAAGGATCGCCCGCATCCGGAACGGTGCGCGATCTCTGGTTCACCAAGTCCGAGGCGACGGACGCGGAAATTCGCGAGCGCTTTGGCGCGACCATCGACGCCGCCCTTCAGGGTCAACTCGATCACTGGGCCTTGTCGGCGGATGGGACGCTGGCGCTCATCCTGGTGCTCGACCAGTTCACGCGCAACGTCTTCCGAGACACGCCGCGCGCTTTCGCCGGCGATGCGGCCGCGCTGGGTTACGCCCGGCACCTCGTCTACTCGGGCGCCGACCAGCACTACGGCACGCTGCAGCGGTGGTTCATCTACATGCCGTTCGAGCATTCTGAGAGCCTCGTCGACCAGTACGAGTCGGTGCGGCTGTTTGCGGCGCTGGCAGACGACGGCGAAGGTGCCCCGCTGGACTGGGCACGCAAGCACTTCGACGTGATCCGGCGGTTCGGCCGATTTCCCCACCGCAACGCCATCCTCGGACGCGCATCGACGCCCGAAGAAACCGAGTTCCTGAGTCGTCCCGGCTCGCGGTTCTGACGCCGGGAGCACCCGGCGCGGCGCTCCGTCGCAAGGGCGTGTCTAGAATCCGCGCATCTCAGCAATCGGCAACGGCGGCTGCCGCATGACCTTTCCTTCGATTCTCGCCCTCGACACCGCGACCGAGACCTGTTCGGTGGCACTGCTGACGCCGGCGGGCACGATCTGCCGAGCTGAAACCGTGGGCCAGCGGCACTCGGAGCGCGCCCTGCCGATGGTCGACGAGGTCCTGCAGGAGGCGGGCATCGCGCTGAAGGACCTCGACTACCTTGCCTTCGGCGCAGGCCCCGGATCGTTCACCGGACTGCGTATCGCGTGCGGCCTGGTGCAGGGCCTGGCCTGGGGCTGCGGCAAGCCCGTGATTCCGGTCGGCAACCTGATGGCACTTGCAGCACGTGCGCTGGCGGAGGCACCGGAGTGCCGGACGGTCCTGTGCGCCATCGATGCGCGCATGCATGAGGCGTATTGCGCGGTCTACCAGCGGGGAAGCGAGATCATCGAACTCCGCGCGCCGTCGTCTGGCCAAGCCGCACGTGCTGACCGAGCTTGCCAGCGGGGTCGACGCGGTCGCTGGAGACGCGCTGACGGTCTTCCCGGAGGCATGGCCCGACGGCGGGAACCTGCGCCGATTTCCCTCGCTGCGCGCCGATGCGGCCGACATCGCGCGTATCGCATCGTCGCCCGCCATGCGGGCGCAGGCCGTTGCGGCACAGGATGCCGCGCCGCTGTACGTCCGTGACCACGTGGCGCTGACGACCGATGAGCGACGCGCCCGCGCGTTGGCCTCCTCGGTGGCCTCCTCGGTGGCGACATGAGCGCCCAGCTGCGTCCCGAGGCGGAACGCTTTGCGCCGATGACCGCGGGCGATCTCGACGATGTGGTCGAGGTCGAACGGCACATCTATCCCTTTCCCTGGACGCACGGCAACTTTGCCGACTCGCTGCGATCGGGCTACAGCTGCTGGGTGTTGCGCGATCCGGACGGACGCCTTCAGGCCTACGCCATCGTGATGCTCGCGCTGGACGAAGCGCATCTTCTCAACCTCAGCGTCGCGCGCGAGGCGCAGCGTGCGGGACTGGGATGGCGCACGCTCGAATGGGTGGCGGAGGTGGCGCGCGGGCACGGTGCGCGTACGCTGCTGCTCGAAGTGCGGCCAAGCAATCCCGCCGCCATGCGGCTTTATCAACGGTACGGCTTCGAGCGCATCGGACTGCGTCGCGGCTACTACCCCGCGCGTGAAGGGCGCGAGGACGCGATCGTCATGAGGATTTCGCTGTGACACTCGACGTGCGCCGCGCCAGGCTTTGGTCCGCGATGGGACTCGGCCCCGTCTGGTCGTTGCGCGTGGCGGCCCCCGCCCCGGGAGCGCCGGCGGCACCCACGGGCGAACTGTCCCGGTCCGACCGCATTGCGCGGATGGACTGGGACGAGCTGGAGCAGGCCGTTTCCACCTGCACGGCCTGCGCGCTCAGCACGACGCGCACGCGTACGGTGTTCGGCACAGGGCACCGCGCTGCGGAGTGGATGCTGGTCGGCGAGGCGCCGGGCGTGGAAGAGGACGCGCGCGGCGAACCGTTCGTGGGCCAGGCCGGCCGGCTGCTCGACAACATGCTGGCGGCGATCGGACTGACGCGGGCCGGCGCGACACCGCAGTCGGTCTACATCGCCAATGTGCTGAAGTGCCGCCCTCCAGGCAATCGCAATCCGGCGCCGGACGAAGTGGCATCGTGCGATCCGTTCCTCAGGCGGCAGATCGAACTCGTCAACCCGAAGCTGGTGCTGGTCATGGGCCGCTTCGCGTCGCAGTCGCTGCTGGGAACCGACGCCAGCATCGCGAGCCTGCGCGGCAAGGTCCATCGCATCGAGGTCGCAGGCCGCAGTGTCGCGGTGGTCGTCACCTACCACCCCGCCTACCTGCTGCGCAACATGGCCGACAAGGCCAAGTCATGGGCTGACCTCTGCTTTGCGCGCGACGTCGTCGAGCGCGTGGTTAGTGTCGGTCTTCGCCGATCAGCGCCACCGAGTCGAACTGGCGCTGGTTGTAGCGATGCCGCATCATCACCAGGATCATCGATAGCGCGACGAACAGGCCGAAGAGCAGCATCACGGCCTGGATCGACAGGTTCAGCCAGATCAGCAGCGCGTAGAGTCCCAGCATGACGAGGATGCTGAGGTTCTCGTTGAAGTTCTGCACGGCGATCGAGTGTCCGGCCGACAGCAGCACGTGCCCCCGGTGCTGCAGCAATGCGTTCATCGGTACGACGAAGTACCCGGCGAGTGCACCGATCAGCACGAGGATCGCGCACGCGATGATGAGGAAGTAGCTGGCCGACAGCGCACCCAGCTGCACTGCGCCGTCCGGGACGAGCTCGCGCCGGTAGAGCGAGGCGAGGGCGACGATCACTCCCATCGCGACGCCGACGGGCAGCACGCCGAGCGAGCGCTTCAGAGAGACGCTGGCAGCGGCGTAGACCGCGCCCACGGCGATGCCGACCGCGACGATGGCCTGCAGGATCGCGGCGCGGCTCAGGTCGAGTTCCAGCACCTGCTCGGCCCACTTCAGAACGATGAACTGGAGCGTCGCCCCGGCGCCCCAGAACAGCGTCGTCACTGCCAGCGAGATCTGTCCGAGCTTGTCGCGCCACAGCACATTGCAGCAGTGGGCGAATCCGACGAAGAGCTTCCACGGGTGCACGTGCTGCTTCGCGTAGCGCGCGCCGGTATCCGGGATCAGTGTGTTGACCAGCGCGGCCAGCAGATAGATGCTCGCGATGACGGCAATCGCCGATTCGGCCGGATGATCGATCTCCATGTCCACCATCGGCATGTCGAACGTGAATAGCCACGACGCCACCGTCGGGCTGATCAGCACGCCGCCGAGCAGGAAGCCGAGGATGATCGATGTCACCGTCAGGCCCTCGATCCAGCCATTGGCGATGACGAGCTTCTCCGGGGGCAGCAGTTCGGTGACGATGCCGTACTTGGCCGGCGAGTAGGCCGCCGCGCCGAAGCCGACGACGGCATAGGCGAGCAGCGGATGCACGCCGATGAACATCAGCATGCAGCCGCCGATCTTGATCGTGTTGGTGATCAGCATCACGCGTCCCTTGGGGAACGAATCGGCGAAGGCGCCGACGAAGGCCGCGAGCAGCACGTACGAGATGACGAAGAAGAGCTTCAGCATCGGCGTCATCCAGCTCGCCGCACCCATCTCGCGCAGCAGGGCGATGGCGGTGATCAGCAGGGCGTTGTCGGCGAGCGACGACAGGAACTGCGCCGCCATGATCGTGTAGAAGCCGCGATTCATCGGCCGGAGCGGGCGCGCAGTGCGGGCAGGAGGTGCAAGGAGTGGGACGCGTCGGACGCAGGCGCGAACTGCAGCCCGCGCGGCGTTATAGCACGCGTCCTTGTCGAGAATCGTCGCGATGGATCGCTATGCTACGGCTGTTCGTCACTCTCGCAACGCGTTCCGTGCCCCGTCCCATCCGCGCCCAGATCGACCTTGCCGCAATGCGTCACAACCTTGCGGCAGCACGCACGCGCGCAGCCGGTCGCAAGGTCTGGGCGGTCGTCAAGGCCAATGCGTACGGCCATGGCATCGAGAATGCGGTGCGCGGATTCAACGACGCCGATGGCCTCGCGCTGATCGACCTGAACGAGGCCCAGCGCGCGCGCGCGGCCGGCTGGGCAAAGCCGATGCTGCTGCTCGAGGGCATCTTCGTGCCGCGCGACGTGACGACGTGTCGGGAGCTGGGGCTGACCGCCGTCGTGCATCACGAGGACCAGGTGCGGATGCTTGAAACCGCGCCCGCCGGCGACGCGGTCGACGTCTACATCAAGCTCAATACCGGCATGAATCGCCTGGGCTTCACTCCCGATGAATTGCCGCGCGTGTTCGAACGCATCGCCCGCGCGCCGGCGGCGCGCATGGCGGGTCTCTCGATGCACTTCGCAAACGCCGATCGCGCCGATCCGAATGCCGGCCCAGTGGCAATGAACGAGCAGCTGCAGCGCTTCGAGGCTGCGTGCCGCGGCCTCGAGGTCGCGCGGTGCCTGTCGAACTCGGCGGCGCTCTTCCTGCACCCGCCGATCGATGAAGCGTGGGTGCGCCCGGGCATCGCTCTGTACGGCGCAACACCGGACTATGGACACACGGCCATGCAGCTGGGACTGCGACCGGCCATGATCCTGTCGACGCATCTCATCGGCGTGCGCTCCTTGCGGCCCGGTGACGCCGTCGGCTATGGCTCCCGCTTCGTGGCACAGCGACCCACGCGCATCGGTGTAGTCGCCTGTGGTTATGCGGATGGCTATCCGCGCCATGCGCCCGACGGCACGCCGCTGGTGGTCGCCGGGGTGCGCGTGCCGATGGCGGGCCGCGTGTCGATGGACATGATCACGGTCGACCTGAGTGGCGCGCCGCAGGCCGACGTCGGCAGTCCGGTCGAACTGTGGGGCAACCAGGTGCCGATCGATGAGGTCGCCAGCGTGTCGGGCACCGTCGGCTACGAACTGATGTGCGCGCTTGCGCCGCGCGTCCCGCTGGAAACAGTGAACTGAGATGATGCAGCGTAGTGCAGCGAAACCCGGCGGTTTCCGCGTCTCTGCCGGACGCGGCGCTGTCTTGCGGGCCATGCGCTGACATGGCCAAGGTGCGCACGCAGTATGTCTGCGCCGAATGCGGCGGGACGGCGCCGAAGTGGCAGGGTCAGTGCCCGCACTGCAACGCCTGGAACACGCTCGCCGAAAGCCGTGTCGAGCCCGCAAGCGAGCATCGCTACGCGGCGCTGGCCCCGACGGCGCCGGTGCAGTCGCTGGGTGAGGTCCAGGCACGCGAAATGCCGCGCCTGTCCAGCGGTGTCGACGAGTTCGACCGCGTACTCGGCGGCGGCTTCGTCGAGGGTGGCGTGGTCCTGATCGGCGGCGACCCGGGGATCGGCAAGTCGACACTGCTTCTTCAGTCGCTCGCGGCCCTTTCATCGCGCACCCCGGTCCTGTATGTCAGCGGCGAGGAGTCGCCGGCCCAGGTGGCGCTGCGGGCGCGCCGGCTCGGCGTGGACGCCACCCGTGTGCGGCTGCTGTCCGAGATCGCACTCGATCGCGTCGTTGCGACGATCCGTGCGGAGAAACCGGCCGTCGTGGTCATCGATTCGATCCAGACGCTGTACACGGGAGAGCTGACGTCCGCGCCCGGATCGGTGTCGCAGGTGCGCGAATGCGCGGCCCATCTGACGCGCCTGGCCAAGCAGGCAGGCTTCATTCTCATCATGATCGGCCACGTGACGAAGGAGGGCGCACTTGCCGGTCCGCGCGTGCTCGAGCACATGGTCGACACGGTGCTCTACTTCGAAGGCGACACGCACTCCTCGTTCCGCCTGGTGCGCGCCTTCAAGAACCGCTTCGGTGCCGTCAACGAACTCGGCGTGTTCGCGATGACGGACCGCGGACTGAAGGGCGTGACGAACCCGTCGGCGCTCTTCCTTTCACAGCATGGGCCGGATGGCCACGGTGGCGAGGTGCCCGGCTCCTGCGTGCTCGTCACGCAGGAGGGCACGCGGCCTCTGCTGGTCGAGATCCAGGCGCTGGTGGACACCGCGCACGTGCCGAATCCGCGCCGCCTCAGCGTCGGGCTCGATCCACAGCGGCTTGCCATGCTGCTGGCGGTGCTGCACCGGCACGCCGGCATCGCTGCCTTCGACCAGGATGTGTTCGTCAACGCGGTCGGTGGCGTGCGCATTGCGGAGCCGGCCGCCGACCTCGCAGTCCTGCTGGCCATCGTCTCGTCGATGCGCAACCGGCCGTTGCCGCGCGGACTCGTCGCCTTCGGCGAAGTCGGGCTGGCCGGCGAGATCCGCCCGGCACCGCGCGGACAGGAACGACTGCGCGAGGCCGCCAAGCTCGGTTTCTCGCTCGCGCTGATCCCGCGAGCCAATGCGCCGAAGCAGGCGATCGAAGGACTCGAGGTCGTCGCGGTGGAACGTCTGGTGCAGGCGCTCGAGCGCCTGCGCGGCTGATTTTCGCGGATGATTTGGGAGGAAGACGTCAGGCCGCCGCGGCCGGACTCGTGACCCAGTGTGCTGCTGCGACGCCTGAACGCACGGCGGTCTCGAGCGTGCACGGGTAGTCGGACCTGGTCCAGTCGCCGGCCAGCGCCAGCCGTCGCAGTCCGGTCTCCTGGGCCGGGCGCTCGAGGTCGGGCACACAGGCCAGCGTGGCGCGTCGCTCGATGATGGCGCGTGCGGCGCGCGGTGACGGCAACGCATAGATGTCGCTCATCTGGCGGGCGGCTGCATCGCACAGCGCATCGAGCGTCGGTTCCTCGTGGATGCCGCCCGTGCTGATGACCAGCGCGAGCACGCCCCGGTTGGCGCCGTCGAGCACGCCGCGGTTGAAGACCCACTGCCCATGGTGCCGTCGCGCCGGATCCTCGACCAGTGCATGAAACAGCGGCGGCAACCGCTGCTCGTGCGGTTCGTACTTGAGATAGACGGTCGTGATCGGCTCATAGCGAAAACGCTCGATCATGCGCAGCTGCCCGCGCAGCGCGTCGGCATGGAGCCCGAACACGCGCTGAAGCTGCGACGGCGGCGCCGCGTAGATCACGGCATCGACGTCGAGTGACGTGTGATCGCCGCCGTTGCGGATCGCCAGGGACCAGCCGCGCTCCGAGCAGCGTGCAAGATCCACACGGTGATTCCGGCGCACCTCACCCCCGTGCGCAGTGACATGGCGCTCGACCGCATCGGGCAATGCCGCCGACAGATCGGAGCGTGGCAACCACATGTCCGATGCGCTCGCGTCCGCTCCCAGGCTGTCGCGCAGCACGGTCGCGAGAACCTGCGCAGAGGCGGCGGCGAGTGGCGTGTTGAGCGCCGCCAGTGTCAGCGGGCGCCAGAGCCGCTCGACGAGCCGCGGCGACTGTCCCATCTGTTTCAGCCAGGCATCGGCCGGCCGATCGGGAACCACGTTCCAGTCCTGTCCGCGCAGGCGGGGCAGAAAGGCGGCCAGCGCGGTGCGGTCTGTCCACGACAGGCCGCGTGCAGTCAGCAGGGCAACCGCCAGATGCCACGGGGCCGGCAGGCGAGCGGCGTGCAACCGTGTGCCATCGGGATAGACCAACTGAAAGGGACGGCGGTCGAAGGCTGCATCCAGCGAAACGCCCATCTCTGCCAGCAGCCTGCCGGTGGCGGTGTACGCGCCGATCAGCAGGTGTTGGCCGTTGTCGAGCGTATGGCGTTGCCCGTCGAGATCGAGCACCACGCGCCGCGCACGTCCTCCGAGCTCGCTGCTCGCTTCGAGCAGATGCACTCGGTGACCGGCGCGGGCGCATTCCGCGGCGGCGGCGCAACCGGCCCAGCCGGCGCCGATGATGGCGACGCGCAGTGGCGTTGTCACGCCGAGATCCAGGTCTTCCACGCGATCCAGAGCTTGCGCAGCGGCGTCAGTGCGATGCGCTGGTGCAGCACCTGAAAGTCCGCGCGCTCGATTTCGTCGAGCAGGGTGGCATAGATCGCGCCCATGATCAGCCCGGTGCGCTGCGCCCTGCGATCTTCCGCCGGCAGCAGCGCCAGCGCCTCGCTGTAGACAGCGCGCGCGCGCTCGGCCTGGAAGCGCATCAGCGGCACGAACCCGTCGACGTAGCGGGCGTTCAGCACGTCGGCCGCCTTGACCCCGAATCGTTGCAGTTCGTCGAGCGGCAGATAGAGGCGGCCGCGGCGCGCATCGTCGCCGACATCTCGGATGATGTTGATGAGCTGCAGCGCGAGGCCGAGCCGCGCGGCGTACTCGAGGGTGGCCGGATGGCGGTATCCGAAGATCGACGCCGACATCTCGCCGACCACACCCGCGACGAGGTGCGCATAGCGCTGCAGTGACGCGAAGTCGAGATAGCGGTTCTGGCGCAGGTCCATTTCCATGCCGTCGAGCACCGCGTGCAGCCGCTCCTGAGTGACACCGTACGGTCCGGCGATGAATGGCTGCAGCGCGCGCGTGACCGGATGGCTGGGCCGCCCGCGAAACAGGGCGTCGATCTCGCTGCGCCACCAGGCGAGCTTGGCCGCGGCGACCGACGGGTCACTGACTTCATCGACGACATCGTCGACCTCACGGCAGTAGGCGTAGACGGCCGTGATCGCACGACGGCGCTCCGGCGGAAGGAAAAGGAACGAGTAATAGAAGCTCGACCCGCTGCTGGCTGCCTTCTGCTGGCAGTAGGCGTCCGGAGTCATGGCGTCGGTCGATGGCGTCACGTGGCGGCGGGCGAGGAGGACACGGCGATCACGTGGGAGCCCCCTGGAGGCTGCGCCATCCCATGACCAGCCAGTCGCGCGTGGCCAGCAGCGGACGGCGCCGGAACACATCGCCATCGCACAGGTCGATGCGCTCCAGGATGCGCAGGCCGCCCTGGACCACGAGGCGCAGCTCGAGGCCGATGCGCCCCGGCAGCACGCGTGTCAGCGGGGCGCCTGCGTGCAGCAGCCGACGCGCTCGTTCGACCTCGAAGCGCATCAGCGAGGTCCAGCGGTGGTCGACGCGCTGCTGGGCGATGTGTTCCTCGCCGACGTCGAAGCGCTCCATGTCCTCGCGCGGGACGTAAACGCGGCCCTTGTCCCAGTCGACGGCGACGTCCTGCCAGAAGTTGACGAGCTGCAGCCCGGTGCAGATCGAATCCGACCAGGCCGTCGATTCGGCGTCGGTGGTTTCGTAGAGTGCGAGCAGCAAGCGACCGATCGGATCGGCGGACCGGCGGCAGTAGTCGCGTACGTCGGAAAACGTGGCGTATCGCATCGTGACGACATCCTGTGCGAAGGCCGAGAGCAGATCGCGGAAAGGAGCCAGCGGCAGGCGATGCATCTGCACTGCCGCGGCGAGATCCGGCCACATGCCCGACTCACCGCGTTCGATCGTGTCGAGTTCGCTCATCAGCGCGTCAAGTTCGCGCAGGCGCACGGCCGGGGCCGCATCGCCTTCATCGGCGATATCGTCGGCCGTCCGGGCAAAGCGGTAGATCGCGCGTATCGCCGGACGCAGCGCAGGCGGCGCAAGCAGCGAAGCAACCGGAAAATTCTCGTAGTGGCCCACGCCCATCCGAACGACGCTAGCACAGCGTTTGCGCCCCGGGCCGACGGGGCGCTTCCGCTAGAATTCGCCGCTCGTTCCGCGCCGAGTCGACATGCGGCCGCGGCGCGAAGGTGGCGAAATTGGTAGACGCACCAGGTTTAGGTCCTGACGCCTTCACCGGCGTGGGGGTTCGAGTCCCCCCCTTCGCACCAACAGATCTTGACCCGCCGCGGGCACGCGGCTTTCCTATAAGAACCAGACCATGCAACAGACTATGGATACCCCGGGCGCGCTTGAGCGTCGGATCGACCTGACGGTTCCGTCGGCGATGATCGAGAAGGAAGTGCAGACGCGCCTGGCCAAGCTGGCGCGCAACGTGAAGATGCCGGGCTTTCGGCAGGGCAAGGTGCCGATGAAGATGGTCGCGGCGACCTACGGCGCCCAGGTGCAGGCCGAGGTCATGAACGACAAGGTCGGCGAAGCCTTCAACTCGGCGGTCACGGCAAGCAAGCTGCGCGTGGCCGGTGCGCCCCGCCTCGAGCCGCGCGCGGTGGAGGGCTCGAGCGACCTGGAGTTCTCCGCGGTCTTCGAGGTGTATCCGGAGATCGCTCTGGGTGACCTGTCCGGCGTGGAGGTCCAGCGGGCCGTGTGTGCCGTGGCGGATGCGGAAATCGACCGCACTCTCGACATCATGCGCAAGCAGCGCGCCAGCTACGAGGACGTGGCGCGCAGCGCCGCCGAAGGGGACATCGCAACGATCGACTTCAGCGGCTCGATCGACGGCACGCCGTTTGACGGTGGCAGTGCGACCGACTTCGCCTTCACGCTGGGCCAGGGACGCATGCTGCCCGAGTTCGAGGCCGCAGTGCTGGGCATGGCGGCCGGCACGAGCAAGACGTTTTCGCTGACCTTCCCGGCGGATTACACGGCGGCCCACCTGGCGGGCAAGACCGTCGGAGTTCACCGTCACGGTGAAGAAGGTGCAGCAGCCGGTGCTGCCGGCGATCGACGCCGAGTTCGCGAAGTCACTCGGCATCGCCGACGGTGATCTGGACAAGATGCGTGCCGAGGTACGGAGCAACCTCGAGCGTGAGGTCGGCGGGCGGCTGAAGTCGCGCACCAAGGACAGTGCAATGACGGCACTGCTGGGTTCGACCAGCTTCGACGTGCCGAAGTCCGTGGTCGAGGAGGAGAAGCAGCGGCTCGCCGACATGGCGCGGCGCGATCTCGAGCAGCGCGGCATGCAGGCCAGTCAGATTGAGAAGGCGGGGTTGCCGCTGGATCTGTTTGCCGCGCAGGCAGAGCGCCGGGTGCGGCTGGGCCTGCTGGTGGGCGAGGTCGTGCGCACGAACGGATTGCAGCCGCGCCCCGATCAGATCCGCAAACTGGTCGAAGACCTCGCGCAGAGCTACGAAAAGCCGCAGGACGTGGTCAACTGGTATCTGTCGGATCGCAAGCGACTGGCCGAACTGGAAGGCGCGGCGCTCGAGGACAATGTGACACGCTGGGTGCTGGAACATGCGAAGGTTGTCGACACACCGGTCGCGTTCGACGAACTGATGGGACATAACCAGCGCTAATGCGTTGTAGCCAGGAGACAACCGGATGAAAAGCCACACCAGCCCCCACGCCATGGCCCAGGCGATCGAACCGCAGGGTCTCGGCATGGTGCCGATCGTCATCGAGCAGAGCGGTCGCGGCGAGCGCGCCTACGACATCTACTCGCGCCTGCTGCGCGACCGGGTCGTGTTCCTCGTCGGGCCGGTCAACGACCAGACCGCGAATCTCGTCGTTGCCCAGCTGCTGTTCCTGGAGTCCGAGAATCCGGACAAGGACATTTCGCTGTACATCAACTCGCCCGGCGGCTCGGTGTATGCGGGGCTCGCGATCTTCGACACGATGCAGTTCATCAAGCCGGACGTGTCGACAATCTGCGTTGGCATGGCCGCGAGCATGGGGGCGTTCCTGCTGGCCGCGGGCGCCAAGGGCAAGCGCTTTTCCCTGCCCAATTCACGCATCATGATTCACCAGCCGTCCGGAGGCGCGCAGGGCCAGGCCAGCGACATCGAGATACACGCGCAGGAGATCCTGAAGACGCGCGAACGGCTGAACAAGATCCTCGCGGACCGGACCGGTCAACCGATTGAAAAGATCGCAAAAGACACCGATCGCGACAACTTTCTGTCCGCCGAGGATGCAGTAAGCTACGGATTAATCGACAAGATCTTCATCAAGCGCGGCGAGCAGCCGTAGCCTGCGCTGTCCGGAGAAACGTCCCAGACCCATGTCGGACAAGAAGGGTTCCAGCGAAAAGCTTCTCTACTGTTCCTTCTGCGGGAAGAGTCAGCACGAGGTCAAGAAGCTAATCGCCGGCCCGTCGGTGTTCATCTGCGACGAGTGCATCGATCTTTGCAACGACATCATCCGTGACGAGACGACGTCGGATGCCGGCACTGCCGGCGCCAAGTCGGACCTGCCCACGCCGCGCGAGATCGGCGGCATCCTCGACCAGTACGTGATCGGCCAGGACAAGGCCAAGCGCATCCTGTCGGTCGCCGTCTACAACCACTACAAGCGGCTCAAGCACCTCGGTTCGAAGGACGACATCGAGCTCGCCAAGAGCAACATCCTGCTGATCGGGCCGACCGGCTCGGGCAAGACGCTGCTGGCCCAGACGCTGGCGCGGCTGCTCAATGTCCCGTTCGTGATCGCGGACGCGACCACGCTGACCGAAGCGGGATACGTCGGCGAGGACGTCGAGAACATCATCCAGAAGCTGCTGCAGAACTGCAATTACGAAGTCGAGAAGGCGCAGAAGGGCATCGTCTACATCGACGAGATCGACAAGATCTCGCGCAAGAGCGACAACCCCTCCATCACGCGCGACGTCTCGGGCGAGGGCGTACAGCAGGCGCTGCTCAAGCTGATCGAGGGCACGATTGCATCGGTGCCGCCGCAGGGCGGCCGCAAGCATCCGAACCAGGACTTCGTCCAGATCGACACGACCAATATCCTGTTCGTCTGTGGCGGCGCCTTCGACGGTCTGGAAAAGATCATCCGCAGCCGATCGGAAAAAAGCGGCATCGGCTTCGGCGCAACCGTCACCAGCGCCAGCGAGCGCGCCGTCGGCGACCTGCTGCGTGATGTCGAGCCGGAAGACCTCATCAAGTTCGGGCTCATCCCCGAGCTGGTGGGCCGGTTGCCGGTCATCGCGACCCTGGATGAACTGGGCGAGGATGCACTGGTCGAGATACTGGTCGCACCCAAGAATGCCCTGGTCAAGCAGTTCCAGCGACTGTTCCTCATGGAGGGCGTCGAACTCGAGGTACGGCCTGACGCGCTCAAGGCGATCGCGCGTAAGGCGATCAAGCGCAAGACCGGTGCGCGCGGACTGCGTTCGATCGTCGAGGGCATCCTGCTCGACGTCATGTACGACCTGCCCAGCACCAAGAACGTCGTCAAGGTGGTCGTCGACGAGAACACGATCGGCGGCGGCAAGCCCCTGCTCATGTACGCCGACCAGCCCAAGGTTGCCGGGGCGCCGCGGTAGTCCGGTGCCGTCAGGCGTCCCGGGCCGCGATGATGCTCATCGCGTGCTAGATTGAAACGCACCGAAGATTCAGCGGGCTTGCTTTGCCCCGGCCCGGACCCATATGCCTCGCTGAACCTTCCTTATTGAGGGACAAATCCCTATGTCGACCCAGATCCTGCCCCCGGAACGCACGACACTGCCGCTCCTGCCGCTGCGCGATGTCGTGGTGTTTCCGCACATGGTCATTCCGCTCTTCGTCGGGCGGCCGAAGTCCATCAAGGCGCTCGAGGCGGCCATGGAGGCGGGCAAGAGCATCATGCTGGTCGCGCAGAAGAACGCCGCCAAGGACGAGCCGACCGCCGAGGACATCTACGAGATCGGCTGCATGGCCAACATCCTGCAGATGCTGAAGCTGCCCGACGGCACCGTGAAGGTGCTGGTCGAGGGTGCGCAGCGCGCGCGCATCGAACGGATCGAGGAGGGCGTCAGCCACTTCACCGCGGACGTGGTCCCGGTCGTGCCCGACCTGCAACCGACCGCCGAGGCGGAGGCCCTGCGCCGTGCGATCGTCAGCCAGTTCGACCAGTACGTGAAACTGAACAAGAAGATCCCGGCCGAGATCCTGACCTCGATCGCCGGCATCGACGAGGCCGGTCGCCTGGCCGACACGATCGCGGCTCACCTGCCGCTGAAGCTCGAGCAGAAGCAGAAGATCCTGGAGATGCACGGGCTGAACGAGCGTCTCGAGCATCTGCTCGCGCAACTCGAGACCGAGATCGACATCCTGCAGGTCGAAAAGCGCATCCGCGGCCGCGTCAAGCGGCAGATGGAGAAGAGCCAGCGCGAGTACTACCTGAACGAGCAGGTCAAGGCGATCCAGAAGGAACTGGGCGAGGGCGAGGAAGGTGCCGATCTCGAGGAACTCGAGAAGAAGATCCGCGCCGCCCGCATGCCCAAGGCTGCACGCGACAAGGCGAACTCGGAGCTGAAGAAGCTCAAGCTGATGTCGCCGATGTCAGCCGAAGCCACGGTCGTGCGCAACTACCTGGACACGCTCGTGGGGCTGCCGTGGAAGAAGACGCAGCCGCATCAACAACGACCTGACGAATGCCGAAAAGGTCCTGAACGACGATCACTACGGGCTCGAGAAGGTCAAGGACCGCATCCTCGAGTACCTCGCGGTCCAGCAGCGCGTTGACAAGGTCAAGGCGCCGATCCTGTGCCTGGTCGGCCCTCCGGGTGTCGGCAAGACCTCGCTCGGCCAGTCGATCGCGCGCGCGACGAATCGCAAGTTCATCCGCATGGCACTCGGCGGCGTGCGCGACGAAGCCGAGATCCGCGGCCATCGCCGCACCTACATCGGGTCAATGCCGGGCAAGATCCTGCAGAACCTCGGCAAGGCCGGCGTGCGCAATCCGCTGTTCCTGCTCGACGAAGTCGACAAGATGGGCATGGACTTCCGCGGCGACCCGGCTTCGGCATTGCTCGAGGTGCTCGACCCCGAGCAGAACCACACGTTCCAGGATCACTACGTCGAGGTCGACTTCGATCTCTCGGACGTGATGTTCGTCGCCACCAGCAACACGATGAACATCCCGCCGGCGCTGCTCGACCGGATGGAAGTCATCCGCCTGTCCGGCTATACGGAAGAGGAAAAGGTCCACATCGCGCTGCAGCACCTGCTGCCGAAGCAGATGAAGACCAACGGGCTGAAGTCGGGTGAACTGGGAGTGGCCGAAAGCGCGATCCGCGACATCATCCGCTACTACACGCGTGAGGCCGGCGTGCGCTCGCTCGAGCGCGAGATCAGCAAGATCTGCCGCAAGGTGGTCAAGCAGCTGCTGCTGAAGAAGCAGGACCACAAGGTCCAGGTCGCGGCCAAGAACCTCGACAAGTTCCTCGGCGTGCGGCGCTACAACTTCGGCGTCGCCGAGAAGCAGAACCAGGTCGGCCAGGTCACCGGACTGGCATGGACCGAAGTCGGCGGAGACCTGCTGACGATCGAGGTGGCGACAATGCCGGGCAAGGGCAACGTGCAGCGCACGGGCTCGATCGGTGATGTCATGAAGGAGTCGGTCGAGGCTGCGCGCTCGGTCGTGCGCGCGCGGGCACGCCGGCTCGGGTTGCGCGACGACCAGTTCGAGAAGACCGACCTGCACGTGCACTTCCCCGAGGGCGCGACTCCCAAGGACGGACCATCGGCCGGCATCGCGATCACGACCTCGATCGTGTCAGCCCTGAGCGGGATTCCCGTGCGGGCTGACGTCGCGATGACGGGCGAGATCACGCTGCGGGGCGAGGTGCTCGCCATCGGCGGACTGAAGGAAAAGCTGCTCGCAGCCCATCGCGGCGGCATCAAGACGGTGTTGATTCCAGAGGAAAACGTCAAGGATCTCGCGGAGATCCCTGACAACGTGAAGAACCGGCTTGAAATCGTCCCTGTCAAGTGGATCGACAAGGTCCTCGAGGTGGCCCTCGAACGGCAGCCTGTCCCGCTCACCGATGACGAGGCTGCGGCGGCTCCGCCGAAGCCAGCCGACGCAGGAACCGGCACAGAAGTCGTCAAGCATTGACACAGATGCAGTGTGCGCCCGCAGCGCGGGCGCACACTGTTCATCGCATTGCTCGGTTCAGAGCAAAAAAATCGTTTGCTTCTGCTTGACACTGCTATACGAGCGATGTTGAATAGCCTTCCACTTTTCCGAAGCGCGCCCTCGGCCGACAAAAAGAAAAATATCGCTGCGACGGCTGCCACGCGCGGACATCTCGAAGACCAGTTGAAAGAGGGGGTTTAAGTGAACAAAACAGAACTGATCGACCACATCGCCAAACAAGCAGACATTTCAAAGGCGGCGGCAGGTCGAGCCCTCGAAGCGATCGTCGGTGGCATCCGCGGCAGCCTCCGCAAGGGTAACTCGGTGACGCTCGTCGGCTTCGGGACATTCACCGTCGGCAAGCGCGCTGCGCGCACGGGTCGCAATCCGCGCACCGGCGACTCCATCAAGATCAAGGCTGCGAAAGTGCCGAAGTTCCGTCCTGGCAAGGCCCTCAAAGATTCGTTAAACTAGCGGGCTTCGCAGCCAAGCAGCCGTCGCAGCAAGGTCGTAGCAAGTAGCCACCGTCATTGCCGGAGCAGGGTTTCGCTCCAGTCAGATTGTGGAAGTACGGGCGCGCTGGGGTGCTTAGCTCAGCTGGTAGAGCGGCGCCCTTACAAGGCGTAGGTCGGGAGTTCGAGCCTCTCAGCACCCACCACCGAGCGACTTGGTGAAAATGCGAAGCAATGGCAGTTCGCGCGGGAGTGGTAGTTCAGTTGGTTAGAATACCGGCCTGTCACGCCGGGGGTCGCGGGTTCGAGTCCCGTCCACTCCGCCACACGACGAAGGCGAACGCGAGTTCGCCTTTTTTGTTGTCCGTCCAGCCTATCGGACTGTTGAAGTTCCAATGAAGCACGACTGAGGCACGAGTCCACCCATGTTCGATTCGATCCGTTCGCATCGTCGCTGGCTGATGTTCTTCATGCTGGTGCTGATCTTCCCGTCGTTCGTCTTCTTCGGCATCCAGGGGTACAACAGCTTCATCGAGCAGGAAGGCGCGCTCGCCACGGTCGACGGCATGTCGATTACGCAGCGTGACTTCGAGGTCGCGCAACGCGACCGGGTCGAGCGGCTGCGCCAGCAGTTCGGGGCCGATTTCGACCCGAAGGTGCTCGACACGCAGGAAGGCCGGGCCTCGATCCTCGACGGGCTCGTCATCGACCGGGCGCTCACGCGCGAGGTCGAAAAGGGCAACCTGGTCGTGACCAACGACCGGTTGCGCGCAGGTCATCGCCGGCATCCCGGCGTTCCAGGAAGACGGCAAGTTCAGCATCGAGCGCTATCGCGCCTACGTCACGGCGCAGGGGATGACCGAGCCCCAGTTCGAGGAGCGTGTGCGGGCTGACCTGCGCAAGCAGATGCTGGTGCAGGCCGTGCTCGAGTCCGCGATCGTGCCGACCCAGGTGGCCGAGCGCATCGACCGCGTGCTGCTGGAGACCCGCGAAGTCCGGGTACTGCCGATCCGCGCGGACGCGTTTCTGGCGAAGGTCACGGTCACGGACGCGCAGGTCGCCGAGTTCTATGAGAAAAACCGCAAGGACTTCGAGACTCCGGAGAACGTCAAGGTCGAGTACCTTGTGCTCAGCGCCGATGCCATCGCTGGGGCCGCCGCCGGTGGCCGACGCCGACGTCAAGGCGTACTACGAGCAGAACAAGGGCCGCTACGGAGTGGAGGAGCAGCGGCGCGCAAGCCACATCCTGATTACTCCCGACGGTGGTGACAAGGCGGCCGCGCGCAAGAAGGCCGAGGGCATCCTCGCCACGCTCAAGGCCGCGCCGAACGACTTCGCGAAGATCGCCCGGGAGCAGTCGAAGGATCCGGGGTCGGCGGCCCAGGGCGGCGATCTCGGCTTCTTCGGCAAGGGCATGATGGTCAAGCCCTTCGAGGACGCAGCTTTCACTTTGAAGACTGGCGAAACGAGCGAGATCGTCGAGTCCGACTTCGGTTTTCACATCATCCGCGTCACCGAGGTCAAGCCGGCACAGGCCAAGCCGCTCGACGAAGTGCGCGCCGACATCGAGAAGGAACTGCGCACGCAGCAGGCGCAGAAGCGTTTCGCCGAGGCGGCCGAGCAGTTCACCAACCTGGTCTACGAACAGGCCGATTCGCTGCAGCCCGCGGCCGACAAGCTCGGCCTGAAGATTGCGACGCAGGACAACCTGACGCGCGCCGGGATGCCGGTCGCCAAGGACCAGCCGCAGGTGTTCACACCGCGCGTGATCGAGGCGCTGTTCTCGGAGGACTCACTGAAGAACCGGCGCAACACGCAGGCCATCGAGATCGCCGCGAACACGCTGGTGGCCGCGCGGGTGGTCGATCACCGGCCGGCCGCGGTACGCCCGCTCGACGAGGTCAAGGCAGCCATCCGGCAGCGGCTCGAGCGGCAGGAGGCGGCCGTGCTCGCGCGCAAGGCCGGCGAAGAACGCATCGTCGAACTCACCAAGCAGCCGACGGACACCGGCTTTTCGCCCGTACTCACGGTCTCGCGCCGCGCGCCGCAGGGTCTGCCGCCGAAGCTGCTGAATGAGGTCCTGCGCACGCAGTCCGACAAGCTGCCGCGCTTTGTCGGTGCCGAAATCGAAGGTTCCGGATTCCTGATCGCGCACGTGCTGTCGGCCAAGGAAGGCGCCGCACAGGATCCTGCGCAGCGCGATGCCGAGCGGCGCGCCCTCGCGCGCCAGGCCGCGGCAGCCGATGAGATCGCCTACGCCGAGGGACTACGTGCCCGTCACAAGGCAAAGGTCCTCAAGCCTGAATTCCAGCGCGAAGCCGCCAAGGCCGCCACTGCCGACACCAAGGCGGAGACGAAGTAGCGCTGCTGGCGGATCGCAGGCGGAATACTGGCGGGCGTCACGCCGCCAGCTCGCGTGCCGCGGCTTCAAACGCCGTGACCGCATCCGATGAAATGGCGAGGACGCGAGCGCTGGCGGCCTGCTTGAAGTTGCGATTGATCGACTTCAGGTAGGCCGGATCGTAGTGTTCGAGCAGCAGTTGCTCGACCATGCCGTCCCAGTCCCGTGACTGCGCCAGCGTCTTCCACCCGGCGATCCGCGCGTGCCCGTGCAATTCGACCAGGCAGTCGAGCTGGCTCATCAGGGTGTCCGGATCACGTTCGAAGTGCGCGTACTCGTCGCGCAGCAGCCGCACTCGCGCCTCGCGCGGCACCTCCAGCGTGATGCAGGGCGACTCGCGCATGCGTGCCAGCAGGGCATCCGGCACGCGCAGGCTGCCGACCTTGCGGCTCTCGGATTCGACGAAGACAGGACGCGCGGGATCGCATCGACGCAGCGTGTCCCACACCCGGGTCTCGAAGTGCTTCTGGCCGGGCTGGGGCTGCGACGGCAGTCCGCCCAGCACGGAGCCGCGGTGGCAGGCGAGCGCTTCGAGGTCGAGCACCTGCGCACCCTGCAGAACGAGTTGCTGCAGCAGGCGGCTCTTGCCGCTGCCGGTCGGGCCACAGATCACCTTGAATGACAGACGCTGCGGCAGGACATCGAGTTCGGCCATCACGGCGCGCCGATACGCGCGGTAGCCGCCGTCGAGCTGCAGGGCGCGCCATCCGACGCGGCCGAGGATGTGCGTCATCGCGCCGCTGCGATTGCCGCCGCGCCAGCAGTACACCAGCGGATGCCAGTCGCGCGGCTTGTCCGCAAAGCTCTCCTCGAGGTGCCGTCGCAATGTTGCGCGAGACCAGGGCGGCTCCCCGACGGCGTGCCTCGAAGGACGATTGCTGGCGATCCATGGTGCCGACTTCCTTGCGCTCGGCATCAGACAGCACGGGGCAGTTGAGCGCGCCCGGCACATGGTCCTCGGCGTACTCGCTTTCACTGCGCACGTCGATGATCGTGTCGAAGCGGTCGAGTTCGCGCAATGCGTCGGACGCCGCGACGACATCGTGCTCGCGCCTCATCGCGGTTTCGCGGAAGGGCGCAGCAACGGACGCAGGTGCGGCCAGACGTTGTCGAGCATGCGCGACTGTGCGGCCTCGTTCGGGTGGATCCGGTCCGTCTGGAAGTACTCCAGCGATTCGGCGAAGCCGTCGAGCAGGAAAGGCGCAAGTGCCGCGCGCGAATCGCGCGCCACCGTCGAAAAGGTCTGGAAGAACTTGTCCGAGTAATCGCGCCCGTAGTTGGGCGGCACCCTGACGCCGACGAGAAGGACGGCTGCGCCGGCGGCCTGGCTGGCCTTCACCATGGCCGCAAGGTTGTCGCGCATCGTTGTCAGCGGCAATCCGCGCAGGCCATCATTCGCGCCGAGTTCGAGAATCACGACGGCCGGGCGATGCTGCTTCAGCAGTTCGGGTAAACGAGTGCGACCTCCGCTCGTGGTTTCCCCGCTGATGCTCGCGTTGACGACCGTATAATCCGGCCCGCTGCTTCGCATGCGCTCGGACAGCAGCTGAACCCAGCCGCTTCCGCGTGGCAGCCCATATTCCGCCGACAGGCTGTCTCCCACGACGAGTATCACCGGACGCGCCGCCGTGCGGCCAGGCGCGTCCGGTCCCTGCGCGAAGGCCGGACCTAGTGCAGCCGCCAGCGCGAGTGCCGGAAGCAGCGAGCGAAGGATGGCGAGGAAGTTTCTGCGCGAGGCAGAGGAGCAGGTGACGAACATCGCGGTGGAGGCCCAGGGCCTCGGCAAGGTCGTTCAGGATGCCACCGGCAGCCTGACGATTCTTGATGATATCAATCTGGCCATCGGCTCCGGTGAGACGGCGGCGATCGTCGGCGCTTCGGGGTCGGGCAAGTCGACCCTGCTCGGCCTGCTTGCGGGACTCGATGTCCCGACGTCCGGCCGTGTGCGCATCTTCGGCGAGGATATGTTCGCTCTCGACGAGGACGGTCGAGCGGCATTGCGGGCACGCTCCATTGGCTTCGTGTTCCAGTCGTTCCAGCTGCTGCCGCACCTGACGGCGCTCGAAAACGTGCTGCTGCCGCTGGAACTGACCGGTCGATCGCCCGAAGGCGAGGAACCGGTCGCCGCGTCGCGCGCGCTGCTGGCGCGTGTCGGCCTGGCCGAGCGGCTCTCGCATTACCCGAAGTACCTCAGTGGCGGCGAGCAGCAGCGCGTTGCGCTGGCGCGTGCCTTCGTGCTGCGGCCGCCCCTGCTGCTGGCCGACGAACCGACGGGCAGCCTCGACGCGCGCACGGGTGAAGCGGTGATCGACCTCATGTTCGAACTGAATCGCGAACGTGGGTCGACGCTGGTGCTCGTGACCCATGACGCGGACATCGCGAGCCGGTGCGGGCGTCGGGTCGAACTCGCTGCCGGACGCGTCATCACGCACTGACATGCGAACGCGGCATCAGAGCGGCCGCGAATCCGGACGCAAATCCGGACGAGGACGATCAAACGACGGGCGACGTGCGGCTGCGCGGCTGCCGACGCGCGCATCCGGCTCAGAACCTCGGCCGCTCGCGAGGCTACGTCGCTGGCCACCATGCCGACGTCGCCGGCGTCATCGGCAGCGCGTCCATGCAGCCATACCGCCGCCACGGCCGCGTCCCACGCGGCGACTCCCTGCGCCAGCAACGCTCCAAGCATGCCGGCCAGCACGTCGCCGGTGCCCGCGGTCGCAAGCGCAGGTGAACCGGTGGAGTTGACCGCGTAGCGGCCGTCGGTGCCGGCGATCACGCTGCCGGCGCCCTTGAGGATCGTGATCACATCGAATTCCCGCGACAGCCGCCGCGCTGCCGCGATGCGATCGTGCTGCACATCCAATGCACTGCACGCGAGCAGCCGCGCCGCTTCGAGCGGATGGGGCGTGAGGAGGGTCGCGGCGGACCGCTGGCGGACACGCTCCTTCAGGTCTTTGTCGGCGGCGACCAGGTTCAGTGCGTCGGCGTCGAGGACGATGGCAGCCTCGCGTTCGAGCGCATTGGTCAGCGACGTGCGGGCAGAGGTATCCGTGCCGAGCCCGCAGCCGACGACGAGCGCCTGCAGCTCGGTCAGCTCGCGCAGGCTGCGGAACATGAGTTCGGGCTGCAACGGGTCGACGCGCAGGTCGGGTGCTCCGATCGCATCGACGTAGACGCGGCCCGCACCGAGCCTGAGTGCCGCGCGCCCGGCCAGCAGGGCCGCACCGACCATGCCGCGACCGCCGCCCACCACCACCACATTTCCGTAAGTTCCCTTGTGCGAGTCATGTCGGCGTGGCGTCAGCACGGCATGCAGGTCCGCTGCCGTGCTGAGCATGCCGTCGCTCGATCCGGCCACCGTGCCGAGGGAGTCGACGGTGACGAGGCCGGCGGCATCGATGCCCGAGGCGGTATGCAGGCCCGGCTTGTCGCCGATGAACGTGATCGTCGCCGTGGCCCGGACGCCGGGGACGTCGCCCACCCAGGTTCCCGTGTCTGCGTTCAGTCCGCTCGGCACATCGATTGCATAGACCGCCTGCTGCCGGTTCATCCACGCGACGGCGTCGAGCTGAGGGCCGGAAAGCGGTCGCGCCAGGCCAATGCCGAACAGCGCGTCGACGACACCGCCAAAGCGCGAATCCGCTGGAATCTCGTGATGGACTTGCCCCCCGGCGGCAGTCCAACGAACGAACGCGGCACGCGCATCCTCCGCGGCGGGCTGCTCGAATCCCGGCAGGACGCAGAACACGTCGTGGCCGCGAGCACGCAGTTCGGCGGCAATCACGAAGCCGTCGCCGCCATTGTTGCCCGGACCACAGACGATGCAGAACGACGCCGGGGTGCCCGCGTGGCGCGCGGCGATCCAGTCGGCCGCAGCCTTTCCGGCACGTGCCATCAGTGTTCCGGGTGGGAGCTGCGCCTGCGCGGCGCGCTCGATCGCCCGCAGCTCGTCGATCAGGTAAAGCGGCGTGCCCATGGGCGTAGGCTAGGCGGCTGCACCGGCGCAGGTACCTGTCCAGCGTCAAGCCATCGAGATCGATGGCGGGCTCGCGTGCAGCGATGACGTCGGCGACGATGCGTGCCGAACCCATCGCCATGACCCAGCCGCTGGAGCCGTGCCCGGTGTTCAGGTAGAGGTTGCCGATCGGCGTGCGGCCGAGGACCGGTGGCCCGTCCGGCAGCATCGGTCGTGCACCGATCCAGAATTTTCCCTGGCGAAAGCTCGTGGCATACGGAAACCAGTCCTGTGCCACTTTAAGCAGCGTCCGCAAGGCGCTGTCGCGCAGCTCCATGCCGCGGGTGCCGAGCTCGGCGGTACCCGCGACGCGCAGGCGGTTGCCCAGGCGCGTGATTGCAACCTTGTACGTTTCGTCCATCACGCTGATGAAGGGCGCATGCTCGAAGGCGGTGATGGTGGCGGTGGCAGAGTAGCCCTTGACGGCCAGCAGCGGCAGGCGGATGCCGATACGCTGCAGCAGCGACGCACTGTCGACTCCGCCCGCAAGGACATAGGCGTCGGCCCGCACCGGCCCGGCAGCGGTCTGAACCCTTTCGATGCGGCCCGGCGCCAGTTCGAAGCTCTGGACGTCGACGCCGAAGCGAAAGTCGACTCCTTCGCGTATGGCGATGTCCTTCAACTGATGTGCGAAGTAGGCGCAGTTGCCGGTCTCGTCGTCGGGCAAGTGCAGGCCGCCGGCCAGCGGCGTCGCCGCATGCAGCGCCGGCTCGAGTGCGCGGCACTGCGCTGAGTCCATCAGCAGATGACGAACGCCGAGCTCGCCGAGCAGCGCGCGCGTCGTGGTTGACGCCTCGACTTCCTGCTCGGTCCGAAACAGCTGCAGGTAGCCCGTGGCCTGTTCGTATTCCATCGTGTGCAGCGTGCGCAGCGGCGCGCAGTTCCGCCTGGCTGTAGAACGCCAGGCGCTGCATCCTGGCGCGGTTGCGCCGGTATCGCTCGAGGTCGCACTCGCGGAGCCAGCGTCGGAGCCAGCGCCATAAAGCAGGACTCGTGCGAGGGGCGGAAAACGACCGGAGCCTCCGGTCGCAGCAGATACGACAGCACCTTGCGCGGCATGCCGGGCGATGCCCACGGGCCGACATAGCCCGGCGCCATCACGCCTGCGTTGGCAAAGCTCGCTTCCTGCGCGACGCCGGAGCGGCGCTCCAGCACGGTGACATCGAAGCCTGCGCGACGAAGGGCATAAGCAGTGCAGACGCCGATGATGCCGGCACCTACCACGACGACGCGCATTGAGTGGGCTTCTTCGAATTCGGGCGGCGCGCATTGTAGCTGCGCGCCGGAGCCGGTTGCCTACAGCTTCATCTGCGACGGCAGGAACGTCACCAGCTGCGGGAAGAACCAGATCAGCAGCACGGCGACCACCATCATCAGGAAGTAGGGGAACGCCGCCATCGCAATCGTGTTGATCTGGTGCTTCGTCATGCCCTGCAGGACGAACAGGTTGAATCCGACCGGCGGCGTGACCTGCGCCATCTCGACCACGATCACGATGAAGATGCCGAACCAGAGCAGGTCGATACGCGCGACCTGCAGCGTCGGCAGCAGCACCGCCATCGTCAGCACCACCATCGAGATGCCGTCGAGAAAGCAGCCGAGCACGATGAAGAACACCATCAGCAGCATGATCAGCCCGAACGGCGAGAGCTGCAGTGCGCCGACGGTCTCGGCCAGCTGGCGCGGCAGGCCGATGAAGCCCATCGACAGCGACAGGAAGGCCGAGCCGGCCAGGATCAGCGCGATCATGCAGTACAGCTTCGTCGCGGCCATCAGCGAGTCGCGGAACGTGGCCCAGTTGAGCGTGCGTTGCGCCGCGGACAGGATCAGCGCCCCCACCACGCCGAGCGCGGCGGCCTCGGTCGCGGTGGCGATGCCGGCATAGATCGATCCCAGCACCACCGCGATCAGCAGCACGACCGGAATCAGGTGACGCGACTCGGCCAGCTTCTGCCGGAAGTCGAGCCGGATGTCCGCCGGCGGAATGGCGTCACGATGGCGC
Organism: uncultured beta proteobacterium; assembly: GCA_963769745.1. Taxonomy (GTDB): domain Bacteria; phylum Pseudomonadota; class Gammaproteobacteria; order Burkholderiales; family Burkholderiaceae_F; genus JALORV01. The sequence goes on from CAVYNB010000007.1 coordinate 39,244, forward strand.
AGCGCCCAGACGATCGTGTAGCCCATGAACAGCGCGGCCAGCATGAGGCCCGGTATCACGCCGCCGATGAAGAGCTTGCCGATCGAGACGTCGGCCGCCACGCCGTAGACGATCATGATGATCGAGGGCGGAATCAGCAGTCCGAGCGTGCCCGCGCCGGCGAGCGAGCCGATCGAGATCTGCTCGGGGTAGCCGCGCTTCTTCAGTTCCGGCAGCGTGATCTTGCCGACCGTCGCGCAGGTGGCGGCCGACGACCCCGACACCGCGGCGAAGATCGTGCAGCCGATGATGTTCGTATGCAGCAGGCGCCCCGGCAGCCATTGCAGCCACGGCGCGAGGCCGCGGAACATGCCCTCCGACAGGCGTGACTTCAGCAGGATCTCGCCCATCCAGATGAAGAGCGGCAGCGCCGTCAGCGTCCAGCTCGACAGCGACCCCCACACGGTCAGCGCGAGCGCATCGCCGCCCGGCCGCGTGGTGAAGAGCTCCATGCCGAGCCACGCCACGCCGAGCACGGCGATGCCGATCCAGACGCCGGCGCCGAGGATCACGAACATCGCAACGATCAGCGCCAGGGCGGTCAGTGTCCCCATCGTCGCCTACTCGATGTTGGCGGCTTCGTTGGGCTGCGGTGGCAACGTGCGGAAGCGCAGCACGTAGACCAGCTGCTCGACGAATGCGAGCGCGAGTCCGGCCAGGCCGATGGCCATCGACAGCTGCGGGATCCACAGCGGTGTCGCGTCGACGTTCTGCGAGATGTCGTTGTAGGTGTACGAACCCCAGACCAGGCGCGCCGCAAACCACGCGAAGTAGCCCGACAGCAGCGTGGCGATGACCAGGCACAGCACTTCCATCCACCAGCGCGCGCGACCATGCAAGCGCTGCAGGATCAGGGTCACGCGGATGTGGTCGCCGGTGCGCAGCGCATAACCCATGGCGAGAAACGAGCCGGCCGCCAGGAAGTAACCGGCATAGGCGTCCATGCCGGCCATGGAAAAGCCGAGCTGTCGACCGGCGATGTTGACGACCTCGATCGCCAGCGTGGCGAAGATGAAGAATGCGCCCAGGCCGCCCAGCAGCTTGAACAGCGGATCGAGGAAGGAGCGCACCGTCGCTCGCGTGGAATAGAAGAAGGCCGCCTGCGCGGCGGCCTTCGTTCGTCTACTTGCGGAACTGCGTGATGATCGCCTGGCCGTCCGGACCGGCCTTGGCGAGCCACTCGGTCAGCATCGTGTCGCCGAGCTTGTTCAGTTCGGCCTTGAACGCCGCGTTCGGCTCGTACACGGTCATCTTGTTCGCCTTCAGCGTCGCCAGCGACTCGCCGGTGTACTCGCGCATGCGCTTCCAGCCGCGCTCCTCGGCCGCCTTGGCAGCCGCGAGCACGGCGTCCTGGGTCGCCTTGTCGAGCTTGTCGAATTCCTTCTGGTTGACGATCACCATGTTCTTCGGCAGCCACGCATCGGCGGTCGCGAAGTGCGACAGGCTTTCCCACACTTTCGAGTCCACGCCGGTGGCGCCGGAGGACATGAACGAATCGACGACACCGGTGGCGAGCGCCTGCGACAGCTCGGCCGCCTGGATCGTCAGCGGCTGTGCGCCGACCATGGCGGCGATGCGCGTCGTCGCCGGGTTGTAGGCGCGCCACTTCAGGCCCTTCATGTCGGCCACCGAGTTGAGCTGCTTCTTGGTGTAGATGCCCTGCGGTGGCCAGGCCACGGCATAGAGCACCTTGATGCCCTGGGCCGCGAGAATCTTCTCCACGACCGGGCGTTGCGCCTGCCACAGCTTCCACGAAGCGTCGAAGCCGGTCGCGACGAACGGGACGGCATCCGCGCCGAACACGGGGTTCTCGTTTTCGAGCAGGCTCATCAGCACTTCGCCGACCTGTGCCTGGCCGGTTTGCACCGCGCGCTTGATCTCGGGCGCCTTGAAGAGCGCTCCGCCGGCATGCACGGTGATGTTCAGCTTGCCGCCCGTGGCCTTGGCGACGTCCGCGGCAAACTGGGTCAGGTTTTGCGTGTGGGGATTGCCGGCGGGGTAGCCGGCCGGCAGGTCCCACTTGGTCTGGGCTGCGACGGGCAGGGCCAGTAGGAAGGAGGCTGTGGCGCTGGCGCCAAGCAACAGCAGACGACGGTTCATGCAGTCCTCTCGTGCGGGGTAGTTGGGAAAAGGGCAGTTGCGAAAAGTGCGCTAGGTTAGCGGGAGCGAAGCTCGGCGGCTAGGATACGCGTTCAACCGGAGATAACCGCGTGGCCCACGAACACTGGGAATTCTGGATCGATCGCGGCGGCACCTTCACGGACATCGTCGCGCGGCGCCCCGACGGCGAGCTCGTCACGCACAAGCTGCTGTCGGAGAACCCGGAGCAGTACCGCGACGCCGCGGTGGCCGGCATCCGCCATCTGCTGGGCGTCGCCGCGGATGCGCCCATCCCGGTCGAGCAGATCGCCGCAGTGAAAATGGGCACGACAGTGGCGACCAACGCACTGCTCGAGCGCAAGGGCGAGCCGACGGCGCTGGTCATCACGCGCGGCTTCCGCGACGCGCTGCGCATCGCCTACCAGAACCGGCCGCGCCTGTTCGAACGGCACATCGTGCTGCCGGAACTGCTCTATGCGCGCGTGATCGAGGCCGACGAGCGCATCGGCGCCCACGGCGACATCCTGCAGCCGCTCGACGAAACGGCGCTGCGCGGTGAACTGCGCGCGGCCTATGCGGCCGGCCTGCGCAGCTGCGCAATCGTGCTGATGCACGGTTACCGCTACACGGCGCACGAGCAGGCGGCGGCCCGCCTCGCGCGCGAGGCCGGATTCCCGCAGGTGTCGGTGTCGCACGAGGTCAGCCCGCTGATGAAGCTCGTCGCGCGCGGCGACACGACGGTCGTCGATGCCTACCTCTCGCCGATCCTGCGCCGCTACGTGGAACAGGTGGCGACCGATCTGCCCGGTGCCCGGCTGCTCTTCATGCAGAGCAACGGCGGCCTGACCGACGCCTGGCGCTTCCAGGGCAAGGACGCGATCCTCTCGGGCCCGGCCGGCGGCATCGTCGGCATGGCGCGTGCGAGCCGCCACGCCGGCTTCGATCGCGTGATCGGCTTCGACATGGGCGGCACATCGACCGACGTGTCGCACTACGCCGGCGAGTACGAGCGCGAGTTCGAGACGCTCGTGGCCGGCGTGCGCATGCGCGCGCCGATGATGAGCATCCATACCGTGGCGGCGGGCGGTGGATCGATCCTGCACTTCGACGGCGCGCGGCTGCGAGTCGGACCGGATTCGGCCGGAGCCAATCCCGGGCCAGCCTGCTACCGGCGCGGCGGTCCTCTCGCCGTGACCGATGCCAACGTCATGCTGGGGCGCGTCCAGCCCGACTACTTTCCGCATGTCTTCGGACCGAGCGGGCGCGAACCGCTCGACCGCGACGTGGTGGTCCGGCACTTCAGCGAACTCGCCCGGGAAGTCGGGGCGGCCACGGGCCGGACGCAGACCCCGGAGCAGGTCGCGGCCGGGTTCGTCGAGATTGCCGTCGGCAACATGGCCGAGGCGATCAAGCGCATTTCGGTGCAGCGCGGCCACGATGTCACGCGCTACACGCTCACCGTGTTTGGCGGGGCGGGCGGCCAGCACGCCTGTGCCGTCGCCGATGCACTGGCAATGACGACGGTTTTTGCGCATCCGCTGGCCGGCGTGCTGTCCGCATACGGCATGGGCCTGGCCGACCAGACAGCCATGCGTGAAGTGACGATCGAACGAGCGCTGTCGGAGGAAGCACTGCCGCACCTGGAGGCGAGCCTCGCGACGCTGGCTGCGCAGGCCGTGGAGTCGCTGCAGTCCCAGGGAGTGGCGCGCGAGCGGATCGAGCTGGTGCGGCGCGTGCACGTGAAGTACGAGGGCACCGACACGGCGCTGGCGGTCGGTTACGGGACGATCACCGCGATGCGGGAACAGTTCGATGCGGCCTACCGGCAGCGCTTTTCCTTCCTGATGCCCGACCGTCGCCTGATCGCCGAAACGGTCTCGGTCGAGGCCATCGGGGGCGGCGATGCCTCCGCTTCGCTGGGGACCTCAGGGCGGCCGGCGCGTGCCGGGACGCTGAAGGCGTCGGCCACCGTGCAAGCGTTTTTCGACAACGCGTGGCATGCGACGCCGCTGTACCGGCGTGACGACACGCAGCCCGGCGATCGCATCGATGGCCCGGCGATCGTTGCCGAGGCCAACGCCACGACCGTCATCGAGCCCGGGTGGCAGGCCGAGGTGACGCCGCTCGACCATCTGGTGCTGCATCGGGTCGTGCCGCGCGCCGCGCGCCGTGCGATCGGCACGACGGTCGATCCGGTGATGCTCGAGATCTTCAACAACCTGTTCATGTCGATCGCCGAGCAGATGGGGTTGCGGCTGCAGAACACGGCGTACTCGGTCAACATCAAGGAGCGACTCGACTTCTCGTGCGCGCTGTTCGACGCGACCGGAAACCTGATCGCCAACGCACCGCACATGCCGGTGCACCTGGGATCGATGAGCGAGTCGATCAAGACCGTGATGCGCGAGAACGCCGGACGCATGGTTCCCGGCGATGCCTACGTGATCAACGATCCGTACCACGGCGGCACGCACCTGCCGGACGTGACCGTCATCACGCCCGTGTTCGATCGTGACGGCCGCGAGATCCTGTTTTACGTCGGCTCGCGTGGCCATCATGCCGACATCGGCGGCATCACGCCGGGATCGATGCCGCCGTTTTCGCGCACGCTCGACGACGAAGGCGTGCGCTTCATCAACTTCCGGCTGATCGAAGGGCAGGGCGTCGATCGTCCTGCGCGCTTCCGCGAAGCCGAGCTGATGAAACTGCTGACCGGCGGGACGCACCCCGCGCGCAATCCGGCGCAGAACGTCGCTGACCTGCGGGCACAGATCGCGGCCAACGAGAAAGGCCGCGAGGAACTGCTGCGCATGGTCGACCAGTTCGGACTCGACGTCGTGCAGGCCTACATGCGGCACGTGCAGGACAACGCCGAGGAGTCGGTGCGGCGCGTGATCACCCGGCTGCGGGACGGCCAGTTCGAGTATCGGCTGGACAACGGCGCAGTGATCCATGTCCGCGTCTCGGTGGACCGCGAGCAGCGCTCGGCCACGATCGATTTCACCGGCACGTCGGCGCAATTGCCGAACAACTTCAATGCGCCGAGCGCGGTGTGCGTTGCGGCCGTGCTCTATGTGTTCCGCACGCTGGTCGACGACGAGATTCCGCTGAACGCCGGCTGCCTGAAGCCGATCGAGATCATCATTCCCCAGGGGTCGATGCTGAACCCGGACTATCCGGCGGCGGTGGTGGCCGGCAATGTCGAAACGTCGTCCTGCATCACGAACGCCCTGTATGGCGCGCTGGGCGTGATGGCCTCCGCCCAGGGAACGATGAACAACTTCACCTTCGGCAACGAACGCCACCAGTACTACGAAACCATCTCGGGGGGCTCGGGCGCGGGTGTCCGTGATGTCGCGCGCGGCGAGGAGCAGGGCTTCGACGGGACCGACGTCGTGCAGACGCACATGACGAACTCGCGGCTGACCGATCCCGAAGTGCTCGAGTTCCGCTATCCGGTGCTGCTGGAGAGCTACGCGATCCGGGCCGGTTCGGGTGGAGCGGGACGCTGGCACGGCGGCAACGGCGGGACGCGCCGCATTCGCTTCCTCGAAGCGATGACCGCTTCGATCCTTGCCAACAATCGCTCGATCGCGCCGTTCGGCATGGCCGGTGGGGACGCCGGCGCGAAGGGGCGGAACTGGGTCGAACGGGTCGACGGCGCGCGCGAGGAACTGCGTCACATCGGCTCGGCCGAGATGGCGCCGGGCGATGTCTTCGTGATCGAGACGCCCGGTGGCGGCGGCTACGGCAGTCCGCGGGAAAACTTGAGGCCCAAATAGCGTGATCGGGGTGCCGATATCACCCCAAGGACAGGGGATGCGGCTGCCCATAATCGTTGCAGCTCATTGGCTGGACATCCAGACGCTGCACGATGAATGCCCCCGAACGCATAGGACTGCCCGACGCGCTGGCCACGCTGTCGATCTGCTATGCGCCGCTGATCGACAAGCACCGTCGGGCGATCGGAACGCGCCTGACCATGCTGTCGGCCAAGGCCCCTGGGTACCTGCCGGTGGGGCACATCCTCGACCAGCTCAATCACATCTGGCCCGAGGGCGACGCCTCGGTGCTGATCGCGCCGCTCGATGCCACCTTTGACGACTCGCTGCTGACCTGGGCGCCGCCAGCCAACGCGCTGCTCGAAATCGCGACGATTTCGCTGCGCGACCCCGATATGCAGCGCCTGGTGCAGCGCGCGTTCCGGCAGGACATCCGCATGGTGCTGCGCGGTCGCCCGGACGTGCCGCTGCCGCCGGCGCTCACCGCCTGTTTCGAGTACTCGCTGATTCATGTCAGCGAGGATCGGCGCCGCCTGAAGGACGGGCGGACCCGGCCGGCACCGCCGAACGCGGTGCGCCGCATGCCGTTCGTCACGACGGGCGTGCGCCGCGTCGCCGACCTCGACGAGGCTTACCAGCGCGGCGCGATGGCGAGCGTCGGCTGGCCGATCGACGATACCGAACAGCGCCCCAACTGCCGCCTGAAGCCCGATCAGGGCAACCTGATGGAGCTGCTGCGCGTCGCCAGCGAACATCCGGACACCGCGGTGATCGCCCATCGGGTTCGCCGCGACCCGGTGCTCGCCTTCAAGCTGCTGCGCATGGTCAACTCCGAGGCGTTCGAGACGGGCGCGCCGGTGGCATCGATCCAGCGTGCGATCCAGGTGCTCGGGCGCGAGAAAACGCTGCGCTGGCTCTCGCTTTCACTCGAGTCCGCCGGAGAACATGTCAATGCGCTGCCGCTCATGCGCGCGGCGACGCTGCGGGGCCTGTTTCTCGAACATCTCGCCGCCGGGCTGCCCGAAGTGGATGACAACATGCGCGACGAGCTCTTCGTCACGGGGGCCTTCTCGCTGCTCGACCGCATCACCGGAGCACCGATTCCGCGCCTGATGGGACCGGTCGCGATGGGCGGCAACGTCACCGAAGCGATCGTCAATCGCCGCGGACCGTATGCGCCCTACCTCGCGCTGATCGAGGCGATCGAACGCAGCGACCCGATGGCGATCCGCCGCCACACCGACACACTGGCGATCCCGATCTTCGATTGCAACCAGGCGTTGCTGCGCGCACTCGCGGCCACACAGCGACTCGACGCCGAACAGGACGCACGACCCGAGGAAATGGTGTTCGCGCCGGTATAATCCGCGTCGCCGATCACGCCTGACGCGCGCGTCCTGCGCGTTTCCATCTCCTCGATGACTCCTCACGGTAGGTACTACGCGCTCGCCGGTCCGGGCGCGCTGTCCGCATTTCGCGCGGCGCGGCTGCTTCGGCGCCTCCAGGCGGTCGAGCCCAACGTGGCTGCCGTGTCCGGGCGCTTCGTGCACTTCGTCCATGCCACCCGTGCGCTGGACGACAGCGAGGAAGTGCGCCTGAAGGCCCTGCTCGACTACGGCGAACCGGGCGGCCCGAAACCCGAAGGAATCGACTTCCTCGTCGTGCCGCGGCTCGGCACGATTTCGCCGTGGGCCAGCAAGGCCACCGACATCGCCCGCAACACTGGCCTGGCGGCCGTGCATCGGATCGAGCGCGGCACGATCTACACGCTGGAACTGAAGCGTGGACTGTTCCGAGGCAAGGGACTCGATGCAGCGCTCGAGGATCGCATCCGGGCCGTGCTGCACGACCGGATGACGGAAAGCGTGATCGAGCCGTCGACCGATCCGGCGCAGCTCTTCACGGAACTGGCCGGCAAGCCGGTGCAAAGCGTCCCGATGCTGGCTGAGGGCCGGTCCGCCCTCGTCCGCGCCAATGGCGACCTGGGACTGGCGCTGTCCGACGACGAGGTCGACTACCTCGTCGATGCCTTCACGCAGCTCCGCCGCGATCCGACCGACGTCGAACTGATGATGTTCGCGCAGGCAAACTCCGAACACTGCCGCCACAAGATCTTCAACGCGGAGTGGACCATCGACGGCGTCCGGCAGGACGCGACGCTGTTCGGCATGATCCGGGCGACGCATGCTGCAGCACCGGCGGGCACCATCGTTGCCTACAGCGACAACGCGGCGGTGCTCGAGGGCCGCGCGGTCAGCCGCTTCTATCCACGCAGTGACTTCCGAGGGTTGGACGGGGCCGGTGCGATCGGCGTCGACTACGCGGCACGCGATGAACTGACGCACACGCTCTTCAAGGTCGAAACGCACAATCACCCGACCGCAATCGCCCCGTTCCCGGGCGCGGCCACCGGGGCCGGCGGCGAGATCCGCGACGAAGGAGCGACCGGACGCGGCGCAAAGCCGAAGGCGGGACTGTGCGGCTTCTCCGTCTCCAATCTTCGCTTGCCGGATATGTCGCATGCGTGGGAGAACGACGGCGACGTCACGCAGGCGTCTGCAGGCGTTGCGGGCGAGGCGCCGGACTACGGCTTTCCCGGTCGCATCGCCGATGCACTGGCGATCATGATCGAGGGACCGATCGGCGCCGCAGCGTTCAACAATGAATTCGGCCGGCCGAACCTGCTCGGCTATTTCCGTGCGTACGAGCAGAACGTGGCCGGACGGCGTTACGGCTATCACAAGCCGATCATGATTGCGGGCGGCATCGGCAGCATTCGTGACGACCAGGTGCGCAAGCATGACCTGCCGCCGGGAACGCTGCTGGTGCAACTCGGCGGGCCCGGAATGCGCATCGGACTCGGCGGGGGCGCGGCGTCGAGCATGGGGGCCGGAACGAACACCGAGTCACTGGACTTCGACTCGGTCCAGCGCGGCAATCCGGAGATCCAGCGGCGCGCACAGGAGGTCATCGACCGTTGCTGGGCACTGGGCGACGGCAACCCGGTGCTTTCGATACACGATGTCGGCGCCGGCGGGCTGTCCAATGCGCTGCCTGAACTGGCGGACCAGTCGCATCGGGGTGCGCGCATCGACCTCGCGAAGATCCCGGTCGAGGAAAGCGGCATGAGCCCGCTCGAGATCTGGTGCAACGAGTCACAGGAGCGCTATGCGCTGGCGGTCGCGCCCGACAGCCTCGCTGCCTTCGAGTGGATCTGCCGGCGCGAACGCGCGCCCTATGCAGTCGTCGGTCACATTGCGGACGACGGCAACCTCGTGGTCGGCCGACCCGATGCGGTTCCCGCGGTCGACATGCCGATGAACGTGCTGCTCGGCAAGCCGCCGCGTATGCACCGGGACGTGCGACACGTGGCTGCGAAGCTGCCGGCGTTCGATGCGACCGGGCTGTCGATCGAGCAAAGTGCGCTGGATGTGCTGCGGCACCCGACAGTGGCGAGCAAGTCGTTCCTGGTGACGATCGGCGATCGCACGGTCGGCGGCATGAACTCGCGGGACTCGATGGTCGGGCCATGGCAGGTCCCGGTGGCCGACTGCGCGGTGACGATGATGAGCTTCGACGGCTACGCCGGTGAGGCAATGGCGATCGGCGAGCGCACGCCGCTGGCCGTCATCGATGCCGCCGCCGCCTCGCGCATGGCGATCGGCGAGGCCATCACCAACATCGCGGCGGCCGATGTCGAACTGGCCGACGTGAAGCTGTCGTGCAACTGGATGGCGGCCTGTGGTCAACCGGGCGAGGACGCAAGACTCTTCGATGCCGTGCGCGCAGCGAGTCAACTCAGCCAGCAGCTCGGGATCAGCGTGCCCGTCGGGAAAGACTCCCTGTCGATGAAGACGGCCTGGCGCGACGGCGGCGAGGACAAGCTCGTCACCGCGCCGGTGTCGTTGATCGCCAGCGCCGCGGCGCGCGTCGGCGACGTGCGCCGGACGCTCACGCCGCAGATCGTCGTCGACACGGACACCGTACTGGTGCTGGTCGACCTGGGCGCGGGACGCAACCGCATGGGCGGCTCGATCCTTGCGCAGGTCACGCGCCAGATCGGCAACGAGGCGCCGGATGCAGACGAACCTGCGCGGCTCGCGGCATTCGTTGGCGCCCTGCGGACGCTGCAGCGCGCCGGACTGCTGCTGGCGTATCACGACCGCTCGGATGGGGGGCTCTTCGCCACGCTCGCCGAGATGGCCTTCGCCGGGCACGGTGGTGTGACGGTCAATCTCGACGTGCTGGCGGTCGACCCGGTCGCAGCCGACTGGGGGGACTTCAAGATCCGCACCGAGCAGGTCAGCGTTCGCCGCAGCGAGCTGATGCTCAAGGCGCTGTTTGCCGAGGAGCTCGGCGCAGTGCTGCAGATTCGAGCGGCCGATACGACGGCGGTGATGAACGAGTTGCGGGCGGCGGGCCTCGGCAGCGTGAGCCAGATCATCGGCAAGCCGAACACCCGGGACGTGGTCGAGTTCTGGTGCGATGCCAAGCCGGTGTTCGCACGGGCGCGCGGTGAATTGCAGAAGCTCTGGAGCGAGACCTCGTGGCGCATCGCGCGGCTGCGCGACAACCCGGACTGCGCCGACGCCGAGTATGCGCGGGCGAGCGACAGCGACGACCGGGGCCTGTCGATGACGCTCAGCTTCGACGCTGCCGAGGACGTCGCCGCACCCTTCATCGCCCGTGGCGCGCGGCCGCGGATCGCAATCCTGCGCGAGCAGGGCGTCAACAGCCAGACCGAGATGGCGTATGCATTCCACCGCGCCGGGTTTGCGGCGGTGGACGTGCACATGACCGACCTGATCGAAGCACGGCAGACGCTGGCCGACTTCAAGGGTCTCGTCGCCTGCGGTGGATTCTCGTATGGCGATGTGCTGGGTGCCGGCGGCGGCTGGGCCAAGACGATCCTCTACAACCCCGCGCTCGCCGAGATGTTCGTTACGTTCTTCGCGCGCAGCGACAGCTTTGCGCTTGGAGTGTGCAACGGCTGCCAGATGATGAGCCACCTGCGTTCGATCATCCCCGGAGCGCGCGACTGGCCGCGCTTCGAGCGCAATGTGTCCGAGCAGTTCGAAGGGCGACTCGTGCAGGTCGAGGTTTCCGATTCACCGTCGCTGTTCTTCGCGGACATGGCGGGCAGCCGCATCCCGATCGCCAATGCCCATGGTGAAGGACGCGCCGTGTTCGCGTCGCGTGAGGAGCAGGATCGTGCCCGGGTCGCCATGCGCTATGTCGATTCGCAGGGTCGACCGACGGAAAGCTATCCGTACAACCCGAACGGCTCGGTGGACGGCATCACGGGGCTCACCACGCCCGATGGCCGATTCACGATCGTGATGCCGCACCCCGAGCGGGTGTTCCGGACGGTGCAGATGTCGTGGCAGCCGCCAGGCCTCGGTGAAGACTCGCCGTGGATGCGGATGTTCCGCAATGCACGGCGCTGGGTCGGTTAGACGACCCGCGGAGAATCGCCGCCGCCGGACTTACGACGCGGGTCGCCGGCCGCCGGCGGCGTAACGACTTCGACTACTTCGCTGCGGCCGACTTGCCGAACTTCGCGATTTCGGCGACGACTTCGTTCGTGATGTCGAACGCGGGATCCGCGTAGACCAGCGTGCCGCGGTCGTAGACGAGTGTTCCGCCCTTGCGGCGTGCGACATCCGCGGCCGCCTTGGAACCATCGGCAAAGACCTGCGCGCGCAGCTTCTGGGCGCGCTGCTGCAATTCGCCTTGCGTCTTCGTCATGAACTGCTGGCCCTCGGCCTGTTTCGCCTGCATCTCCTGGGCGGTCTTCTGACCTTCGGCGCGGACTGCGTCGCGCTGGGATGACGACAGCGTCGGATCATCGAGCTTGGTCTGGTGATCCTTGAGCTTGTCGGCCATCGCGCGAATCTCGCGCTCGATGCCCTGCAGGCGGGTGGTCGCCTTCTGTTCGTCGGCCTTCAGCGCCGCCTGCTGGGGCTGCGTCTGGGGGTGGGCTTCAAAGACCTTCGACATGTCGACGACGAAGATCTTTGGTGCCGGCTGGGCTGCGACATAGAGCGGCAGGCAGGCAAGGAGGGCGCAAAGCAGGCGGTGCGGCGATTTCATCGGTACTCCGGTTCGGTCAAGACCGCGAGCCTACCAAGTTGTGGCCTCGGATGCGCGCGGCCGCCAGGCCGCTTCGCCGTGTCGGCTCCCAGACGGGATTCGCTCAGTACGCAACGCCGGCTGGGTCAGCCGCTCCGCGGTTCGCCGCCCATTGCCTACTTTGGCGCGGATCCCGGGACTGGCGCTTTGCTGTTCTGCTGCTTTATGTCGCGCCATCCCTGCGCCAGCACGGCCACCGATCGGTCGCTTGCTGCAATCTTCCGTCGCGCCGAGGGCAACTCACCGGGCGAATGGAGCTCACCCGTGCGGGCCTCCAGCAGTTCCAGAAAGCGGCAACTGTGCACATCGTCGGCCAGCATTTCGGTCTGGCCGATGAAGGAGATCGCGTCTATCTCGTCGCGCAGCCGCTGCACCCGATCCGCCGGCCACCCACCGCGTTCGCCGATCGAGGTACCCAGCGAAAACTCAATCAACGACTTGCTGCGCTCGGTCATCATCGTCGCCAGGTCAAGGCACTGCTGCCTGCGCGTCGAATCCGCCATGCGACCGACCGAGCAGGCTTCGCTCACCGCCAGATACGGCGGGGCTGGGAAGGCGGCATAGATCCCGAGGAGTTGCGACAGGTAAACCAGCCGTGGCGCTGGGGTCAGTTCGCGTGCGGCGGGATGTTCCGCCATCGCCAGCACCGTTGACCAGTGGTAGTCAGAAGTCTTTGCGCGCGATGCACGAGACAGTGCCTCGCTCAGTGCAGCCTCATCCTTTCGCGAGGCGGCATCCTCCGCCAGATAGAACCACGGCACGGCGTTGTCCGGTTCGATTTCTGACCAGTGAGCGACAGACAACTTCGCGCAGGCGCCATCGTCCCGGTTGAGCCGGCAGCCGTAGAGCGCCAGGGCATAGGCGCCCGGGTCCTGCGAGGCCACGGCCAGGCGTGCCAGTGTCTGCGAGTGCGGACCCGCCGCTTCGCTGGCGATTTTCCATCGACGCTGCACACAGGGCTCGTCAGAGCACTCGCCCGACAGTGCCCGGTTCTCTTCGCTGGCACGCCGCATCGCCACGACCAGCTTTGCGTAGAGTCCCACGGCCTGCGTTCGTGGATGGGACTGGGACGCCAGGTCATCGGCAACGTTTGAGAACGCGACGTCCGCAGCCTTGATCACCTCCGCGGGATAGTCGCTCGTACTGCGGATCGGTTGGGTACTGCCATATCCGCAGAGCTCGACGGAGCCAGGACGATCTGACGACGCTGAGCCCGGGCCGTCTCGGTCCATTGCATGCCATGCCCACACAGCGAGCACGCCGAGCAGACAGCAGATCGCCAGGACGATGCCGGCTCTACGAGTCGAGGTCACAGAAGTAGGGTCCTTCGGTCGAGCCCTGGTCCGAGGGCTGTGTGGAATTCTGCCTAGGACCGGGCGTTGGCCGCGGCAAGGATCGTGGACGCCGCGTCCGCCAGCACCTGGCAGCCGAGGACGATATCCTCGTCGCGACTGTCCTCGGCGAAATCGTGGCTGATGCCGCCGATCGATGGAATGAACAACATCGCCGACGGGATCCGTGACGAGATGATGCCGGCATCGTGGAATGCGCCGCTCGGCATGCGCTGCCAGTTCCCGGGCGCATGGCGTTCGGCGGCGGACTCCAGATGTGCCTGCAGTCCGGGGTCCATGCGCGTCGGCGGGATCGGCGCACGCGCAGGGATGGCCTCGATCGCGACACCGCCGCGTGCGTTCATCTCCGCCACCAGCCGGACGACAACGGCCTCGAAGGCGTCGAGAGGCGCGTCCGACGGGTCCCGGAACTGCAGGTCGAGCTCGGCGTAGCCCGGAACGATCGACGCCGCGTTCGGCTCGACGCGCAAGCGCCCCAGGGTCCAGACGCTGCGTTCGGCTGCCACTTTCGGAAACTCCACGTTGATCCGGTGTGCCAGTTCGTAAAGCGCTGTGGCGGCATCGCGCCGACGCGACATCATCGTCGTGCCGGCATGGTTCTGCTGGCCGCGAAAGACGAAGCGGATGCCGCGCAAGCCGACAATGCCTGTCACCACGCCGATCCGTCGACCGGCGTCCTCCAGATGCGGGCCTTGTTCGATGTGCGCCTCGATGAAACCGGCGTAACGCTCGCGCTCGAGACGCAGCCGCGGCACGTTCGCGAGGCCGGCTTCGCGCAACGCATCGACCAGCGTCACGCCGCGGCTGTCTGTGGCCCCTTGCTCGATTTCGGGTGTCAGAGCGCCGGTGAGCGAGCGGCTGCCGAGACAGCCGACAAAGCGCGATTCCTCGTCCTGGAACGACACCGCGTCCACCGGCAGCCCGCGTGTCGATTCGCTTTCGGCGAGCGCACGTACCACCTCCAGCGCATAGATCACGCCGAGTGCACCATCCAGCCAACCGCCGGTAGGCTGGGTGTCGGAGTGCGAGCCAGTGAGCAGCGCCTTGCCGGGCTGCCGGGAGCGGCCGAGCACATTGCCCACGCCATCGATCGTCGCGTCGAGGCCAGCCTGTTCGTAGCGCTGCCTGAGCCAGCGCCGCGCTTCCATGTCGGCCGCGCTGAAGGCGGGCCTCACCACGCCATGGTCCTGTGCGCCGATGGCGCGCAGTGCGCGCAGGTCGGCAAGCAGACGGTCAGGATTGATGCGGGGCATGGCCCGACTCCTCTGATGATGAGCTGACATTCCACGGGATCGTCGCACGTCCGTCGATCCTGTTGACGGGGTGGCCGCGGCGGCGTTGTTCGCGGTTGCGCTGGGCACGCCGTCCCCGGCGACGCTTGAATTCTGGCCTGACGTTGCGGCACGCTCCCCATAGCGTTAATGTGCGCGGCGGCATCGTAGTCTGGATGTAACGCAGCGGACCTATCGTTGCGCGGCTTGCGGGCGAGCGCCGGCGAAGGCCGGGAGCCTTGGAAACGCCCTGAGCAAGGGTGGCAATTCCGCTATGAGGATGTAGCGGCTGATCGTTCTGAAAGTTCGCGTTGCGGCAAGTACGCTAGCCCCAGTCTGACAACATTCGGGAGGAGACCCATGTTTCGTCGTGAGTTCATCGCTACTGCTGGCGCGCTTGCCGCTGCCAGCCTGCCCGGTTGGGCACAGGCGCAGGCAGCGCGTGCCATTTGCTACAACTGTCCGCCCGAGTGGGCCGACTGGGGCGGCATGCTGAAGCTCGTCAATCAGAAGCTCAACATTGCCGTTCCGCCGGACAACAAGAATTCGGGTCAGACACTGGCGGCGCTGATTGCCGAGAAGGCCAACCCGGTCGCCGACATCGCCTACTTCGGCGGTCAGTTCGGTCCACAGGCACGCGCGGCCGACGTACTGACGCCGTTCAAGCCGTCGCGCTTCGGCGACATTCCGGCCGGCATGAAAGACCCGGAAGGCTACTGGTTCACGATTCACTCCGGCACGCTGGGACTGTTCGTCAACACCGCCGCGCTGCGCGGCAAGCCGGTGCCGCAGTCGTGGCGCGACCTGCTCAAGCCCGAGTACAAAGGCCTGATCGGCTATCTGAATCCAGCCAGCGCCGCGGTCGGGCAAGTCGGAGTGATCGCGGTGAATCTCGCGCTGGGCGGCACCTACGAGAACCTCGATCCCGGCATCGCCTTCTTCAAGCAGTTGCAGGCCAACCAGCCGATCGTGCCCACCCAGACCTCGTACGCGCGCGTGCTGTCGGGCGAGATTCCGATCCTGTTCGACTACGACTTCAACGCCTATCGCGCGAAGTACAAGGACAACGCGCCGGTGGCGTTCACGATCCCGACCGAAGGCACGCAGCAACTGCCTTACATCATGGGCCTGGTGGCCAAGGGGCCCAACCCCGAGCAGGGCAAGAAGATTCTCGACTTCCTGCTGTCCGACGACGGTCAGCGCCACTGGGCCAGCGCCTTCCTGCGGCCGGTCTTCGCCTCTGCGCTGACGCCGGAGATGAAGAGTCGCTTCCTGCCGGACGCCGACTACGCGCGGGCCAAGCCGCTGGACGTGTTCAAGCTGTCGGCAGCGAGCAAGATGATCGGCGAGCGCTACCAGAAGGAAGTCGGCTGAGTTGACCCTGTCGTCCGGTTGAGCGGGGTGCGCGACGATCGCTTCTGGCTGGTAGCGCTGCTGGCGCCAGCGGCGATCGTCTTCATTGCCTTCTTCCTGCTGCCGCTGGCGCGCCTGTTCCTGATCGGTGGCAGCGGTCCCATGGGCTGGAGCGCGTACGCGGCGGCATTCACCGAGGCGCGCTACCTGAAGAGCCTGGTGTCCACCGTGCTGCTGTCGGCCGGCGTGACTGCGGTCACGCTTGCCGTCAGCGGACTGGCCGGCGTGTTCCTGCAGCGCAATCGCTTCAGCGGTCGCGCGCTGGTGACCGCGCTGCTGACGCTTCCACTCGCGTTCCCCGGTGTCGTCATCGGCTTCATGGTCATCATGCTGGCGGGTCGGCAGGGATTGATTCCGGACATCACGGATGCACTGGTCGGCGAACGGCTGGTGTTCGCCTATTCGATGGCGGGCCTCTTCATGGGCTACGTGTACTTCTCGATCCCGCGCACGATCCTCACCGTGATGGCCGCCGCCGAGAAACTCGACCCGCGCATCGAGGAGGCCGCCCGCTCGCTCGGTGCCGGCCGGTGGCGCGTCGTGCGCGACGTGATCGTGCCGGCGCTGAAACCGGCCTTCCTGTCGGCCGGCGCCATCTGCTTCGCCACCGCGATGGGCGCCTTCGGCACGGCCTTCACGCTCGCCACGCGCATCAACGTGCTGCCGATGGTGATCTACACGGAGTTCACGCTGCAGGCCAATCTTGCGATGGCAGCGGCCTGTCGTTCGTCCTGGGTGCGATCACCTGGGCCGCGCTGGCGCTGGCGCGCACAGCGGCCGGCAGCACCGTGGCGGCGGCGGGCTGAGGGCAGCAATGAGTGCATCGATCCCCCGTCGAACGACTGCATTCTGGCTGCAACTCGCTTTCACCTTGCTCGTGTGTGCGTTCCTGATCGTGCCGGTCGGCCTGTCGATCATGGCCGGAGTGACCAAGGACATGTTCATCGGAATTGCCAGCGGCGTCACGCTGCAATGGCTGGTCAAGGTCTGGACCGACTATCGCCAAACTGTCTTCCTGTCGATCCAGATCGCACTGGCGTGCCTGGCATGCACTCTGGTTCTCGGCGTACCCGCGGCCTACGTGCTGGCGCGCCGGCAGAACGCGTTCACGCGTGCCGTGGAGGAACTGCTGGTGATGCCGGTGGCCGTGCCCGGCCTCGCCACGGCACTGGCACTGATCGTCACTTACGGCGGCTGGGGTGATTTCCGGCGCAGCTGGGTTTTCATCCTGGTCGGCCACGTGCTCTTTACGCTGCCCTTCATGGTGCGCAGCGTGCTGGCGGTGCTGAGCTCGATCGACCTCAGGACGCTGGAGGAGGGTGCGCGCAGCCTCGGAGCAAGCTTCGTGCAGCGCTTCTTCGGCGTCGTGCTGCCCAATTGTCGTGGCGGCATCCTCGCGGGATCGCTGATGGTGGTCACGCTGTCGCTGGGCGAGTTCAACATGACGCTGCTGCTTCACACTCCGCTCACACAGACGCTGCCCGTCGGACTGGCCGACACCTACGCGTCGCTGCGGCTGGAGGTCGGCAGCGCCTACACGCTGATTTTCTTCATCATCATCATTCCCCTGCTGATCGCCATGCAATGGGCCGCGGCGCCGCCGGTGCGGCGCCGGCCCGTTGAGGACAAGGCAATGAGCGGCACCGCGATTCGGCTCGAACGCTGCGGCAAGACCTTCGCCGACGGCACGCGCGCCCTCGATCCCGTGGACCTGGACTTCACCGCAGGGGAAACCGTGGTGCTGCTCGGCCCCAGCGGCTGCGGCAAGACCACCACGCTGCGCATCGTGGCGGGGCTGGAGTTGCCGGATGCCGGAGGCCGAGTCCTGTTCGACGGCGCCGACGTCACCGCGGTGCCGATCGAGCGACGCAATGTCGGCATGGTGTTCCAGAGTTATGCGCTGTTCCCCAACATGTCGGTCGAGGAGAACGTCGCCTACGGCCTCAAGGTCCGCGGCATGCCGGCCGCGGAGCGCGACCAGCGCGCACGCGAGATGCTGGCGATGATGCAGATCGCGCCTCTGGCGGCCCGCAGTATCGATCAGCTGTCCGGTGGCCAGCGTCAGCGGGTGGCCCTGGCACGCGCGCTTGCACCTCGACCCGCGTGTGCTGCTGCTCGACGAACCCCTGACCGCGCTGGACGCCCGCCTGCGCGACACGCTGCGCGTGGAAATCAACCGGCTGCTGCGCGGGCTGGGAATCACGACCGTGTATGTGACGCACGACCAGGCCGAAGCGATGGCGCTGGGCGATCGCATCGTGGTGATGGATCACGGCCGCATTGCGCAGATAGGCACTCCCCGCCAGATCTACGAGGCACCAAGCACGCGTTACGTGGCCGAGTTCATCGGCACGATGAACGTCGTGCACGGCGATATTCGCGCTGGCGTGCTGCAATTCGCAGGCGGGGTCCTGCCTCTGCGGGACGGCGCCATCGACGGCAGCGGTGAAGCGATGTTCCGTCCGGAGGACCTGTTGCTCGCCACGGCAGGCGGCCCGAATCAATTCAGCGGCCAGGTGCTGGCGAGCCTCTTCCAGGGAGATCACACGCGGCTGGAAGTCGACATTGGAACGGGCAAGCCGATCGTGGCGCGCATCGCCCAGCGGCGCGATTTCGTGATCGGCGAGCGGCTGACCTTTACGCTGTCGACGCCCGCGATCCGGATGCCATAACCCCGAGACCTTCTTCCATGCTGCTTGCCCAGATTTCCGACATGCACATCAAGCCGCAGCGGCGGCTTGCCTACGGTGTGGTCGATACCGCCGCGATGCTGGAGCAATGCGTCGCGGCGATCCTGAAGCTCAAGCAGCGGCCGGATGCCGTCATCGCCACCGGGGACCTGGTGGATCTCGGACGGCCGGAGGAGTACGGACTGCTGCGGGAGATCCTCGCTCCGCTGTCATCGATGCCGCTGTACCTGCTGCCCGGCAACCATGATGAACGCGGCGCACTGCGCGCATCCTTTCCGGATCACGACTACCTGCGCCAATGGGAGCCCTTTGTGCAGTACGCGATCGAGGATCACGCGTTGCGCATCGTCGGGCTGGACACGGTGATCCCGGGCCAGGGCGGCGGTGAGCTCTGCTCCGCACGGCTCGCCTGGCTCGACCGCACGCTGGCGCAAAGCGATCGTCCGACGGTGGTCGCGCTGCATCACCCGCCCTTTGTGACCGGGATCGGGCACATGGATCGCGTGTGCCTTACCAACACCGATGCACTGGCGCAGGTGTTGACGCGCCATCCCCAGGTGGCGCGCGTCATCGCGGGCCACCTGCACCGGCCCATCCTCTGCCAGTTCGGCGGAACTGTCGCCAGCGTGTGCCCGAGTCCCGCGCACCTGGTGGCGCTTGACCTGTCGACAGACGCACCGGACGACTTCGTGATGGAGCCGCCCGGGTTTCAGTTGCACGTGCAGACCGACAGCGGCCTGGTGACCCATACCGCGTACATCGGTGACTTTGCAGGCCCGTATCCGTTCCGCGAGGGCGGGCGACTGATCGACTAGCGACCAAGGAAACCGCCCTGCTTCGCTGGGAGTGCTTACGTCGGGCTCAGGTAGCCACCCAGGCGCGGCTACATACCCTCGCTTCCGTTCGGATGAACCGAGAGCACTTGCGGGCTGTTCGGTTCAGCACGGCATGTGGCTCTCTTCGAAATCGAAGTAAGTGACGTAGTCACGACTCCTGCTGTTCGCCACCAGCGCGAGGACGATTACTTGTAGGGAGTCAGGGCCGCTTCGTTGGGATGATCCAACACTAGGTCGGCCGAATGGACTCCCCCAAAGGAATCAGCTTCCTGACTGTTGCAGGCCGCGGCACACGATAGAGTCGGCCAGACCGGTTCTCACTGTTATTCGCGCGGATATCGCAGTCCGAGCTTCTCGGTCTTACTGCCTGTCCGCCGCGTCCCCATCGTATTGAAAACCAACCTTCAATCTCTCCAAAAGTCCTGCGCACAGACCAGGGTTGTCGCCGTCTTCACTGCGCTAGGCAAGGGAGCGCACGTGCTAGGGCCGCTGCGCAGCCTGGCGCGGCGCCCAGCCGAGGCCATCGGACCCGCCGGGCGCTGGTTCAGCCGTGACGAGGCGATCATGGGCACGGCGATCCACGTCGAGCTGTGGGGTGAAGATCGCGCCGAGGCCGCCGCGGCCATCGACTCGGTGATGCACGAGATGCACCGGATCGATGCGCTGATGAGTCACTACAAGGACTCGTCGGAGCTGTCGCGCGTCAATCGAGACGCCGCCCGTCAGCCGGTCCAGGTGAGTGCAGAACTCTTCGACCTGCTGGCGCGATCGATCGCGTTTTCGAAGCTGTCAGGCGGAGCCTTCGACATCACCTACGCGAGTGCCGGCCACCTGTACGACTATCGCAAGCACATCCGGCCGACGGAGGAGCAGTTGGCGGCCGTCCGCGAGGCGATCGACTATCGCCATCTTCAGCTGGACTGCGAAGCTCGCAGCGTGCGGTTTGCCCACGAGGGTGTGCGCATCGACCTGGGCGGTTTCGCGAAGGGCTACGCCGTCGACAACGGGGCCGCGATCCTCGCGCGCCTGGGTGTGCGCCATGCGGTGGTGGCGGCAGGCGGCGACAGCCGGATGCTGGGTGATCGTTGCGGCCGGCCGTGGACCGTCGGTGTGCGCGATCCGCGCCGGGACGGTGAAATCGTCGCGCTGCTGCCGCTCGAGGACGTCGCCGTTTCCACTTCGGGCGACTACGAACGCTATTTCGACGACGGCGACGAGCGCTGCCATCACCTGATCGATCCGCGGACCGGCAAGTCGCCGCACGCCGTGCAAAGCGTCACGGTGATCGCGCCCGACGGACTGACCAGTGAGGCGCTCTCGAAGACGGTTTTCGTGCTGGGCGTCGAGCGGGGCATGCGGATCGTCGAGTCGGTACCGCAGGCGGACGCGGTGGTCATCGACGCGGCCGGAAAGCTGCATTTCTCGGCGGGTCTGGTCGCAGGCGCAGGTCTGGGAAGTCCCGTGCGGAACTCATGACTATGGCCTAGCGCCATCACTCGCAGGATCGATCAAACCATGAATCAGCCACTACATCACGCAATCAACGCGAGCATGTCTCGGGACAATTCCAGCGTCCCGCATCCGCGAGGTTCCATGGAGGCCATCATGAGGGACATCCACGTTCGGAGTTGGTCGGCTGCGTTCGCGCTTGCGGCCGCCATCGGCATTGCGGGTTGCTCCGGCTCGAGCACGGATTCGGAGAGCACGCTCACCGTGGCCGGCGACGCTCCGATCGCCTACGCCAAGCGGTCGACGGCGTTGAACATGAACCCCACCAACGGGGCTCCGTTTGCCGCCGGCGGGGACCTGATGATCCGCGAGAAGTCCTCGCCGAGCGCGCCCGAAGTCAATGTCACCGCGGCGATCACGCAGGGCAAGGGTGACGTGTCCGATCCCGAGGTCTCGTACGACGGCAAGAAGATCGTGTTCGCGATGCGCTGCCCGACCAGCAATACGTCGAGCGTCGGCGGCGTGGCGGCCTGTACCGGTCGCTGGAACATCTGGGAATACGACATGAACGCCGGCCTGACGACCGGCACGTTCCGCCGCATCACCAGTTCGACGACCGATGACGATGTCGATCCGGCCTACCTGCCGGCTGACCGCGGCTTCGTGTTCGCCTCGAACCGCCAGACCACCACCAAGACCCAGGCGCTCGGCCAGAGCTACTACGCCGTCGACGAGTACGAGCGCGAGCGGGTGCTCAACCTGCACACGGTCGACCGCAACGGCGGCGCGATCACCCAGATCTCGTCCAACCAGAGCCATGACCGCAATCCGGTGGTGCGGCCCAACGGGGACATCATGTTCTCGCGCTGGGAGCACGTCGGCCCGCGCAACCGCTTCGCCATTTTCCGTGTGAAGCCCGACGGCACCGACATGTTCGTGCTCTACGGCGCGCACAGCGGCGGCAACAGCTTCCTGCACCCGCGCGACATGGATTCGCGCGGCGCCTACGCCGGCAAGGTGGTGTCGTCACTGATGCCGCTGTCGGGCACACAGGAGGGCGGGGCGCTGATGCTGATCGACGCCGCCAACTATTCCGAGCAGAACACGCCGGCCAACGCCCAGGTGATCGGGCAGGGCGGCCAGGCGCAGTGGACCGCGAAGGAAATCGATCTCGGCCGCGGCCTGTCGGAGTTCGGCCGCATCTCGGCGCCGTACCCGCTGTGGGATAGCACCAACCGCGTGCTGGTCGCCTATCGCCCCTGCGAGGTGACGCGCAATGGCGTGGTCGTGCCCTGCGTCACGTTGACCGATGCGGAACGCGCGATGCTCGCCGACGACACGATGTCGCGTGCCCAGCAGGCACTGCAGCCGGTGCAGGACAACGCGCCGGCGGTCTACTCGATCTACATGGTCGATCCGGCCAAGCAGACCTTCCTGATCGTCGCGTCACCGCCGCCCGGCTTCATGTACACGGACCCGGTCGCCATCCAGGCGCGGCCGGAACCGAATGCCTCGCAGCCGACCGTCGTCGACGAGGCGCTCAAGGCGCAGAACCTGGCGCTGATCGAGGTGCGCAGCGTGTACGACACGGACGGGCTCGATCGCATGGGCGACTCGATGCTGGCACCGGTCGATCTTCCGGCCGGGTGCACTGCGGCCATCGCCAAGACGGCGCCGATCGACCACACCGACACGCGCTCGCAGGTGCCGCACCTCGTCAGGATGAAGGACCCGGCCGATTCCGCTTATCGCTGCGCGCCGGCGTACTTCGTGCGCGCGTTCCGCGCGGTCGCGCCGCAGGCGAACGCGATGGGCATGCGCGAGGCGATCGGCGAAACCGAGTTCGAGCCGCAGCAGATCCTCGGCTACGCGCCGGTCGAACCCGACGGTTCGTTCAAGTTGCTGGTGCCCGCGGACACGCCGCTGGGTCTGGCGATCCTCGACGCCAAGGGGCGCGCGATCCAGACGCACCTGAACTGGATCCAGGTGCGGCCCGGCGAACGACGCACCTGCGACGGTTGCCACAGCCCGCGCCGCGGCGCTTCGCTGAACTCGGGCGCGATCGTCAATTCACTGCCGGCGGCGCTGATGCCGGCGATGGCTGCCGCGCACCAGTCCGGCGAGACGATGGCTTCCACGCGCACGCGCATGGACGCGACGGCACTGAACCTCGGCACGGATCTCGTCCATGCCGACAACTGGGCAGACACGAGCAAGGCCGGCGTCACCGCGCGCCCGGGCATCATCGTGCGTTACACGGGCAACACCAACGCCGCGGACGATCTCGCCACCGCGGTGCCCACCAACGGCATCATCAACTACCCGGATCACATCCAGCCGCTGTGGACGCGTACCCGCGGAGCCAACGGCGTCAACACCTGCACCACCTGCCACAGCGACACGGCAAAGCTGGACCTGCGCGCCTCGGTCTCCGGTACCGGGCGACTGGTGTCCTATGAGGAACTGCTGGTCGGCGACCCGGTGATCGACCAGGCCACGGGGCAGCCGGTCACGCGGCTCGAGGATGGCGTCCCCGTCATCGTTCGCAATTCGCCGCTGGTGGACAACATGGCCGGCAATGCGCTCGGCATGACGCGTGCAAGCCGCCTGGGCGAAATCATGTTCGGCGAGTCGCTGAAGGCGTCGGCTGCCGCGCGCACCGCTCATCCGAATCCGCCGGCCAGCGCGCCCGATCACTCGACACTGCTGAATGCCGCCGAGAAGCGGCTGATCACCGAGTGGATGGACCTCGGTGGACAGTATTTCAACAATGTCTCGGCCAGTAACAGCCCGGTGCGCACTGCGACGCCGCTGTCGCGCAGTGCGTTCGATGCGAACGTCTATCCGGTGATCAAGGCCAGTTGCGTGATCTGCCATCAGCCGACCGGCAACGGCGGCGCAGCCCAGACCGGACAGTCGTACCTGCGCAACCGCTATGTCCTGACGGGCGATGCGGAAGGCGATTACAACGTCACGCTGACGATGGTCTCCAATGCCTGCAACGCCGCCACGGTTGCGTCGAACGCGCTGCTGCAACGGCCATCGACCGTGCCCCATCCGGCCGGCGCCATCGGTCAGGCCACCGCGGTGCTTCCGACCGGCAGTGCCGGCTACAACGCGATCGCGACGTGGATCAGCACGGGGTGCAGCACTCCATGATCCTGGAACGGGCGGGGGCCTTCTTTGCAGAACATCGAAACAGTCTGGCGGCAGCCAGCCTCGCTGCATTCGTGCTGGCTGCGTGCGGAGGCGACGGCGGAAATCCGCTCGACAACCCGCCGACGGTGGCGAACCCGACCACGACGAGCGGACAGAAGCTGTCATTCGTGTACTTCCAGAAGTGCGTCCAGCCGGTCTTCCTGAAGCAGCTGCAGATCAACCAGAACGGCGTGATCTCCACCAACACCTGCGCCGCCGCGGGGTGTCACGACAACGGGACAGGTACCGGAGGAGCCTTCCGGCTGCTGGGCAATGCGCCGACGGTGGATCTGTCGAACCCGGCCAACACGGCCGACGTGATTCGCACCACGGACATGTACAAGAATTTTTACTCGTCGCAGGGCGAGGTGGTGTTCGGCGCGCCGCTGTCGAGTCGGCTGCTGACCAAGCCGCTCACGCTCAACGTCCTGCACGGCGGCGGCCTCATTTTCCTGAGTGAAAGTGACCCGAACGTCATGCTGATCCGCTACTGGATCAGCCGTCCGATGCCGCAGGGTCAGGACGAGTTCAGTGCCGCGGCCAACAGCATGTTCACGCCTGCTGACCCGAATGTCGGCGCCTGCAACACCCAATGACAGCCGGTACCTCGCAGACCCGGTGGCGACGGGCGCTGGCGCGCACGGCGGCCTGCGCGTTGCTGGTGCTGATCTCGCTCGGAGCCGCAGCGCCGTCGGCATGGGCCGAGGAGAAGGTGCAGATCACCGATCCGTACATCGACCTGCGCACCGGGCCGGGTCGCGGCTATCCGATCTTCCATGTCGCCGCGCGCGAAGAATGGATCGAGATCCTCTTGCGCCGCACCGACTGGTTCAAGGTGCGTACCGCGAGCGGGCAGGAAGGCTGGGTGAACCGCTCGCAACTCGAGACCACGCTGACCGAGGCTGGCACCGCGAAGGCCTTCCGCGATGTCCTGCTCGACGATTACCTGCGGCGGAAACTCGAACTCGGCGCCGCCTGGGGGATGTTCGACAGCGAGCCGATGCTGAAGATATGGACCGCGTACCGGTTCGCGGACGCGCTGAGCATCGAAGCCACGATCGGCCAGGTGCAGGGCACGTTTTCGGGCACGGAATTCTGGAACATCAACCTCAACGTGGAGCCGTGGTCGGATCAGCGGTTCTCGCCATTTTTCGGCGTCGGACTCGGCCACTTCAAGAACATTCCGAACGCGAGCCTCGTCAATGCGGTCGTCACCAACGCCAACCTGGCCAATGCGGCGGTCGGCCTGCGCTACTACATCGCCGAGCGCTTCGTGGCGAAGCTCGACTACTCGATCTACACGGCTTACGTCTCGGACAGCGACAGCGCTGACTACCGGGCCGTGACTCTCGGCATCGCATTTTTCTTCTGATCGCGACATCCACCCATGCGAAAAACTCTCCTTGCGCTACCTCTTGCGGCCGGCCTCGCGATCGCTGCGACAGCGTCGCTCGCGCAGACCACGGCACCGGCCGCTGGAGCGCCGAACCAGCCGCCGAACGAGCAGGTGATCGAGCCAACGGTGCCGCGACGCGATGTCCGCGTGCCGAAGATTCCCAGCCGGGACATCATCGCCGGTGCCTATCTGGGCACCTATTCGAGCGAGGACTTCGGCGCGAGCTTCGTCTACGGCGCGCGCCTCGGTTATCACATCACCGAGGACTTCTTCGTCGAGGCCGTCTACGGCACGACCAGTGTCAGTGACGAGAACTACCGGCAGATCCTCCCGGGCGGCGTCTTCCCCGAAAAGGAAGAAACGCTCTCGTACTACAACCTGTCCGTCGGCTACAACATCCTGCCGGGCGAGGTTTTCTTCGGCAGTCGCTACGCGATGGCCTCCGCGCTGTACCTGATTGCCGGCGTGGGCAGCACCAAGTTTCTCGAACAGAGCAAGCAGACCATCAACTTCGGTCTCGGCTACCGCGTGTTCCTGAAGGACTGGGCGGCCATCCAGGTCGACTTTCGGGATCACCTGTACACGCTCGATCTGCTCGGTCAGAGCAAGTCCACGCAGAACCTCGAGCTGACGGCAGGCATCACGTTCTTCTTCTGAATCCCCGACCCATGCACGACATGACATTGATCGACCGAGTTTCTCCAGACGGTGCGGCTGCTCGCGGTGGCCGCGCTCGCGGTCGGCAGCAGTGGGGCCGGCGCCGCCGTCACGCCATCGGCCGGCGCGCCCGACTTCACGCTTCCCAGCCTCGACGGTCCAAATCTGCGGCTGCAGGAGCAGCGCGGGCGCGTGGTGATGATCAACTTCTGGGCGACGTGGTGCGGACCGTGCCGTGTCGAGATGCCGCACCTCTCGAAGCTGTACGAGAAGTACCGCGGCTCCGGATTCACGGTGCTGGCCGTCAACATCGACGAGGACCCGCACAAGGCCGCGAGCCTGGCCAAGCAGCTCGGCATGCGCTTCCCCGTGCTGCTGGATACCGAGAAGAAGGTGAGCCGGCTGTACGACCTCAGCACGATGCCCTCGACCGTCCTGGTCGATCGCGACGGGCGGGTTCGTTTCGTACATCGCGGCTACCGCGACGGCTACGAAGACACCTACGACAAGCAGATCAGGGAGTTGCTGCGCGAATGAAGCCCGTTCGTCGAAACCTGTGGACCGCGCTGCGCAGCGCGTTGCTCGGACTCGTTGCCGCGGCTGCGCTGGGTGCATGCGCGATGCCGGAGCCCTGGGTCAAGCCCTATGAACGCGAGCGGCTGGCCGACCCCTTGATGAAGTTCCCGCGTGACCCGCTGTCCGCCAAGCACTTCGAGCACGTGCACGAGGTGCGCGAGGGCTCGCGCGGCGGCACCGGTGTGCAGGGAGGCGGTTGTGGCTGCAATTGAAGCTGCCATTGGATCTGCAACGCGGCGCTGCCGGCGCGCGCTGCGGAAGGATGCAGCTCGACGCTGCTGTCGCTCGGTGAACGTCGCAACGGAGCGCGGCGACTGCCGTTCGTGGCGACCGCACACCTGCTTGGCGCACTCGGCGGCCTGCTTTCGACGGGCCACGCACACGCGGCTGAACTGCCGCAGGACCGCGCGGACCTGATGTTGCACAGCTTCGACGGCGGTGGGGTGACCGCGTGGGGTCCGGCGCTGCTGGTGCGCAAGAGCCTGCTGAACAAGGCGTCGCTCTTTGCGACCTACTACGCCGACATCGTCAGCAACGCGTCGATCGACGTGGTGACCACCGCGAGCCCGTATGACGAGACCCGGCACGAGTACGGGTTTGGCGCGGACTACGCGGTGCGCGACTCGCTGATTACCGTGGCCGGTTCGTACAGCACCGAGCCCGACTACACCGCGACCGCTTTCAATATCGATGTCGCGACGGATGTCTTCTCCGGCATGACGACGGTCGGTCTCGGATACACCTACGGGTCGGACGACGTCGGCAAGGTCGGCGAGGGGTTCTTCGACACGGCCAAGCACTGGCGCTACCGGCTCGGCGTGACGCAGATTCTGTCGCCGCGCTGGTACGCCAACGCGAACTTCGAGGTCGTGTCGGACGACGGTTTCCTTGGCAGCCCGTATCGCATGGCGCTCGTCTTCGGCGCCGCGGTTCCGGAGCGCATGCCGCGCACGCGTACCAGCCGAACCGTCCAGTTCCGACTGGTCGGAGAGGTCGCTCCCGGCTGGGCGGTCCGCGGCGAGTATCGCTACTTCTGGGATACCTGGGACATCGCCGCGCACACCTTCGGAATCGGCGCGTCGACCCGCTTCGGCGAGAGGTGGCTGGTCGACGCCTATGCGCGCGGCTATCGCCAGGATGGCGCGCTCTTCTACTCCGACAACGCGACCAGCGAAACGCTGTATGTGACGCGCAACCGGCAGTTGAGCAACTACAACTCGTGGACGATCGGTACGAAGGCGACCTACGCGCTGAAGCGCGAGCCGGGCCGGTACGAGATCTTCCTGAACGGTGCGGTCGAGTTCTGGATGACCGATTACAGCGATTTCACGGACGTGCGGACCGGCAGCTTGTACTCGTACAACGCGACCGTACTGCAGGTGTACGTGACTGCGCTTTTCTGATTTTTTGAGTAAGGGACGCAGTATGTTGAACCGCAACCTGCTCTTGGCCGTCTTCCTGGCCCTCACGGTGCTTGCTAACGCCTCGGCGCAGCCGACACCCGCTCCCGCGTCTTCCAACGCGACGGCTTCCACGCCTGCACCGGCAGCCGCTGCCGCACCGACGCCGACCGGCAGCCTGGATGACCGCATCCAGGATGCCAAGGCCGATGTGATCCGGCTCAATCGCGACCTCATGGTGCTCGAGGAAGAACTGCTGTTCCCCGCCAACACCCAGGTCGCCATTTTCGTGTCGATGGATGTGGGCAAGATGTTCTTGCTGGACTCGGTGCGAGTGAAGCTCGACGGCAAGGATGTCGCCGGCTATCTCTACACGCCGGCCGAAGTCCAGGCGCTGCATCGGGGCGGTGTGCAGCGACTCTATCTGGGCAATCTGAAGTCGGGCACGCACGAGCTGGTGGCCTTTTTCACCGGCAAGGGGCCGCACGAGCGCGACTACAAACGCGGCGCCACGATCAAGATCGAGAAGGGCGCCGATCCGAAATACATCGAACTCCAGATCAAGGATTCCACCGGCAAGCTGCAGCCGGAGTTCGAGGTCAAGGTCTGGCAGTAACGCTGCATGCGATCGCTGTTCTTCCTGAGCCGACTCACTGGTCGCTGCGCGCGCGTCGCGGCGCTGATGACTGTGTGCGCGTGCATGGCGTCGGCCGTGCAGGCACAGGCGTCGGGTGGAGCCAAGCCGGCGGGGGCGTCGCTGCCCTTCAGCTGGATGGACATGTCGAACTGGCTGAACTGGTGGCCGTGGAGCGAGTCGACGCCACCGCCGCCGGGCGGCGTCGAGTCGCCGCATTACGGCGACAGCCTGTTCTACTTCTACCAGGGTCGCTACTTCACGTCGGTCACCCGGCTGATGGCGTCACAGCAGTTCGGCCGCATGGTGCCGCACGACGATGAAGCCGAGATCCTGCGCGGCGGGCTGTTCCTGTCGTACGGCATGCACCGCGAGGCGGGCGAGGTCTTCGCCAAGCTGATCGAGCGCGGGGCGCCGCCGGCGGTGCGCGACCGCGCCTGGTACTACCTCGCCAAGATCCGCTACCAGCGCGGCCTGTATGCGGAGTCCGAGGACGCGCTGGGACGCATCGACAAACCGCTGGCGGGCGCACTGGAAGAGGACCGCGCACTGCTGCAGGCCAACGTCCTGATGGCGCGTGGCAAGTACACCGAGGCGATCAAGGTGCTGGATGTGCTCGCCAAGGGCCCCGGTGCAACGAGCTACGTCCGCTACAACCTCGGCGTGGCGCTGGTACGAAGCGGTGACCTGACGCGCGGTACGAAGTTGCTCGACGAGGTCGGCAAGCTGCCCGCCACGAGCGAGGAGTACCGAAGCCTGCGCGACAAGGCGAATGTCGCGCTCGGCTTCGCGTCGTTGCAGGAAGGCCGAAGCGAGCCGGCACGCGCCTACCTGGAACGGGTGCGACTGTCGGGGATGTACTCGAACAAGGCGCTGCTCGGCTTCGGCTGGGCCGCTGCCGCCCAGGGACAGATGAAGTCGGCGCTGGTGCCGTGGAGCGAACTGTCCACGCGCGACCCGCACGATGCGGCCGTCCTCGAAGCCAAGCTGGCCGTTCCGTATGCATTCGCCGATCTGGGCGCGAATGCCCAGGCGCTCGAGCTGTACCAGGACGCCATCGGCGTGTTCGACCGCGAGAACGCCAACCTCGACCAATCCGTGGCCGCGATCCGCAGCGGCAAGCTGCTGGACGGATTGATGGCCAGCAATCCGGGCGAAGAGATGGGATGGTTCTGGAGCATCTCCGAGCTGCCCGAGGGGCAGGACCTGCCGCTGGGTGGTCACCTCGCAGCCCTGATGGCCACGCATCCGTTCCAGGAAGCATTCAAGAACTATCGCGATCTGCTCTATCTCTCCCGCAACCTGCAGCAGTGGCAGGAGAGCCTTGGAGTGCTGCGCGACATGCTCGCCAATCGTCGCCAGGCCTTTGCGGAGCGCTTGCCGCAGGTCCAGGAGAAGGAGCGCGCATTGAACCTCGCCGGCTTCGAGCAGCGCTTCGAGTCGCTGCAGGCCGAACTGGAGCGCGTCGAACGCGACGGTGACTCGGCAGCATTCGCCACGGCGCGCGAACGCGAGCTGCAGACAAGGCTCGACCGCGTGCGCGAGACGTTGGACGCAGCAGGCAAGGATCCGGGTACTGACACCGGCTGAACTGGCGCAGGCGCGTGAACGCTATCGGCGCACGGCCGGCGCATTGCTGTGGCAGCAGAGCGATCAGTTCGCGGCACGCCTGTGGAGTGCGAAAAAGGGCATGCAGGAACTGCAGCGCAATCTGGCTCAGGCGCAGCAGCGCGATGCCGCGCTCGCCCTGGCGCAACGTGACGAGCCTGCACGGCTCGATGTGTTTGCCGGCCGCATCGATGCGCTGTCGGCGCGCGTCGATACGATGGTTCCTCGCGTTGCGGCGCTCACGCAGGAGCAGCAGGCCGCGGTGCAGGAGCTCGCCGTGGCGGAACTCCTCCGACAGAAGGAGCGGCTGGCGGCTTACGGGACGCAGGCGCGCTTTGCAGTGGCACAGATCGTCGACCGCGCCAGCCTGGCAAAGGAGGGTGGCCGTGCGCCCGCGAACTAGCCTGGCTGCCGTGCGTGTGACCGCCATCACCGCGGTGGTGTTGCTCGCGTCGTGTTCGAGTCCGTTCAAGCGGACGCCGCCCGAGCCGCCGACGCTGAAGTCGCTCGCGTCGCGCCAGGTGACAGTCAATCCCGATGCCGGCGTCAAGGCCACTGAAGAGGACGCGGCGCGCGCCTATCGCGACTTCCTGGCGGCGTCACCGCGCGAACCGCAACGGCAGGAAGCGCTGCGCCGCCTCGGCGACCTGGAAATGGACCTCGTCGATACGCGCATGGCGACCGGAGAGACGACCGGGTCCGCGGCCGACTACAAGGCGGCCATTACGCGCTACCAGGACTTCCTGAAGACCTACCCCAACGACTCGGGCAATGACCGCGTGCTCTACCAGCTGGCACGCGCCTACGAGCTGAGCGGCAATCTGGAGACGTCGCTCGCGACGCTCGACAAGCTGGTGCTGCTGTATCCGACGACCCGCTACCGCGACGAGGCGCAGTTCCGCCGTGGCGAACTGATGTTTGCGTTGCGCGAGTATCCGAAAGCGGAGGCGGCGTACCTGGTGACGGTACGGGGCGCCAAGGGTTCGCCGTACTACGAGCGGGCGCTCTACATGCATGGCTGGTCGCAGTTCAAGCAGGCCAAGCTCGAGGATTCGCTGCAGTCGTTCTTCGGCGTGCTGGACCTGAAGCTGGCCGGCCGTGGCAACGAGAGTGATCTCGAGAAGGTGCCCGGACTGACGCGCGCCGATCGTGAGCTGGTCGAGGACACGTTTCGCGTGACGAGCATCTCGCTCGCGAACCTGCAGGGGCCGGCATCGATTCCGCCGTACATCAACTCGAGCCGTGCGCCGCGAGTACGAGTTTCGCGTGTACCAGCAGCTGGGCGAGCTCTACATCCGGCAGGACCGTGTCAAGGACGCCGCTGATACCTTCGGCGCCTTCGCGCAGCGTTCGCCGTCGCATCCGGTAGCGCCGGTGCTGCAGGCGCGCGTGATCGACATCTATGCGACGGGAGGTTTCCCGACGCAGGCGCTGGAAGCGAAGAAGCAGTACGTGACTCACTATGGCGTGGGCAGCGACTACCAGCGCAGCAACCCGGAAGGCTGGTCCCGCAACGCCGAGCCGCTGGTCAAGACCCACCTGGAAGAACTGGCACGCTTTCATCACGCCGGCGCACAGAAGTCGAAGAAGAGCGAGGACTACCAGGAGGCGGTGCGCTGGTACCGCAGCTACCTGACCTCGTTCCCGCAGGACCCGCAGGCCGCGCAGAACAATTTCCTGCTGGCCGAGCTGCTATACGAGGATGCGCGCTATTCCGAGGCGGCGGTCGAGTACGAGAAGTCGGCCTACGACTATCCGCAGCACGCCAAGAGCGCCGATGCCGGATACGCCGCGCTGCTGGCCTACGCGCAGCAGGAAAAGCGCCTTGCCGCGCCCGACGTGCAGAAGGTCCAGCTGGCCGCGGTCGACAGCGCGCTGCGGTTCTCAAAGTCGTTCCCGCAGGACCCCCGCGGCGCACCGGTGCTGACCAACGCGGCGGAGAAGCTTTATGCGCTGAACGACAGCGAGCGCGCCAGCGCGGTTGCGCGCCAGGTGCTGGCCCTGCAGCCGCCGCCTCCGGCGGAGCAACGACGCGTGGCCTGGACCGTAGTGGCCCACACATCGTTCGAGAAGGGCGCGTTCGTCGACGCGGAGCGCGCCTACGGCGAGGTGCTCGCGTTGACGCCCGAAAAAGACACCGCGCGCGGCGCTTTGACGGAACGCCTTGCAGCTTCGGTCTACAAGCAGGGCGAGTCGGCGAGGGAGAAGGGTCAGTTGCCCGAAGCGATCGGGCATTACACGCGCGTCGCGAGCGTGGCGCCGGCCTCGCCCGTGCGCGCCACCGCACAGTACGACGCAGCGGCGGCGATGCTGGCGCTGAAGGACTGGGACGGTGCCGCGCGCCTGCTGGAGGATTTCCGCACCCGCTATCCGAAGCATCCGTTGCAGGCCGAAGTGTCGGGCAAGCTCGCCGTCGCCTACGTGGAAAAGGGCAGTTGGTCGCAGGCTGCAGCGGAATTCGAACGGCTTTCGGCTGCGAACACGAATCCGCAGCTGGCACGCGCGGGGCTCTGGCAGGCGGCCGAGATGTACGAGAAGGCCGGAGTCGCGCGCAGCGGCGGCGCGCGCTTACGAGCGCTACGTCAAACAGTATCCCGAACCGCTGGAACCGGCGCTGGAGGCCCGCTACCGGCTGGCTCGGGTCGCGCGCGAGGAAGGCAACGGGGCGCGCGAACAGGCGCTGATGAAGGAAGTGCAGCGGACCGACCTGACCGCCGGCGCTGCGCGCACGGACCGCACACGCTACCTCGGCGGCATGGCCACGCTCGCACTGGCCAAGCCGCTGACCGACGACTACCGCAAGGTCGCGCTGGTCGAGCCGCTGAAGCGTCAGTTGAAGATCAAGAAAGACAAGATGGAGCTGGCGCTGAAGGCCTATGCGACGGCGGCGGACTACGGCATCGCCGAGGTGTCCACAGCAGCGACGTTCCAGACCGCGGAGCTGTATCGGGACTTCGGCAAGGCGCTGATGACTTCGCAGCGGCCGAAGGGCCTGAAAAAGGACGAACTCGAGCAATACAACGTGATGCTCGAGGAGCAGGCCTACCCGTTCGAGGAAAAGGCGATCGAGGTGCACGAGGTCAACGCGAAGCGCACCGCGGTCGGCATCTACGACAGCTCGGTGCGCGAAAGCATCACGGCGCTCGGGCAGCTGCGCCCGGCCCGTTACAACAAGGTGGAACGCGCGGAAAGGACGGTCGATGCGATTCGCTGAACGACTGATCCGGACCGGCAGCCTGGTCGCGGCAGGCACCGTGCTGTCAGCGTGCGCGATGTTTGGCGACCAGTCCGCTACGCCTGACGCTGCGGCGCCTGTCGATGCAAAGGCCGCTCCGGCCGCCAAGTCCGCCCAGGATGCGGCCGCAACAGCGGCACCGAAACCCGAGGTGCCGGTCAGCCCGACCGTGCAACGCGCCTTCGACAACGCGCGTCAGGCGCTCGCCGCCGGGCGCACGGCCGAGGCCGAGCGCGGATTTGTCGCGCTGACGAAATCCAATCCGGAGCTGGCAGGACCGTACGCCAACCTCGGTCTCATCTACCGACAGGCCGGCAAGAGCGCGGACGCGGTTTCCAGGCTCGAGAAGGCAGTCCAGCTGAGCCCGCAACGTGCCGATCTGCACAACCAGCTGGGCATCACCTATCGCATGGCAGGGGACTTCACCAAGGCGAAGGCCTCATACGAACAGTCGATCTCGCTGGATGCCACCTACGCGCCCGCCGTGCTGAACCTCGGCATTCTGTATGACTTGTATCTATGGGATGGCGTGCGTGCGCTCGAACTCTACGATCGCTACCTGCAGCTGACGCCGGCCGGTGACGAGCAGGTCAAGCGCTGGATCAGCGACCTTCGGAATCGCAGCGCTCAGAAGAGCGCACCTCAACGCAAGGAGCAGGGATGAAGCGGCGCTTCTTCGGGCATCGGCACGATTCGTTGCGCGCGACCATCGCCATCGTGGGCGTGCTGACCTCGTGCGGGGCTCTGGCGCAGGACCGCGCGGAAATCGACCGTACGCAGATCATCGGCAATCGCGAGTTGCCCAAGGTGCTCTACATCGTGCCGTGGAAGAAGCCTCTGCCGGGGGATCTTTCCAGTCGTCCGCTGGACAGTGTGCTCGACGAGGCGCTGGCGCCGGTCGATCGCGATGTGTTTCGCCGGCAGGTGCGCTACGACGCGCTGATCCAGTCGCGCACAGCAGAAGCAAACGGCCCCGCCACGCCCAGCGCGGCACCGGATCGTAAGTGAGTTCAGCAGTCATCGGAGTGCTTTTGGAGATCGAGTCATGAATACCTTCAGTACCGTCGTCAAGTTCTTCCAGGACAGCGGGATGTTCATCTATCCCAGCATCCTGATCATGGCGCTCGGCGTCGCGGTCGCGATCGAACGATTCATCTTCCTGAACCGGGCGCGCGCGGAGAACCGCAAGATGTGGGACCAGATGCTGCCGCTGCTGCAAAACGGCAAGTTCGACAAGGCCCAGGCCGTGGCCGGCGGCGGCGACGTGGCGATCGGCAAGATCGTCACCTACGGCATCGAACGGCTGCGCACGCCGCACCGGCGCGAGGACATCGACGCCGCGATGGAAGAGGGCATGATGGAAATCGTGCCGCGGCTGGAAAAGCGCACGCACTACATCGCGACCTTCGCCAACGTCATCACGCTGGTGGGCCTGCTCGGCACCATCATCGGCCTGATCAAGGCCTTCACCGCGGTGGCCAACGTCAACCCGGCCGAGAAGGCGGAACTGCTGGCCGCGTCGATCTCGATCGCGATGAACAACACCGCGTTCGCGCTGATGGTGGCGATCCCGTTCCTGCTGATCCATGCGTTCCTGCAGGCGCGTGCCACCGAGATCGTCGACAGCCTGGAGGCAGCAAAGATCAGCTTCCTGAATCTCGCGCAGCGCATGACCGCCGAAGTCCGGCGCGCGGCCGCCTAGCCGGTCGAGAGCCGAGGAGCACAGCATGCGCGTGCGTCGCCTGCGCCGCGAGCCCACCGGGCTCGACGTCACGGCATTCATCAACCTGATCGTCGTGCTGGTGCCGTTTCTGCTCAGCACGGCGGTGTTCACGCACCTGTCGGTGCTCGAGATGTCGTTGCCGGCGCAGTCGACCGGTGCGCTGGAGAAGCTGTCGGCCGACAAGCTCAACCTCGAGATCGTGATCCGAGCCGATGTCGATCGAGGTCGGTGACCGCATCGGCGGACTGATCCAGAGCATTCCCAAGACGTCGGCGGGTCACCATGACATTGCCATGCTCGGCACGGTGGCGCGGACGATCAAGGAGCGCTTTCCCGACAAGACCGATGCCACGGTGCTGCCCGAGCCGAACGTCTCTTACGACGTGCTGGTGCAGGTGATGGACGCACTGCGCGCTGGACGTCAGGTGCAGGGCGCGAAGGTGGTCGAAGTGGCACTCTTCCCCGACATCTCGATCGGCGATGCGCCGATCCGGCAGGCGGCCGCGCGATGAAGCAGAGCGGAATCCAGAGGCGCGCGGCGCGCCGCAACCGCAATACCTCGACGGTCGACCTCAACCTCGTGTCGCTGATCGACATCTTCACGATCCTGATCTTCTTCCTGCTGTTCAACATGGGCGTCGCCGAGATCCTGCCCAATTCGAAGTCGATCAAGCTGCCGGAGTCGACGGCAGAGAAGCTGCCCCGCGAGACGGTCGTCGTGATGGTCAGCCAGAACGACATCATCGTCGATGGCCGCAAGGTCGCCGCGGTGAGCGACGTCATCAATGCCGAGAGCGATCTCATTCCGACGCTGAAGGCGGAACTGGACGTGCTGGCCGGCCGCCAGGTAATCCGCGCCGAGAACGAAGCGACCAAGCGCGCGATCACGATCATGGGCGACAAGGAGATTCCTTACCGCCTGCTGCGCAAGGTGATGGTCACCTGCGCGCGCGCCGATTTCACCGACGTCTCGTTCGCGGTGCAGAAGAAGGGCGGCTGATGACTGCTGCTGCAACTTATCTGCACACGCCGATCCTGGCGTGGTCGGTTTCTGCCGAGGACGAGGAGCGCTTCAAGCGCATCCTGAGGCAGGTGCTGGCGATCTGCCTGCTGATTGCGCTCGTGATGCCATGGCTGCCCGTAAGTGAACCCGATCGTGCGGCAGTCGAACCGCTGCCGCCGCGTCTGGCCAAGCTGCTGCTCGACCGCGAGGCGCCGCCGCCGGCACCCTTGCCGAAGCTCGACCGGCCCGTGCCGAAGGACGAAGCCAAGGCTGCAACGCCGAGCGTGCCGAAGGCGGAGCCGAAGGTCGCCATCGTCGAAGCGCGCCGGCCGGAGGCCAACAAGCCGCCGGGTGAGAAGCTCGAGAACGCGCGCGCCCGCGCGTCCGGCGTGGGCCTGCTCGCGATGAAGAACGAACTGGCAGAAATGCACGCGGCCCCGGCCGCGGTGCAGTTGAACAAGGACATCAAGCCGGGACCGGGCGTGGGGTCCGGTGTCGGACCGGGCGTCGGCTCTGGCGTCGGGCCTGGCGTGCCGACCCGTTCGCTGATCACATCGAATGCAACCGGAGGCAGCGGCGGCATCAACACCGCGGCCTACAGCCGGGATACCGGCGGCGGTGGACTCGCCGGGCGCTCGACGACACTGGTCGAAGGCGTGGCCGGTGGACGCGGTGGCGGCGGCCCCGGCGGCACGACCCAGGGCGGTGTCGGTCGAGGCAGCGCCGGCGGTGGCGGCGCGGGCGGCACGCTGCAGCGAGGCGGGAGCGGCAAGGCATCGCGCTCGATCGAGGAAATCAAGCTCGTGTTCGAACGCAACAAGGGCGCGATCTACGCGATCTACAACCGTGCGCTGCGCGAAGAGCCGTCGTTGCAGGGCAGGGTCGTGCTCGAGCTGAAGATCGCACCCGAGGGCCAGGTGGTCGACCTGCGCGTCATCTCGAGCGAGTTGAAGGCGGCGGACCTGGAGCGCAAGCTCCTGGCGCGCATCAAGCAGTTTGATTTCGGCGCGAAGGACGTGGACGCCATCACGGTCACATGGCCGGTCGACTTCCTGCCTTCCTAGCGGAACAGCACCCGCTTGTCGCGTGGGCTGGAAGCACCATAACTGGCTGCTAGGTCATTGGGTTCCTGCACTACTTCCTGAATTTCGTGAACCGGTGCAGGGCGGGACTGACCGCCGCGGGCAAGGCGGTCAGCTGGGCCGCACCGAGTGATCGTGGCTTGAATGCTTCCAGCCTGGAAGCAGGTTCAGCATGCCGATCGGTCATGGCCCTCACCGGAGCGGAGCACCGGCGTTGCGCTGCTGCAACGCCGCGCCGCATACTCTACGGAGTATCCGTTTCGGTTGCCCGCGCTCAACGTCTGCCGCGCGCTCGCGCGTGAAATCCCTCCATGGACGGCGGCACTGT
The DNA here is from genome assembly GCA_963769745.1 of uncultured beta proteobacterium. GTDB lineage: Bacteria > Pseudomonadota > Gammaproteobacteria > Burkholderiales > Burkholderiaceae_F > JALORV01. The sequence goes on from CAVYNB010000007.1 coordinate 77,148, forward strand.
GGCCGCCCTCGATTTGACCTACCAGGGAGGATTGGATGACATCAAGGTTCGCACTGCGGCCGATTGCGGCCGCGATCTGCGCGGCGGCATTGCTGCCGCTCACGGCAGCGGCAACCGACGGGTATTTCAGTCACGGCTACGGCATGCGCGCCAAGGGTATGGGCGGTGCGAGCTTGAGTCTTGCGCTCGACTCGATGGGAGGCGCCAACAATCCGGCCGGCATGGCGTTTGTCGGTACGAGGCTCGACGTCGGTATCGACTGGTTCAGCCCGCAGCGCAGCGCCTCGCGCAGCGGCGCGGCGCCTGGCCTGAACGGGTCCGTCGACAGCGACAGCACCAACTTCTTCGTCCCGGAGTTCGGCTACAACTACATGCTGAAATCGGACCTCTCGCTCGGCGTCACGGTATACGGCAACGGCGGCATGAACACCGACTATCCGGGTGGCCAGCTCAATTGCGGCATGGGGCCGAACACGGCCAACATGCTGTGCGGCAACGGCACGCTCGGGCAGGACCTGTCGCAGCTGATGGTGGCCCCAACGTTGGCCTGGAAGTTCGCACCGACACAGTCGATCGGCATTTCGCCGCTCTTCGGCTACCAGCGCTTCAAGGCAGAGGGACTGCAGGCCTTCGACAACGCGCCAGGCTTCCCGCCGTTCACGTCGGCGCCAGGGTACGTGACGAACAATGGCTACGACAGCTCGAGCGGCTGGGGCGTGCGGATCGGGTACCAGGGCGAGTTCGATGGCTTCCGCCTCGGGGCTGTGTACTCGTCGAAGATGCAGATGAGCAGTTTCGACAAGTACAAGGGCCTGTTCGCCGAGCAGGGTGGCTTCGACATCCCGGCCAGCTATGGGGTGGGCGCGGCCTTCACGGGGCTCAAGGACTGGACGTTCGCGTTCGACTGGATGTACATCGACTACAGCGACGTGCCGTCGATCGCGAACAAGGGCATGACGGGTGCTCCGCTCGGCGCCAACAACGGACCTGGCTTCGGCTGGCAGTCCGTCAACGTCTACAAGATCGGCGTCGAGTACCAGCTCGATCCGGCCTGGACGCTACGCGCCGGCTACAACTTCTCGGAGAATCCGATCGACTCGGCCAACGTGACGTTCAACATCATTGCGCCGGGCGTCGTCCAGCAGCACCTGACGCTGGGTTTCAGCTACAACATGCCGGACAAGTCCAGCATCACGGTCGCGTACATGCACGCGTTCAAGAACACGGTGACCGGCTCTTCGATGTTCAATGCGATCCTTGGCCCCGGAGCGGGTGGAATCGAGGAGATCTCGATGTACGAGAACAGTCTCGGCATCGCCTGGGGCAAGCAGTTCTGATCGCAGGACGCAGAAGCGAAAACGGCCACCTCGCGGTGGCCGTTTTCTTGTCCGGCCGACGGAGAGGAGTGTCGGCTGAACGGAAGAATCAGGTCATGCGCGGACGCAGGTGGCTGAACTTGCGCTGCAGCCAGTCCATGCCGCGCGCGGCGAGCAGCAGGAAGGCCACGAAGGCGACGACCCACCATCCCATGCCGATGCCCGTCAGCGCCGGCAGCGTGACTTCACCGCTGCTCGTGGCCTTGATCCAGGCTTCGAAGCCCGGCGTGAACTCGGCGTAGGCCATGACGCCCGCCAGCATGCCGAGTGCGAACACCATGCCGTCTTTCTTGCCGGTCGCCATCGCGGCCACCGAGGTGCCGGGGCAGTAGCCACCGATGATGAAGCCAGCACCGAATACCAGGCCGCCGAGGATCTGTGCCGCGTACGACGTCGGCTCGATGTAGAGGTCCGAGATCGCCAGCATCCCTGCTGCCGACAGCAGGAACAGTCCGACCATTGCCGTAACGATCGCGGTGAACATCACCTTCACGACCGACATGTCGAAGAGGTAGAAAACGGCGGTGAGCTTGCGTGCGCTGCCGAAGCCGGCTCGCTCGAGGCAGAAACCGAAGCCGAAGCCCAGCAGCACCGCGATTGCGAGGTCAGCGACGACGCTGAATTCCATGTTGTAGGCGAAGGGCAGCATCAGATCCACTCCTTGCGGACAAAGTAGGCGAGGGCGTAGGCCGCGAGGAAGACCGACACCATGAAGACCAGGCTGCCAACGTTGAGAATCGACCCTCCGGTCAACGCCTGGCCGCTGGTGCAACCCTTGGCGATCTTGGCGCCGAAGGCTGCCAGGAAGCCGCCGCTGAACGCCAGCAGCAGACGCTGGTTGTCGGTGACGCGTGGCCCACGTTCGATCGTCATTCCGACGCGGCCCGCCTGCGAGCCCGACACCAGGGCGCCGATGAAGGCGCCGATAAGCAGGAATATGGTCCAGGACAGCAACGGCGCGCCGTCATTCCAGTAGCGCGAATGCACCGCGTTGGCGGTCACGTGGTCAATGGAAAAGAGCCCCGACAGCCAGGCGGCGATCGACGAGAAGGCGCCGGTCGCGCCGAGGCCGCGGCCCGTGATCACGTACGTGGCCAGCAGTACGAGGCCAAGCAGGAAGCCGACGACGTACGGATTCCAGTAGGGCTTGGCCGCGACCCGCGCGCCACCTCGGCCAGCGCCCGGAAGAGCTTGAGTGAGTGCTTCAGACATAAAGTCGATCCTCCAGAGTCATCGAGCGAGCAGACGGAGCTCCGACGCGAGTCCATCCGCCGGGGGCAGCCCGCTTCGCCCCGCCACGACATCACGGCGCAAAGGCTAGGTCGCTTCCGGCCGCGCGCCGTTGCGCGCCGTCAACGCCGTCAAATATACCCCATGGGGTATTGCGCTGTCATCCGACAAATCGGGTGGTCGACTCCCTTCGGCAGTGGCCACGAAAAAAGAGCGGGTCCGAGGGACCCGCTCCACTGACACCGCCTGGCCAGGAGGAAGTTGGCGGCGGTTACTTCGACGTCACCTTGAAGTTGCCGGCCTTGTCGATCTCGATTTCGGCATTGAGGAAGCCTGCCTTGTATCCCGCGTCCTTGAGCTTGTGATACGCCATTTCGGCGCGAATGCCGGTGCTGCAATGCGCGATGACGCGCTTGTCCTTCGGCACCTCGGCCATGCGCGCGACGAGGTCTTCATCAGGGATCAACATGGCGCCCTTGATCATGCCGGCGTTGGCCTCGTCCTGGTTGCGAACGTCGAGGATCAGCACGTCGACCGGCGTATTGCGCGCCAGCTTGTTGAACTCGTCGACCGCGACTGCGCCGGGGCGGGGCTTCGGCGCGTACGCCACCTGGGTCAACGCGGGCACGCCGGATTCGATCGCGTAGCCGGCTGCCTGCCAACCGAGCAGGCCGCCCTCGACCACCTGCACGTTGGTCTGGCCGGACTTGATGAGTTCGCGTGCCACCGCGACCGACTCGGCGCCGCCGCGACCGTCATAGACGATGATCGGTGCCTGCAGCTTGGCCGGCGGGAAGGACTTTAGGTGGGACTTCACCGTCGCGGCCGGCATGCCGACGGCACCCTTGATGTGCCCGCTCTTGGCTTCGTCAGGCGAGCGAACGTCGACGATGACGGCCGGGATGTCCTTGTCGACGTAGGCTTCCTTGACGAACTGCGGCCGCGTCGCCAGGTAATCCTTGGTCTGCCATTCGGGGACGCCCTCGTGATAGACCTTGGTGTTCTTGTAGCCCAGCGCGATCGCCTTGCGCTGTGACAGCGGGCTCATCTGGCAGGTCACGCCCTGGCAGAAGAACACCAGTTGGGTGTTCTTGTCGGCCGGCAGGCGGTTGACAACTTTGTCCCAGCTCGGATACGGAATGTTGACCGAACCCGGGATCGTTCCCTGCTGGAAGCGGGGCAGCGGCCGCGAGTCGATCAGCATGAAGCTGCCCGTGCCCTGGTCGACCAGCTTGCGCACGTACGCGTAGTCGACCAGGTCTTCCTTTGCGACCTTGACCGGGCCCTTGAAGCGGATCTCGGTGGCCCACTTCTGGCCGTCCTTCTCGACGTAGGCAATGCGCGCCTCGTGGCCCTTCTTGATTTCGCGAAGTTGTTCGGGTGTCTTGGCAACACCGGCGTCAAAGACTTTCAGGGTCTTTGGGTCGAAGCGAACGATCTCCTTGTTGGCATCGATGCCGAGCTGGATTGCCTGCGACTTGAAGGCGACGTTCTCGAAATAGCCCGCAACCTGGCCTGGCGCGGGCTTGTGGCAGTTGTTGCACACGGCCGGCTGGCTCGGTTTCTGGGCGGGCGCCTGCGCGATAGCGCCGGCAGAGGCTAGCGCGAGGGCGCTCAGGACAAGGTACTGGACTTTCATGCGTTTCTCCTCCCTCGGTGTCGAGGGTTAAGCGGGTGGGCCGGCGCGCGTCGGTTCCTCACGCCGGTCCGGGTTCTGGCAACTAGTCTCACATCGCTTTCGGAACGGCGACCGGATAGCCGGCCTTCTTCCATTCGTCGAACACCATCACGACGGCGGTGACATCGGTAAAGCCGAGGTCCTGCAACGACTTGGCAGCGAGCGTGCAACGGCCGCCGGTCTTGCAGTACAGGTAAATCTTCTTGTTGACGTCGGTCTTGTCCGGGAATCCCACTTCGCCCCAGATGCTGAACTCGAGCAGGCCGCGCGGAAGGTTGACCGCACCGGGGATGTAACCGGCCGCAAACTCCTCGGGCTCGCGCACGTCGACGAACAGGGCGTTTGTCTTGGCGTCGTACACGGTCTTGAATCCGGCCATATCGATGGTCTTGACCTGCTTGCGCACGTTGGCAACGTATTCCTTCACGCTGGCCGGATAGTTCTGCGCGGCGACGAAGCTCGGGAAGGCGATGGCGGCGCCGAGCAACGCGGCGGCAACGAAAGTGACTTTGCGACTTGTCATGGTTCTACTCCTTTAGCAATTGACTTCGAAATTCTTGTCCGTCGTTCAGATGCATGGGCTCTAGGGCGCGGTGGCCTGCACGATGGCGCTCGCCTGGCCGGCATTCACCAGCACCCAGCGCAGCGCGAATCCGCCGGCGAGCACCAGCACGGCGGGCACGACCGTGTGCGGGATTCGGTGTGACAGCTCCAGGGCCTGCAGCACGATCGGAGTCAGGATCCCGATGGCGACCACGCCGACCCAGAACACCAGGCCGTAGGAGCCACTGAACAGCAGGGCGGCGGCCTCGATATGCGACAGCGTCGACGTTGCCAGCGACAGCAGCAGCAGGGCGATCAGCACCAGTTCTATCACCAGGAATGCGACGTCGGCACGGATGACGCTGTCGATCGTCCGTTTCGCGGGGGGCTCCGCACCCAGTGGCTGCGTCATTGCGGCCAGCGCGCCGCCGATCAGGCCGCGCGGTGCGGGCCGTCCCGGAAACACGACCGTGGCCAGGTGGACGGCGGCCGCCGCCGCCGACAGTCCTGAGAACAGGAAGAGCAGGGGCAGCACCGCCGAGTTCCAGAGCGGTCGCGCCACCATCGTGTTGAGCAGGATGCCGGTGTAGATGCCGACGGCGATGCCGAAGGCAATATTGGCCATCCCCAGCCAGCGCATGCGCCCGGGATGCTTCACGAAGAAGTCCGAAGCCTTCTGCAGCAGTGGCACGCGCTCGCCCAGCCATGGCCAGGACTCCGGCAGCCGTATCAGCGCCGAGACCATCAGAAGGCCGTAGACGATCAGCAGCACCCACGAGCCCCAGGACATCGGCGACAGCGGCTGGAACGTGATGTAGATGGCCCAGACGTAGAGCGGGTGCGCCAGGTCGAGCAGCAGCGCAAGCATGCCAAGATTCAGCAGCATGAAGCCGAGCAACGGCGTCTGGATCGAGAAGAACGACTTGGTGTCCTCGCCCTTCGCAGTGCGCAGCATCGCGACACCCGCCAGGACCATCATGCCGGCGACCAAGCCCCCGACAAACAGGTACAGCGGAATCTCCCAGCCCCAGACGTGCAGCGTTGGGTCGATGCCCGGGTTGCTGCGAGTACTCGTGATTTCCAGCATGACTCGCGCTCCTTACGTCAGGTAGAAGACCCGCGGCCGCGTTCCGGCCTCGGGCAGCAACGTGTGCCACTTGCGGGTGCGCAGCAGCGAGGCGACAGTGCTCTTCGGATCGTCGAGGTCACCGAAGTGCATGCAGTGGGTCGGGCACACCGACACGCAGGCGGGATCCTTGCCGTCCTTGATACGGTGGTCGCAGAACGTGCACTTGTCGACATAGCCTTTGGGATGCACGTAGCGCGCCCCGTACGGGCACGCCGAGATGCACGCCTTGCAGCCGATGCAGCGCTCGGCCGTCACCTTGACGATGCCCAGTTCCGAGACGTGGCTGGCCCCGGTCGGGCAGCAGGTCACGCACGGCGGGTTCTCGCAGTGGTTGCAGCGTTCCGAGCGGATCTCCATCGTCAGGTCGGGAAACGTGCCGCGAACCTCGGTCGTGATCCAGTCGCGGCTGAAGCCGACCGGCACGTTGTTCTCCGTTTCGCAGGCAACGACGCAGTCCATGCAGCCGACGCACTTGCGGGTGTCGATGACCATTCCGTAGCGCGCCATCTCAGGCCTCCTTGACCAGCGTGACGAAGTTCGCGTGAATGCTGGTGCCGCCCATCAGCGGATCCGTCGCGTACCTCGTGTTGAGCTGCGCCGCGCTGGCTCCGCGTTGCCCGCCGAACTTCGCCATCGCGTTTCGCTGTCCGAAGCCGTACACCATGTAGACGGTGTCAGGACGGATGCGCTGGGTCGCTTTGACCCTGATCCGGCTCGACTCGATGCCATCCTGGTTCTTCAGGCGGACATACTGGCCACCCTTGACGCCCAGCGTGGCCGCCGTCGCGGCGTTCACCCAGAGTTCGTTTTCCTGCATCAGACTGGTCAGCAGCGGGTTGGACTGCGTGCGACTGAACGTGTGGACGGGCGAGCGGCCCGTCACCAGGCGCATGTAGCCCTCGGGCGGAGCGGGGTGCCGGGTGTACTTGGGTACCGGGTCGAACCCCTTCTTCGCCAGCTGCTCGGACCAGAACTCGACCTTGCCGGAAGGCGTGTCGAAGGCCAGCTCGAGGCCTTCCTCGACCGTGATGGGCTGCTTGGCGGCGAGGATGACGCCTTCCTTTTCCAGCGCCGCAAAACTGAAGCCACCTTTCTCGACGCGGTGAGCGAGGTACTCCTTGATGTCCTTGAAAGGCATGCACTCGGGAATGCCGAGCTTGCCGGCCAGTTCCTTCGCGATCCACCACGCCGGCTTCTGTTCCGCGGGTGGTGCCACGACCGGCTGCCGCAGCGCCATCCACCCGCGTCGGCCCCAGCCGGTCAGCAATTCGTCATGGCGCTCCAGGAAAACGGCTTCGGGCAGCACGACGTCGGCATAGCCGGCGATCTCGCTTGGCACGGTGTCGATGACGACGAGCAGGTCGAGCGCCTGGATCGCCTTCAGCGTCTCGGCCTCGTTGGGCAGGGCGTTCATGATGTTCGTCGAGTAGACGAACCAGCCCTTGATCGGATACGGCTTGCCGCTGATGGTCGCGTCACGGATGCCGGTCGTGACCGGCTCATCGGCGAACGGATAGCGTTCGCCGTTGGGGTTGTCGGCCATCGGCCGATCCGACTGCGGATACTTGGGCAACGGATATCCCGGGACCTTGATCCCGGACTGTACGAACAGACCGCCCTTGCGGCCCCAGTTGCCCATCAGCGCGTTGAGCAGGGCAATGGCACGGCTGCGCTGCGTGTCATCGCCGTACCAGTTGACGCGGCGACCCGGGTGGATGATCGTCGCCGGCCGGCGCGCCGAGAATTCGCGCGCGGTCACGCGGATCATCTGGGCCTCGATACCGGTCTCGGCGGCAGCCCACTCGGGCGTGTAGCGGGCGATTTCTGCCGAGAATTTGTCGAATCCCGTGCCGTAGCGGTCCACGAACGCCTTGTCGTAACGGCCTTCGCTGACCACGACATTCATCCAGGCCAGTATCAGCGCCAGGTCGGTGCCTGGCTTGATCGGAAGCCAGTATTTGGCCTTGCTGGCGGCTGTCGAGTAGCGCGGATCGACGACGATGATCGGGATCCGTCGCTCGATCGCCCTGGCGAACTCCTGCACCTGGGAGTTGTGCATGTTCTCGCCCAGGTGCGAACCGACCAGCACCAGGCAGTCGGTGTTCTCGATATCGGTCGGCTCAGGCGAGCCCAGTCCGGTGCCGAAGGTGAGCAGGAACCCGATATCGCGCGGGCCGCGGCACTGCGCGAACGAAGGGGCTGCCATGTTGATCGCCCCGAAGGACTTGAGCACGTGCAGGATGAAGCGCGCGCCGATGCCGTGGTTGAAGGCTGCAATCGACTCGGGCCCGTACTCGGCCTTGATCTTCTGCATCTTCTGCGCCACGACGTCGAGGGCCTCGCCCCAGGTGACGGACTTCCACTGCTCCTTGCCGCGCTCGCCGACGCGAATCAGCGGTGTGCGCAGCCGGTCCGGGTCGTTGACTGCCCCGACCGCACCGGTACCGCGCGGGCAGAGCCGACCGCGGCTCTGCGGGTCGATCGGGTTGCCTTCGAACTTCCACAGCTTTCCGTCGCGCACATAGGCGATCCCGCCGCAGCGCCAGAAGCACATTTCGCAGAAGGTCGGGATTGTCTTGACTTCACCGGGAGTTGCCGGCCTGCCGGCGGCCATGGCGGCCCGTGGAACGGGATCGAGCTCGGCGGCTGCGCCGGCAAGCGCGGTGGCGGAGGAGATCTGGAGGAAGCGCCGGCGTGATACGGCTTGCGTCATCGTTTTGCCCTACCCCGTAGGGTATTTAACGATGAGGATTCTCCTCCGTGGGGATGGCGCTCCGTTGACCCGAGTCAAGGCGGGCGCCGCGTCCGAGCGACCGCTCGAATCTGAGTGTTACAGCAAGTAACAGGCTAGATCAGCCCAGTGCCCGAAAGCGCCTCGAACGTGACGCGCGTCAAGTCGGCAAGCTGCGAAGTGGTGTCGGAGCCGCCCGGGCTGGTTGAGCGGCCCGACCACATCAGCTTTCCGGTTGCCAGGTCGACGATCGCCGTATCCGCTGCAAACGCTTCGTTCGGAGTGCCGCCACCCACTGGCAGCGTGATGCCTCCGCCCACGCTGCCGCCGCGATAACCGCCACCGTAGCCTCCGCTGCCACCCACGCCTCCGACGCCGATGCCGATGGTCGGGGTCGAGCTGACCGCCGGCATGTAGGTGCTGATCGAGCTGCGGTAAATCGCCCTCGCGTTCGCGCGCTTCGCGGCCGCCTCCACAACGTCCGGCACGGGCGGGGCATTCGGGCTCAGTGCTGCAAATGTCACGGTCTTGATGCCCCTGGCCTCGAGTTGGCTCGCGGCCTGGTCCTCGCATACGGCCTGCGTCGTGAAGTCACGAGCCTGGCATACCACCAGCACCGTCGAGCCACGCAGCGACTTGCCGGCGAACTCCGGGTTGGACCACTGGGCGTCCATCTTCGTGGTCGCACACGACGCAACAAAGACGGTTGCTGCGAGGAGAATAGGGCGGCAGGCGGCGCGGGACGGAGACATCGTGCATTCCAGAGGATCAGTGCGGAAGTTACATTGTGCTTGGCTACGCGAGCAGTGCCAACCCGTGCCGCGCGGCCAGCGGTGCGAAGCTGGGAATCCGGCGCGCTTTGCCCGGTAACTTGGGCGGGCTTGGCCCAATACTCTGGCCAAGCGGGCTGGGGCTTTGACTCGCGCGGAACTTCTCGGCCTCGGTGCTGCCGGCCCAACCGGTGACTACAACATTGGTACTTGCTCCCCAGGTTGGCCGCCGCTCCGACTTGACTCTCCACGCGCAGCGGAGTTTGTGAATAGCAGGACTGACCGCAGCGACCGGCATGCGAAATCGCGGAAGACGGTTCGCGACCCGCCGCAGTCACCGGGCAGCTCAACTTGCGGGCACCGAAGCGGCTGGCGAATACTGCCGGGTTCTACGTTGGCCTTCGCTCGGAGATACTCGCTCCGACGCAACAAATGAACGTGGCCATGCCAACGACCCACTGCGCAGCTGCTCGTAGGCCCGTTCCACGACACCGTAGCATTCGCAGCTGTGCCGCTCCAGTCCGCGCCTGTCTAGCACGCGGATGTGCCCGCGGTTGTAGCGGATCAGGCCCTCCCGCTGCAGCAGCAGCGCGGCCCCGGTCACGCCTTCGCGACGTACGCCCAGCATGCCTGCGATGCGTTCGTGCGTGACCTGCATTTCATCGCCGGCTTGTCGGTCCAGGTGCTGGAGCAGCCACCGACACAGTTGCGGCGCGAGAGCGTGGTGCCGGTGGCAAGCCGAAGTTTGAGCCATGTGCGTAAACAGAGTCTGGGTGTAGCGCAGCAACTGCTGCATCACCGGTTCGACGTCACGCGCCAGACCGGCGATGTCACGAGCACTCATGCGCCAGGCCAAGCCCGGGCGTTGCACTACGGCGCTGCTCAGCGCCTTGCCGCCACCCATGAAGGCGCACACGCCAGCTACGCCCTCCCGGCCGACCACCGCCACCTCGGCGCACGCACCGTCTTGCAGTGGCGATACCAAAGAAACGACAGCCGTGACTGGAAAGTACACGTAGCGCAGCACGGTGCCTGCTTTGTAGAGGAGCTCGCCTGCTTCCAGGTCCACGGCCTCAATCCGCGACTGCACGACATCGGCGACGTCAGGCGGCAGCGAGGCAAGCAACTGGTTGTTCGGTGGAGACTCGAGGTAAGTAGCCAAGGCGGGGCGTCTCTTTGATGACTCTAGGGTCGACGCGACGCACTTTAGAGTCCAGGGAGCCGATCTTCTACGTCATAAGACACAAGCTCCCCGTCGCGATGCGACCAACTTCAAAGGCCATCACACCAGCGGGCGCGCTGGCGGGTGGCCGTCGCCGTAGAGGTCCGCCAAGCGGGCCATCGCCTTCACGTCGCGCAGGTAGAGCCGGCCGTCGGCGATGCGGTGCAGGCCGCGGCGCTCGAGCTTGCGCAGCGTCTTGTTGGTATGCACCAGCGACAGACCCAAGCCGTCGGCAATGTGCTGCTGGGTCAGCGGAAAGGGGACGCCGCCGGCGCCCGCGTCCGCCTGCAGTGCGCCTGCGCGCTTGAACAGAAGAATCAGCATCGAGGCGATGCGCTCCTCGGCACTGCGTCGCCCCACCGACAGCAGCGTGTCGTCGACCATCGACTCCTCGTGCGCCGTGAGCCATGTGACGTTGAAGCCCATCATCGGGCTGCGGCGGTGCAATTCCCAGAGCGCATCGCGCTGGAAAACGCAGAAAAGCGCGTCGGTGAGAGTCTCAACCCCGTGGGCAGCGGCGTCGCCCATTTTCTGCTGAACACCGATGAAATCACCGGCCAGCAGAAAGCTTAGGATCTGCCGTCGCCCGTCGCTGAGCGTCTTGTAGCGGAAGGCCCAGCCCTGCAGCAGCGTGTACAGCGGCGCGTCGGTCTGGCCTTCGTGAATCAGCGACTCGCCGGCGCCCAGACGCAACTCGCGGCGCTTGAGCGACTGCACGAGTTCGAGTTCCTCGCCCGTCGGTTCCTGAAACAGCTTCAGCGGCCGCAAGGGACAGTCGCGGCATGCCGTCTCCACACTGGGCGCGCGCGACTCCCGGGACGGCTGTTGCGGGCAGATTCATGCCGACAGTATCGCGCAGCCAGCCATTGCGTTCTGCACGGCCGTTTCTCCGATGATCGACCGGACTTCGGACAGTCGCGATGGACGGTTCAT
>CAVYNB010000008.1:0-30791 GCA_963769745.1 uncultured beta proteobacterium
CAACGATCGTGTGCTCGAGGCTGGTGAGTGCCGCGCGGATCTCGGCCAGGACCTCGACGCGGTCGTAGACCTTGCCACCGTAGCGATAGCCGTCGCCGGCGATGAGTACCCGGGGCGCGATCTGTCGAAACCGGTCGAGCACGGCCAGCGGACCCATGTCCGGCGAGCACACCGACCAGATCGCACCGACGCTCGCGCAGGCGAAAAACGCGACGATGGTTTCCGGCACATTGGGCAGGATGGCGACGATGCGGTCGCCGGGTACGACGCCGAGGCCGCGCAGCGCCTCGGCCAGCGACGCGACCTGAGCGCGCAGATCGGTCCACGAGACCTCACGCAGCTCACCGCGCTCGTTGCCGGCGAGGATCGCCGGTCGTGACTCGGTCACATGCCGGAACACCTGGTCGACGAGATTCAGACGCGCCCCGACGAACCACTCGGCTCCGGGCATCTCACGCGCGCCGAGCACTTTTTCATACGGCTGCGACGCGCGGATATCGAGGAAGTGCCAGAGCGCGCCCCAGAATCCTTCGAGGTCGTTCACCGACCACTGCCACAACGACTCGTAGTCGGCGAACGTCAGGCCGCGCTCACGCTCGAGCCAGCGCAGGAACGCGGTGATGTGCGCGCGCTCGACCCGTTCGGACGAGGGGTGCCACAGCGGCTCGGCGGGTTCCATGCGTCCGCAGTCTACGAGGCCATCGCGCCACAGGCACAATGGACCGATGATCACCTACCCTCACTCCGGACCGCCGACCGAGTGGACGGTCGTCTGCCTGTGCGCGGAGTGGTGTGACACCTGCCGCGACTATCGGCGGCTCTTCGAGCAGCGCGCGGCACGGGCCAGCGACGCACAGCACCTGTGGATCGACATCGAGGATGACTCCGACGTCCTCGGAGACCTCGACATCGAGACCTTCCCGACGTTGCTGGTCCTGCATGGCGATCGGCCGCGGTTCTTCGGACCGGTCCTGCCGCAGATCGAAGTCATCGACGGCATGCTGCGCACCTTGGACCCGGTGGCTGCGTCCGCAATACACATTGCCCGGGACAACGAGACGGCGGTGCGCTGGCTCTGCGAACAGGCGCGACGGATGCGCTGAGCCGCTGCGACGGCGCGGGCTTGCGAGAATGCGGTTATGACCCTGCTGACCATGCTCGACGCCGAACTCGCGTTCGGCCTGCATCCCTTGCTCGATCGCGCGGCCCTGACCGTGCTCGAGGGCGATCGCATCGGACTGATCGGCCGCAACGGCACCGGCAAGAGTTCGCTGCTGAACGTGGTCGCCGGTCGGCTCGATCTCGATGATGGCGAAGTCAAGCGCCGGGACGGCCTGCACGTGGCTCTGGTCGAGCAGGAGCCGGTGCTGCCGGTGGCCTCGACGCTGCGCGAAAGCCTGGCCGTGCGCGGGGCGCTGGACGGCCTGCACGACGAACGCGAGCGCTGGCGCATCGAGGCGCGCCTGGTGGAATACCTGCATCGATTCGGGCTCGACGAGGCACAGGACCCAACGCGCCTGTCCGGCGGCGAGCGCAAGCGCGGCGCACTCGCGCTCGCTTTCGCCCTGACGCCCGACGTGATGCTGCTCGACGAGCCGACCAACCACCTCGACATCGATGGCATCACGCTGCTCGAGGATCTGCTCCTCAAGGCAGGGGCGCTGATCGTGATCACCCACGACCGCGCCTTTCTCGATCGCGTAGCCAATCGCATCGTCGAGCTGGACCGGGGCCTGCTGCGTTCGTACCCCGGCAACTACAGCGCGTGGGAAGGTCGGCGCGCGACCGAACTGGCTGCCGAGGAGACGGCGGCCCGCAAGTTCGACCGGTTCTGGGCGCAGGAAGAGGCATGGATACGCAAGGGCATCGAGGCGCGGCGCACGCGCAATGCGGGTCGCGTGTCCAGGCTCGAGTCCTTGCGCGTCGAGCGCAGTGCGAGGCGCGATCGCCTCGGCAACGTGAAGCTCACGCTGGATGCCGGCGAGCGCTCGGGCAAGCTCGTGGCCGAACTCACGGACGTGGGCAAGCGTTTCGGCGACAAGGTGGTCGTCGATCGCCTGACGACGCGGATCATGCGCGGTGATCGGCTCGCGCTGATCGGGCCCAACGGCGCGGGCAAGACCACGCTGCTGCGGCTGATCCTCGGCACGATGGCACCGGACAGCGGAACCGTGCGCCGCGGGACGAACCTCGAAATCGCCTACTTCGACCAGATGCGCGAGGCGCTCGATCCCGACAGGACCGTGGCCGAGACGATCAGCCCGGGGTCCGACTGGATCGAAGTGGCGGGCACGCGCAAGCACGTGATGAGCTATCTCGGCGAGTTCCTGTTCTCGCCGCAACGCGCGAACTCACCGATCAAGACGCTGTCTGGCGGCGAGCGCAACCGCCTGCTGCTGGCGCGACTGTTCGCGCGGCCGGCCAACCTGCTGGTGCTGGACGAACCGACCAACGATCTCGACATCGAGTCGCTCGAACTGCTCGAGTCGACGCTGCAGGGCTACAACGGCACGCTGCTGCTGGTCAGCCACGACCGGACCTTCCTCGATAACGTCGTCACCCAGTCGCTGGTCGCCGACGGCGATGGCCGCTGGACCGAGTACCCCGGTGGCTACAGTGACTGGCTGGCGTTGCGTCCGAAGTCAGCCCCACCGGTTGCGACGGCCGCCGAGCCACCGCAAACCTCCCGTCCGGCTGCACGCGGCGGACGCGTGAAGCTCTCATTCAAGGAGCAGCGCGAACTGGAGGCCCTGCCGGCCGAGATCGAGGCCCTCGAACGCGAGCAGCACGAGATCACTGCCCGGATGAGCAGTGCTGAGTATCACCGGCTTGGCGCCGATGCGATCAGTGCCGATCGCCTGCGCGCAACAGCGATCGAACACGAACTCGCTGCGCGCTTCGAGCGCTGGTCGCTGCTCGAGGACAAGGCTCGCGCTGCGTCCGCGTAGCGTTGGATGCACGGCTTCACTTCTTGTTGGAACCACGTCGAAGCAGCATCTCGGCAACCACCGCGTCGAACTGCTCGCGCACCTTGTAGCGCAGGAAGGCGTCGGCCAGCAGGTCCGGCATCCAGACATTGAAAACGAACTCGAGGTGATGGCGCACCTCCGTGCCGCCTGCCACGGGAGCCAGCCGCGTCGACGTCCTTACCCGTTGCAGCGTGCCGCCGATCGAGCGCGACTCCACCTGCTCCATCGGCGTGAGTTCGACCTCTCGCACCATCGTGAATGGACGCGCGAAGGGACCCCAGCGCACAACGCCGCGCTGCTCGACACGGAGGCGATTGCCGAGTCGGATGGTCACCCGGCTCGCTTCCAGGTCCGGGACGTACCGCGCCATGACGTCGAAGTCAGTGAGCACCACCCATGCCTCGGCCGGTGTCACGGGCGCAAGCAGCACGGCGTCGATCAGGACCAGTTCCCCGTCGCGGGAAATCCGGACCTGCGTCTCGACCGCACTCGTCGGGGCGCCGGCTGCCATCAGCACCAGGGCCATCAAGGTGGCGCAGGCAGTCCTTCGATTCATGTCGGCAGCGTAGCGCGACGCAGGAACTCGGTCGGGACCTCTCCTCGCTGCCATTCATGCGATTGCGAAGCAATCGGCCAGCGCGGGGTCCTGCGCCGTCAATCGAGCGTCTGCTTGTAGCGTTTCATCGCAACCGCGGCGGCCACGGCGATGAAGACCAGGATCGGCACCGTCTGCGGTGCGACGTCGGCCAGCCCCGCGCCCTTGAGCATCACGCCACGCACGATGCGCAGGAAATGCGTCAGCGGCAGAGCTTCGCCGATCCACTGCGCCCAGGTCGGCATGCCGCGGAACGGAAACATGAACCCCGACAGCAGGATGTTCGGAAGGAAGAAGAACATCGTCATCTGCATCGACTGCATCTGCGACCGGGCGATCGTCGAGAACGCGAAGCCAACGCCGAGCGTGGCGATGATGAACAGCACGATGGCCGATGACAGCAGGACGAAGTTCCCGAACATCGGGACCTCGAAGAGCCAACGCGCCGCCGTGAACACGATCAGCACCTGCACATAACCGATGATCACGTAGGGCACGATCTTGCCGATCATCACTTCGACCGGACGCACGGGCGTGGCAAGAAGGTTCTCCAGCGTGCCGCGCTCGCGTTCGCGCGTCATGCCCATCGCCGTCATCATCACCAGCGTCATCGTCAGGATCACGCCCATCAGGCCGGGCACGACGTTGTAGTTGGTCAGCCCCTCCGGGTTGTAGCGCTTGTGCACGATGACCTGAAACGGTTCGCGGTCCGGCGCCAGCCGGGCCAGCGGCCCGTGCAGATCGTTACGCAGCGCGAGCTGCGGCAACCGCTGCAGCGCCGATACCGCCGGTCCGGTGGCGGCGGGATCGGTGGCATCCGCGTACACGGCCATGGCCGGCGACTCGCCGCGAACCAGCCGCGCGCTGAAGTCCGATGGAAACACCAGTGCGAACTGGACATCGCCGCGCGCGATCAGGCGCTCGGCCTCGCTCTCCGAGCCGACCTCGATGATGTGAAAGTAAGTCGTGTTCTGTGCTGCGCGCACGATGCTGCGCACGAACGGCGACTGGTCGAGCGCCACGACCGCCGTCGGCAGGTTCCGGGGATCCGAGTTGATCGCGTAGCCGAACAGCACGAGCTGCATGATCGGCACGCCGATCAGCATCGCGAACGTCAGCCGGTCGCGCCGCAGCTGGATGAACTCCTTGCGCAGCACGGCACCGATGCGCTCGAGCGACAGCGCCCAGCGCCACGGGCGTTCGTCGGAGCCTCCGCGCGGCGCGCTGCGGCGCGAGCTCGCTTGGGGCGGCCCGGCGCTTCGCTCAGCTGACGGTGTCGCGGGCATCCTGCGTCAGTGCAATGAAGACATCCTCGAGCCCGGTCGGGATCGGCTCGATCCGCACCTCGCGCGCCAGCGCCGGGTCGTGCTCCGCCAGCCAGCGCGGAAAGTCGTCGTGGTCGGTGCTGCTGACATGCAAACTGGTACCAAATGGCACCGCCATCCAGCCGCGCCGTTCAACCGCATCGAGCACGGCGTCGAGCCGGGGGCCGTGCACGGCCCAGGTCCTGAGCCCGGCCTGCGCAATCACTTCCGGCGCGGTACCGGCCGCCAGCATCTTGCCGTAGGAGATGTAGACGAGGCGATGACAGCGCTCGGCTTCATCCATGTAATGCGTGCTGACCAGCACCGTGATGCCGTCAGCAGCGAGCGCGTGGATCTCGCGCCAGAAGTCGCGGCGCGCCTTCGGATCGACACCGGCCGTCGGTTCGTCGAGCAGCAGCAGTTCCGGCTCGTGCAGCAGGCAGGCCGCGAGAGCGAGGCGCTGCTTCCAGCCGCCCGACAGCGTGCCGGCCAGCTGTGCCTTGCGCGCCGTCAGTCCCAGCCGATCGAGCGCACCGGCGACGCGCTGGCGACGGTTGTCGAGGCGGTAGACGCGCGCGGTGAAGTCGAGGTTTTCGGCGATCGACAGGTCTTCATACAGCCCGAACCGCTGCGTCATGTAGCCAACCCGCAGCTTGATGCGACGGGACTCGCGGCGAATGTCGTAGCCGAGGCAGGTGCCTTCGCCCGCATCGACCTCGAGCAGCCCGCACAGCATGCGGATCGTCGTCGTCTTGCCGCTGCCGTTCGGCCCGAGGAACCCGCAGACCTGCCCGCGCGGCACCGCGAGGTCGATGTGGTCGACCACGGTGCGGCCGCTGAAGGTCTTGGTCAGTCCGCGGACGTCGATCGCCAGATCCGGGCTCATCAGTTCCGACGCCTAGCGTGCCCGCGGCGATGCGGACGTCGAGCGGCTGGCCGGGCTTGAGAAGTTGCGCCGTCTTGTCGTCCGGCTTTGCCTCGACCATGAACACGAGCTTGGAGCGGCTCTCGTTGCTATAGATGACCGGCGGCGTGTACTCGGCCTGATCCGACACGAACGTGATGCGTGCCGCGAGCCCCGGGGGGCAACCGTCGCAACTCACGGCCACGCTTTCACCGACCCGGATGCGCGTCAGTGCTGCCTGCGGCACGAAGAACCGCACCTTGACCGCACCATCAGGCAGCAGCGCAATCACCGGCAGACCCTGTCCGACCCACTCGCCGGGTCGGTACATGACGTCGTGCACGGTCGCCGTCGCGGTGGACCGGCCGAGCGTCTGGTCCTCGCGCCATTGGGTTGACGCCAGGTCGCTCTCGGCGGCGCGCTGATCAGCCTCGGCCGCGGCGATCTCGTCCGGCCGCGCCGCATCGCGCGCGGTCGCCAGCTGCGCCTGGACCTCGGCGACGCGCGCAGCATCCCGTTCGCGCGCTGCACGCGCTTCGTCGAGGCGGGTCGCGGAAATGAATCCCTGCGCGACCAGCGTCTCGTTGCGCTTCAGCTCGTTCGTCGAGAGCACCAATGAGGCCCGGGCCTGCGCCAGCTGCTGCTCGATCGCGCGCAGTTCGTCGACCCGCTTGCCCTTGCGCAGGTTGCGCACCTGCGCGGCCGCTCGCTCCGCCCGCGCGGCCGCCGCGGCCTTCTCGAGGGTCTCCGGGTCGCGCTCGAGCTCGAACAGCACCTCGCCCTTCTTGACGCGTGCGCCACGCTCGACCGCGAGTTTCTGCACGCGGCCCCCGATCGACGGACCGACATAGACGAGGTCGGCTTCCGCGTAGCCGCCGAAGCGATCGGGATCGGTGCGGGTACAGGCTCCCAACGCCAGAAGCCCGCACGCGAGCAGCGCGACCTCAATGCCTGGCTTGAACTTGCCCATGCCGGGCCTCCCGCGTCAGGCCACCCAGTGCCCAGTCGAGGCGCTGCACGCGATGCTTACGCTCGCGCGCAAATTCGACCAGCAGTCGGGTGAGTTCGGCCGGCGCGAGCCGCGCTTCGGCCAGGCGATCCGCCAGCAGGATCGGCAACGCGATCGCGCCCATCAGGAACAGCACGACGTTCAACGGTTCGCCGCGCGGCAGCTCGCGGGCACGCTGCGCCTCGGCCACGACACGCAGGATCAGCGCCGGATGGCGATCGGCCAGCGACCGGACGAACTGCTGTGCCGCCGCCTCGCCCGACGCGGCATCCATCAGCACATGCGTGATGAATCGGCTGTTGGTTGCAGCCCAGTCACCGAGCTGCAGCAACAGTGCACGCAGGCGCTCGGCCGGTGGCAGCGCCAGGTCGACCGTGGCGGTCATCTGATCGAGCAGGGGTCCGTACCAGCGTTCGATGACCTCGGCAACGAAGGCATCGCGCGAGCCGAAGTGATAGACAAAGCTGCCGAGGTTCGCTTCCGCCTGCTGGCAAACGGCGCGCACCGTGATGGAACGCACGCCTGCTCGCCGCGCCTGGCGCGCGCCCGCTCGCAGCAGTCGCTCGCGCGCTGGGGTCGTGGCCGTGGGCGAGGCAGGCATGCGGTGTTTATACGCTCGTATAAACGAGGTCGCAAGGCATGGCCTGGCATCGGCCTCGACGAGCCGGGAACGCTGTACGGCGCGCCGGGGTCACGCCCGTGGCCGATGCGAGTGCGGGTCGCCCGGCTGCGCGCCGGGCAAGGGAGTACTAGTGATCGCCCGTGAGGGGGAAGGCTTAACCCCAGAGGAGGACGGCGATCGCAAAGACGATCGCCCAGACGGCGGCACCTATCACGATGGCGGGCACGAGGCCACGCGCAGCATCGAGATCCGGCGAATCGCCGTTCTCAGTCTTCTTCATGTACATGACCTCTACGACGCTTGTGGCGTCGCCCTCGGCTACGTCCTGATCAGGACATTCGGAGCGGGTGGCTCCTGTTCTTGTCTACTTACCCGTTCACGCGGGCGCACGCGGTTGTCGCGACACACCCATCGCGACACACCTATCGCGACACGCCCACTGAGCACCCATTGCTTACGCAGATTCGTGGTGCGGATCCACTGCGATCGGCAGTGGCTGCACTTCTTACGGCGATGTCAGTGCACGACATCACCGCATTTGGCGACCGTCCACTGAGACCGCGAATTCTAAAGATCGATCGTCGAGTGCGCTCGAGTCACGACTCTAGATTCGTCCCGTGCAAGCGGTAACGGATCAATTCTTGTGTCGAGAATTGTGCAAGCAGTGCCGGTCAACCGCACGACGACCGGGATGCACCGATGCGCATGGCTCTTCTTCAACAGCGCAAACGTCGACGGTCGTCGTCTTACGCTGCCTTCGACGGCAACGATGTCGCGGGCTTCGTGTCGCGAAACAGCGCGATCGCTTCGTCGACACTCTCGGCCTTGAGCAATCGCTCCTGCACCTGCGCCGGCGACCACAGTCCCGGGGCGACGGCAGCGGCGAACCGCGCTGCCGCCGACGCGTCGTCGAAGAACTTGAGGAACATGCGCTCGAGCTGGCTGGCGTCACACAAGCCGAGCTCAAGCCGGAAGTCGACCCGCCCCGAGCGGATTGCCGCTTCGTCGATCAGCTCCGGATGGTTGGTCGTGAGGAACACGACGGAGCCTTCGTGTGCCGCCACGCCGTCGAGCGCGTTGATGAAGCCCGAGTACGAGACCTTGACCCCCGCGTCCGCCTTGTCGCGCTGTCGGAAAAAGGCGTCGACATCCTCGATCAGGATGACCGAGCGTTGCGGCACCGATGACAACAGGTTGCCGATCTTCTCGTCGGTGACGGTCGGCGAAGCCAGGCTCAGCACACAGACGTTGAGCGCCAGCTCCGATGCAATGGCCGTCACGAGCGAGGTCTTGCCTGTGCCCGGCGGGCCGTAGAGCAGATAGCCGCGCCGCCACGGAATCCCGAGCGCCTCGTAGCGATCGTGCGAAGCGAAGAATCGATTCAGGTCCTCCAGGATCGATTCCTTCTGGCCGGCCTTGAGCACCACCGAGTCGAGCTTGCGATTGTTGCCGAGCCGTGCACGCATCCACTCGTTGTTATAGGGACTCGGCATGTAGACCGCGATGCGGTTGAGCTCGCGCGCGATGCGGTGCTCCATCGCCGCGTGCACCAGCTCCTCGAGCGACCGCTTGTCGCGGCCGAAGGTCGACAGTGCGATCTTCTCGAAGATCGACGGCCCGACCTGCACTTCGCGCTTCATCCACATCAGGCGCCCGTCGAGGAAGAAGACGTGAAAGCCCTCGCCGGGCGACAGCACCGTCAGCGGACGGCCGCCCTGCTGCAGCTCGTCGTGCAGGCTCTGGTAGCTCGTGCCCTGGCGAACGGCGCGCGCAGTGAAATTGTTGAGCCTCCGCAGCGACTCGCGGCTGTCCATGTACTCGACCAGCGCCGGAAACATCAGCTCGTCGCGACTGTCGACGGTCAGCGTCGTGATCAAAAAGTGCTTGGCCCAGCCAAAGACCTTGCCTGGAAGATCGCGCAGCCAGACGGCGGCGAGGCCGAGCAGGGCCAGTGTCAGTCCGCCGGACAGCAGGGTGTTCGACCCCAAGACGCTCTGCAGCCACTCGCCCATCAGGTTCTCCGCGTTGCGCGCGCCGCCACTGTAGCGCGGCCGTCAATCTGGCCGACCGGCATGTCCGCTGCGCAATGCGACACTAGAATCCGACTCCCCGGCAGCCGATCGGGGATACCGAGACAGGCGCAATCGAATGCTGAATTCAATCCGCGATTTCTTCGACCGCCACATCGGCGCCTCCCCGACGCCGTCTGACGAGCGCCACTCCATCCAGCTCGCCACGGCGGCGCTGCTGGTCGAAGTCGCGCGCATCGACCGCGAGTCCACGCCGGACGAGCGCGCCGTCGTGCTGCGTGCGGTGCGCGAGAAATTCGAGCTGACTGCGGACGAGGCCACCCGCCTGATCGAACTGGCCGAGGCCGAGATGAAGCAGGCTACCGACTACTTCCAGTTCACCTCGCTGGTCAATCGTCACTTCACGCAGGAGCAGAAGCATCGCGTGATCGAACTGATGTGGCGCGTCGCCTACGCCGATGCCGAACTGTCGGCACACGAGAACCACCTGATGCGCAAGGTCGCCGACCTGCTGCACGTCACGCACGGCGACTACATCGCCGCAAAGATGCGGGCGCAGGAGACAGAGCGCTGAGACCCCGGCCAGGCCAGCGCCAGTCGCGGGCCCGCGTAACCCTGCACTCCATGGGGCGAAGATCGGATGTGGGGCGAAAGTCGGAGCCGCGACGGATGCTTCATATATAGTCATTGGCCGCACTCGCGCTGGAAGACGACCGATGAACGCGCGTACTCCCCCCGCCACTCCGGCCCTCACCGATCCGGCTGATCTCGGTGTGCCGGTCTCGCAGAAGATTCGCGAACGCCTGCAGCAGGCGAAGCACCGTTTTCATGCCAACGACTGCATCGCACCGTATATCGAGCCGGATGAGCTGGCACTGCTGCAGGAGGAAGTCGAAGCCAAGCTGCTCGGCGTGCTGCAGAGCCTGGTCATCGACGTCGAGAGCGATCACAACACGCGCGAAACGGCACGCCGCGTGGCGAAGATGTATCTGACCGAGGTCTTCCGCGGCCGCTACACCGCGATGCCTCCGGTGACCGAGTTTCCCAACGTCGAACGCCTCAACGAACTGATGATCGTCGGGCCGATCACGGTAAGAAGTGCCTGTTCCCACCATCTGTGTCCGATCATCGGCAAGGTCTGGATCGGTGTGCTGCCGAACGAATACTCGAACCTCATCGGGCTGTCGAAGTACGTGCGGCTGGCCGACTGGGTCATGAGCCGGCCGCAGATCCAGGAAGAGGCGGTCACGCACCTGGCCGACCTGCTGCAGAACACGGTGCAGCCCGACGGCCTGGCCATCGTGATGGAGGCCGATCACTTCTGCATGCAGTGGCGCGGCGTCAAGGACACCGACTCGAAGATGATCAACAGCGTGATGCGCGGGTCATTTTTGAAGGACCCGAACCTGCGGCGCGAGTTTCTGGCCCTGCTGAAACTGAAGAACGCCTGACCGGAGAATTTCGATGCTAGTCCGCCTTCTCTATGCCAGCCGCGCTGCGGCCCCCGTCACCCAGGAAATCATCGAGTCGATCCTGCAGCAGTCGCGCACCCACAACCCCGCCCACGGGATCACGGGCATCCTGTGCCACGGCGGTGATGTCTACATGCAGGCGCTGGAAGGCGGCCGCGAGGCAGTCAACGCGCTGTACATGAAGATCCTGCGCGATACGCGCCACCGCGAGGTCATCCTGCTGCACTACGCCGAGGTGCCGGAGCGGCACTTCGCCGGCTGGACCATGGGCCAGGTGAACCTGTCGAAGGTCAATCCGTCGATGCTGCTGAAGTATTCCGACAAGCCGGTGCTCGATCCCTTCACTGTCTCGGGGCGGGCGTCGATGGCGCTGCTGGAAGAGCTGATCGCCTCTGCGCAGATCGTCGGCCGCGCGGGCTGAATCGCCTCACTTCGCCGCCGCCTTGTCGCGACGGAAATCCCACGGCGGCACTGCGGCCGACGTCGACCACAGCCCCAGCCGCGTGCTGCGTGCCTGCTCTTCGGCTCCTGCATACCGCACTCGGTCGGCCGGCGACTGTTCGTTCGCATACTTGACGTAGTGCCAGGCGAGCCCGCGCCGGATCTGTTCGAGACCGACGTCCACGCCATCCACCGTCACGCGACACACCGCTCGGCCATAGCGATCGGTCTTCGGGCATGCGGCCACCGCGCGGCGTCCGTGTGCCATGCCGGCGAGCGACTGGCGGGCGCGCTGTCCATGGTCCTGTGTACGTTCCGGAGCGTCGATGCCGTCCAGCCGGATGCGGTGCGGAGTCTTGCCGTCATCGAGCAAGGTGAGCGTGTCGCCATCGGCGATGCCGACCACCGTGCCGACCCACTCGACCGCATGCGTGGCAAGCGGCTGCAGCAGCAGCACGAGCAGCACAAACAAGGGGAATCGACAGGTCGACACGGTGCGAGCGGACAGTGGATGCCACCGATGCTAGGTAGGCGGCACGCCTGCAGTGAGATGGAAAGCGGCACCGCGGCGCTGCATTTCCGGGCTCCGCCGGCTAACATCGCAGATCGCCTTCGGGGCAATGCATCACTCAGGGAGTCCGTCATGTCGTTTCGCTGGTTTGCCGTCGCCGCCATCGCCCTGCTCGCCTCGGGCTGCGACACCTTGAGCAAGGGCCCATTCGCGGAAGCCAAGGTCCTGGGAACCGATGGCAGCTCCGTCTGGGGGCGAGTGACATTCCATCAGGCCGAAGGCGGAACCTTCGTCGGCGAGGGGACCGGTTACCGGGCGCCTCTGGCCTCGGCCGCTGCGGACTCAGCCGCCGGCAAGACCTACATCCGCGCCGACATCAACGGTTTGCCGACCAACCGGCAGTTCGGTTTCCATGTGCACGAAAAGGGCGACTGCTCCGACAACGCCATGGGCGCCGGCGGACACTTCAATCCGCAGGGCAAGTCACACGGCCGCTACGACTCGGCCGACCGCCATGCCGGCGATCTTCCAAATCTGTCCTCCAACGGTGAAGGCATCGCGATGTTCTCGTTCACGACGGAACTGCTGACGGTGGCGCCGGGACCCCGCTCGGTCGTGAACCGGGCGATCGTCATTCATGAGAGCGCCGACGATTTCAAGAGCCAGCCTGCCGGCAACTCGGGCAAACGCATCGCCTGCGGCGTCATACGCTCGATGGACTGAAGTGCCGCGCTAGTCGCTCCGCACTACTCGATCAAGAGTGCCGCATAGCGCGCGAGATCGACATTGCCGCCGCTCAGGATCACACCGACGCGCTTGCCGCGTACATCGATTGCCTGCTCGAATGCCGCGGCCGCGCCGAGGCAGCCCGTCGGCTCGACGACGATCTTCATGCGTCCGGCGAAGAAGCGCATCGTCCGCTTCAGCGCCTCGTCGCTGACGGTGACCACGTCGTCCACCAGCGCCTGTATCACCGGAAACGTATAGCGACCGGGATGCTGCGTCTGTGCGCCGTCGGCGATCGTGCGCGGCACGTCGATCGTCACGATCTCGCCCCGGCGCAGTGACTGCTGCACATCGTTTCCCGCCTCCGGTTCGACGCCGATGACCCGGCACTCGGGCTGCAGATGGCGCGCGGCCGTCGCGCACCCGGAGATCAGCCCGCCGCCGCCGACGCATACGAGCAGCAGGTCGAGCCGACCCGTCTCCTGCATCAGTTCGAGCGCGGCGGTGCCCTGGCCCGCCATTACATGCGGATGGTCGTAGGGCGGAATCAACGTCATGCCGCGCTCACGCGCCAGGCGTTCGCTGATCGCCTCGCGATCCTCGGTGTAGCGGTCGTACAGCACGACCTCGGCGCCATAGCCGCGCGTGGCCTCCACCTTGATTGCCGGTGCGTCCTGCGGCATGACGATCGTCGCCGGCATGCCGAGCAGCCGCGCCGACAGCGCGATCGCCTGGGCATGATTGCCTGAGGAAAATGCCACCACCCCACCCTTGTGCTGCTCCGGGGTGAACTGCTTCAGCGCGTTGTAGGCGCCGCGGAACTTGAACGCGCCCATGCGCTGGAAGTTCTCGCACTTGAAGAACAGTTCCGCACCGGTGAGTTCATTCGCGGTGCGTGAGGTCATCACCGGCGTGCGATGCGCCACACCGGCAAGCCGTTGCGCGGCGGCCGCCACGTCGTCATAGGAAATTGCGAGCGTCATGGCGCAAGCTTAACCGGGCGCTGCGCCTGCTCGAGAGTTGTCGTCCTCGTATATCGATATCAGACCGCGTGATACCGCCGGGCAGTCGCGGGGCGTACCGTCAACGATCTGAACCCACGGAGATCCCATGCGCGCTGCCAACGTTCTCGAAACCATCGGCAACACCCCCCATATCCGCATCAACCGGCTGTTTCCGAGTGGCTACGAGGTCTGGTCGAAGTCGGAACGCGCCAATCCAGGCGGCTCGATCAAGGACCGCATTGCGCTGTCGATGGTCGAGGCCGCCGAGCGTGACGGCCGACTGGCGCCTGGCGGGACGATCATCGAGCCGACGTCCGGCAACACCGGCATCGGACTGGCGATGGTCGCCGCAGTGAAGGGCTACCCCTTGCTGCTGGTGATGCCCGACAGCATGTCGGTTGAACGCCGCCGGCTGATGCTGGCTTATGGTGCGAAGTTCGTCCTGACACCGCGCGAGAAGGGCATGAAAGGCGCGATCGAACGCGCCGAGCAGCTGGCCGCCGAAACGCCGGGGTCGTGGATACCGCAGCAGTTCGACAATCCGGCCAACATCGACGTCCACGTGAAAACCACAGCTCAGGAAATCCTGATCGACTTTCCCGAAGGACTGGACGCCATCATCACCGGCGTCGGCACCGGCGGTCACATTTCGGCGATCGGACTGGTGCTGAAGCCGAAGTGGCCACGTCTGAAAGTGTTCGCCGTTGAGCCGGCGGCCTCACCGGTGATCTCGGGCGGGAAGCCGTCGCCGCATCCGATCCAGGGTATCGGCGCCGGATTCATTCCGCACAACCTCAAGACCGAGGTCCTGGACGGCGTCATCACCGTGGAGGCCGAAGAGGCACGCGAGATGGCGCGCCGGGCCGCACGCGAGGAAGGCCTGCTGGTCGGGATCTCGTCGGGCGCGACGCTGGCTGCCATCGCGAAGAAGCTGCCGGAACTCGGCACGGGAAGCCGGGTGCTCGGCTTCAACTACGACACCGGCGAGCGCTACCTGTCGACCGAGGGATTCCTGCCGGTCGAATAGGTCCCGCGACGCAGCCGCCTACTTGAGCGGCGCCGCGCAGTGACCGGCACCTTCGACCTTCTCGTGTCCGAGCTGCCACGGCAGCGGCTCGTCGAAGCGGTTATGCGGCGTCGAGCGCGCCCAGTCGAGCGCAAGCATCCCCAACGCGAGACCCCAGAAGATCGTCGCGAAGAGCAGCGTCCGCCTCATCCGCGCAACCCCAGGCGCGCGCGCACGCGCACGCCGATCAGCGATCCGGCAAACGCGGCTGCGAACCAGATCCAGCCATGCAGGCTACCGGTGGAGATGCCGGAAAAATACGCGCCGACATTGCAGCCGAAGGCCAATCGCGACGAGTAACCCAGCGCAATGCCGGCGACGATCGCCGCGACCCATTGCGATGTCCGCTGCGCTTCGGGCGGTGGGCAGGCGGTACCGCGCAGGGTTGCCGCGATCATCGCGCCCGCCAGCAGACCGAAGTTGGTGATCGACGTCACATCGGTCAGTACCGACGAGTGGATGTGAGCCTGCTGAGCGGCACGTCCCCAGAAGGCATTGGCGCCGAGGTCCATGCCCAGCGCGCTGGCAATCTTTGCGCCCCAGAGCCCGAGCCCATAGACGATGCCCCATGGCTGTCCGGCGATCACCAGGTTGAGCACGGCGAACACCGCGAGCAGCACCGCGCCCACGTAGACGGCCCGTCCGCGCCAGCGCGTCTGCGTGCTGCGGCGCCGTCGCCACAGCCAGGTTCCCAGCGCCGCGAAGACCGCCAGTTGCACGGCAATCGCGCCGGCTGGACCCACGTGGTCCTGCAGCGCGATCGGCGGCAGGGCCCCCAGGGCGAGCCAGCGATCCAGGTGCGCCGCGCCGAAGAAGCTGCCGAAAATGAAGCCGGGCAGCACCGTCAGCGCGAACGCGTTGCCCAGCCCCGCCTTGTACAGCGTGCCGGAGCCGCAACCGTCGGCGATCTGCATCGCCAGTCCGAACACGAAGGCACCGATGACAACGCTCACCGACACCGGCGCCACGGCTCCGCTGAGTTCCGGGTGCGTCGCGATCAGCGGAATCGACACCACCATCGCCAGCCCGATCGCGAGGAACTGCGCGAGGAAGCCCGTCGGATCGCGCTCGCGGATCCAGACCCGCCAGCCGGTAGTGAATCCGAACGACACGCCGGCAAGGACCGCGCCGTAACCGATGCCGACCAGGAAGAGCAGCCCCTGGCGCAACCCGACCAGCCATGTCACCGCAATCCATGCGGCCAGCGCGAGCGCCGACATCGCCAGGGCGGTGCGCCGGGCGTTGCCGCGGGCCGCGTCCGCGGCGGCAGGCAGTGGAAGGGCGGTGGACACGGCCGCCATTATCCGGTCCTGCCGGTCGCGCGACGCTACAGCGCGCCCACCGCTTCGCGGATCTGCAACCAGAACTGCGCAAGCCGACCGGGCACGTTCGTCATCGGCAGTCCGGCCTGGGACCAGCCGACCATCGACTCCGGATACAGCTTGACCTCTTTCTGGCCGAGCACTTCGGACAGCACGAACCAGTTCGTCGCCGCCCAGTGGCCGGTGTTGCAGAACGACACCGTCGCCACGTCGGTTTCGACGCCCTCGCGGGCCGCGATGCGCCGGACTTCGTCCGGGGACTGCATCGTGGCGCTGTCGCCGACGAACCAGACGTCGTGCGACACGTTCTTCGCACCGACCAGCGTGCCCGGTGTGCGCGCTGCGGCGTGGCGCGTCTCGCCATGGAAGTACGGCGCGGGACGCGCGTCCAGCAGGCGGGCCGATTGCCGTGCAAGGACCTGCGCGACCTCGTCCTGCGTGGCGATCAGCTGGTCATCGAGCTTCACCGCGTAACGCGACGGTGGCACGGTGCCGACCTCCTGCGTGACCGGCTGGCCCGCGGCGCGCCAGGACTTCATGCCGCCATTGAGGATGGACACATTCGCCAAGCCAGCCGCCTTCAGGGTCCAGACCACGCGAGCCGCCGCCCCGAACTCGGTCGCGTCGGCGCCTTCGTAGACGACGACCACCGGAGTGCCGCTGTCGATGCCCAGCGACTGGATCAGCGCGCTCAGCTTCGCGGTGTCCGGCAGGCGGCCCGGATTGTCCTTCGGCCCGCGCCACTTGGCATAGGGCGCCGAGAGAGCGCCTGGAATGTGCCCGACGTCATAGGCTGGCTTGCCCTCCTGCGTGCCGGCGCGGATGTCGATGACACGCAACTGCGGATCGGCCAGCCGCGCCGCGAGTTCAGGCGGTGACAGCAGCGGTTGTGTCGCGGCCCGCACCGGAGTGAAGGCGGCGTAGACGGAAACGAGGATGAAGGCGATCAGGCGGAACATGGGCAGGCTAACCAGGAAAAAGGAATGCGGGGCCGGCGCGGCGCGCAGGCTGCCCTCCGGTGAAGTGTGCCGCATCGGAGAGGCCTCGAAGCACACATCTGCTCATGTGCTTATGCCCATGACGCCGGGTGGGCCGAGGGGTGTGTCGTGCAACAACGCGGCCGGTCCGGCGCTTGCCTCGTGCGGCGCCGGCTCGCATGATGAAGGTTTCGCACATGGCGAGACTGCAATGACCGATTCCACTCCCGACTGGCGCACGCAGGGCGTGCGCGTGATCAAGGGCAACCAGCTCGATACCAACACCGCGCAGACCCCCGGCATGAACCGCGCGGCGGCGATCAACGCGGCGCGCGTCGGGGCACAGAAGATCTGGGCCGGCACGGTCACGATTCATCCGAATGCCAAGACCGGGGCGCATCATCACGGCGCACTGGAAAGCGTGATCTATGTCGTGCGCGGCAAGGCACGCATGCGCTGGGGCGAGAAGCTCGAGTATGTGGCCGAGGCCGAGGCGGGTGACTTCATCTACGTGCCGCCGTATGTGCCGCATCAGGAGATCAACGCCTCGCGCGATTCACCGCTCGAATGCGTGCTGGTCCGCAGCGACAACGAAGCCGTGGTCGTCAATCTGGACATCGAGCCGGTGGAGCGGCCCGAGGCCGTGCATTGGGTCGACCCGATCCACGTGTCGCCGCACGACTGACGGGACGGTGCGATGCTTTCGCGGCGCGACTGGCTGACCCGCCTGGGCACTGCGCTGGCGGCGCTCGGGCCTGCGTCGCCCGCATCGTCACGCGACAGCACCGCGATGGCGCGCGAGCGCCTGCTGCGCGAGATCGACGAGCTGATGCGCGACACGGCGGCGTCCACCGGACGCAGCGCGCTCAGCCCTGTCGGTCCGCCATGCGCTGCAGACCGTCGAGCGCGAACGCTTCGTGCCAACGGAGCTCGCGGCGCGCGCCTACGAGAACCGGCCGCTGCCCATCGGCCTCGGCCAGACGATCTCGCAGCCGTTCATCGTCGCGCTGATGACCGAGCTGCTCGAGCCGCGCGCGACCGACGTGATGCTGGAAGTCGGCACCGGTTCGGGCTACCAGGCCGCCGTCCTCGCCGCCTGCGTGAAACGCGTCTACTCGATCGAGATCCTCGCGCCGCTGACCGCGCGCGCTCGCGCCGCGCTGGATGCCGCCGGCGTGCGCAATGTCGAGACGCGGGTCGGCGATGGTTATCTGGGCTGGCCCGAGGCGGCCCCGTTCGACGGCATCATCGTCACGGCAGCGCCCGACCACGTGCCGCCGGCACTGATCGCGCAGCTCGCGCCCGGCGGCCGCATGGTGATCCCGGTCGGCGCCGTTGACGCGGGACAGGACCTGCTGCTGCTGCGCAAGGACGCCGCGGGCCGCACGGTCTCGCGCAGCACGATCCCGGTGCGCTTCGTGCCGCTGACACGAGAGCGTTGAGTAAACGGCGCGAAAGACACGCGGCGTCGCGGCGGTCAGTAGACTTCCGGCCTTTCCTCTACGCCGCACTGGAACCATGAACACTCGCCGCCTCGGCCGCTCCGGCCTGAAAGTCTCCGAACTGTCCTTCGGCTCCTGGGTCACCTACGGCAACCAGGTCGACACCCGCGCCGCGCGCGAACTGATGGCCGCTGCCTTCGACGCCGGGGTCAACTTCTTCGACAACGCCGAGGTCTACGCCAAGGGTGACAGCGAGGTCATCATGGGCAAGGTGCTGAAGGAACTCGGCTGGCCGCGCATCAAGTACATCGTGTCGACCAAGTTCTACTGGGGCATGCGCACCTGCGCCAATGACAACAACACGCTCAATCGCAAGTACCTGCTCGACGCGATCGACGGTTCATTGAAGCGCCTGCAGCTCGACTACGTCGACCTCGTCTACTGCCACCGCGCCGATCCGCACACGCCGATCGAAGAGACGGTCTGGGCGATGCACAACATCATCGAGCGCGGCAAGGCGCTCTACTGGGGCACGAGCGAGTGGAACGCGGACGAGATCCGCGCTGCATGGGACATCGCGGACCGGCGCAACCTGCACAAGCCGGTGGTGGAACAGCCGCAGTACAACCTGTTGCACCGCAAGCGTGTCGAGCAGGAGTACGCGCGGCTCTACGAGGACATCGGACTCGGCCTGACGACCTGGAGCCCGCTCGCCTCGGGCCTGCTGTCGGGCAAGTACCAGAAAGGCATCCCGCCCGGATCGCGCGGCGCGCTCGAAAGCTACGCGTTCCTGCGCGACGGCCTCACCGATCCGGCCAAGAACGCGATCGTCGGCAAGCTGGAAGCCGTCGCGAAGGAACTCGGCTGCACCCTTGCCCAGCTCGCGCTCGCCTGGTGCGTACGCAATCCGCACGTCAGTACGGTGATCACCGGTGCCACGCGCGTCGAGCAGATCACCGAGAACATGAAGGCGCTCGACGTCGTGCCCAGGCTCGTGCCCGACGTGCTTGCGCGCATCGACGGCATCGTCAATCCCGCAGCCCCCGCGGCCAACTAAGCGCGCGGCGCGCGCAGATCACGCGGCGCTCAGCGCCCCATGCGCGCGTTGTAGGACGCGCCGATCCGGTCGATCAGTTTCGGGTCTTCCTGGATGTTGCCGCGCGTCTTGAAGGCGACTTCCACCGAGCCGTCTGGCCGCGGCGCCACTGTCGAGATGACGGTAATGCTGCCGCGCGCACCGGTGATGACGCCGGTCGACTGCTGCGCGTCGGTGACGCGCACGCCCTGATCCGACATCGCACCCAGCATGGCGTTGTAGGCGCGGTCGTAGGTGCTGGGCTGCGGCGGTGGCGGCGGCGCGTATGCAACGCACGCCGAAAGGACCAGCGCCGAAGTGACCAGCAGCAGCCGAGCGAGAACGTGCGTCGCGGAAGTAAGGAGATTCATCGCGAGTCCATGCAGGATGAAAGAAGGTGCGAGCTTAGCCCGTCGCGCTACCGGAAGAAGTGCGCGGGGAACTGACCCTGCGGCCCGTTGCAGATGCCGGTGTACGACCGATTATCGGGAGCACCGGTCATATTGCAGTTGACCGACATCGTCGTGCCGTTGGCCGCCACCATCAGGCCGATCTGCAGGTTCGACCCGGTGAGCTGTCCGCGGCCGGCGCCGACGACAACACCGTTCATGCCTGCCGTGATCGAGATCTGCTGGCCGTCCTGCTCGAAAACATAGACCTCACCGGTGTTCGTGCGCCACGTCCCCGAGACGTCGCGCAGCGCCGTGCGCGTGGCAGCCGGTGGTTGGGCCGCCGTCTGTGGCGGCGGTGCGGTAGGCGCCTGCACGGCGACGGGTGGCGCTGCACCGGCCGCGCCGCGACCGGTCGCGGTCGTGTTCTCGAGGATGCGCTGCGTCAGCTCCGCGGCCTTGCGCGCTGACTCGGGATCGATGTCGCTGTCGGCTCCAGAGAATTCGGACCCGATCACCCACACGAGGAACAGCACGATGCCGGCCACTGCGCTACCACCCATCAGCAGGCCCTTGCGCATCACGGACGGCTTCTCTACGGGCTGCGGCGTGGGCGAGGGAGTCGGCGATGGCTTTGCCTTCTTGCGCATGCCCGGGATCTGCACCAGGCGGTCGATCAGGTGATCGACGTCGTAGCGCCAGCGGTTGTTGTCGATTTCGACCGCCTGGCGCCGCGCCAGCAGCACGATGTCCTCGGGCAGCACGTTCGCTGCAGGCAACTCGGCCCCGCGACAGGTCACCGGAATCACCCGCACGTCGCGCTTCAGGCCGGTGGCGATCTCCAGCCGCGTCCAGTCGGCCGGATCATCGAGTCGTCGCTTGCCGTCGGCATCGTTCGTCTCGAGCCAGGTCGGCCCGATCATCACCAGCATCACTGCGCAATCGGCGAGTGCACGTTCGAGTGCGACGACAAAGTCCTCACCCGGCGCGATGTTCTCGACATCGCGAAAGATCTGCACGCCGTCGAGCCCTTCGCGCAGGTCCTCGGCGAGCCGACTCGCCTCGCCTTCGGTGTCCTTGCGCCGATAGCTGATGAAGATGCCGTTGCGCATGGTCCCCCCATCGCGATTCGCTGGCATCAGAAGTATGGCAGCGGGCGAGGGCGGGTGCGAGCCGCAGATTCACGCACCGCGGCAGCGCTCTATCTGGGGAAGGGGCAAGCCGTTCTATCCGAACGGCCGCACGCCAATCCAGGCCGCGTGCAGCCAGAACGCAAAGGCTGCCCATGCGGCCAGTCCGATGACCACGGCGGCGATGTCACGCGAGACAGGGCCGACAGTGAACACCGTCCCCGCCGCACGATCGCGGCGACGCGCGGCGATGTAGTCCGCCACCGCCCACGCGAGAAAGGCGCCGAACAGCACGACGTCGGCCAGCGTGCCGTTGGCAAGCAGGTGCGCGAACGCCCAGATCTTCACGGCCGCGACCATCGGGTGGCCGACGGCGCGCTTGATGCGCGTGCCCGGAATGTAGGCGGCGACCAGCAGAATGAACGCCGGTACCGTGAGCAATGCGGCGATGTGCCGGGTCCACACCGGCGGCGAGTACAGCACGATCGGATTACTGCGCGCCTCGCCGTAACCCCACACGATCAGCACGAAGCCGATGATCGAGATGACCGCAACGATGCCCTTCCACGGCATCAGCCCGAGCCTGGCAATGCGGGCACCGCGCCAGTCATCCGCAACGATCCGCACGGAGTGCGTACCGAGAAAGAGCACCAGACCGAGTATCAATAGCGACATTGCGCGGACTCCATCGTCAGCGCGCAGTATGCCGCAGCGCAGTCTGTCGACAGGCTGGCGCCCGACCGGTGCGCCGTTCCGCAATCCGACGCTGACTTCGCTTTAGCCCTGCGACTTGCCGCCGCGCGGGTTATCGGGCTCCTTGTGCGCCGCTTCGTACAAGGCCGGCGTGGCGCCACCCCGCGCAAGCAGCTCCCGCAGGTGCTGGACCGAACTTCGGTCGAGCGTGTTGCCGCCGTGATGCGGGCGATGCAGGATCCCTTCGGCGTGGCCGAGCTTCACCCGGATGCGTGCGCCCGAGAGCGACTCGACGTCGGCGCCGAGGTGCTTCAGCAGCGACTCGATCTCGCGCCAGTGGATGTTGGTATTGATCGGATCGTGAAAGATCTCGCGCAGCAGATGGGCGTGCTTGTGGCTCATGATGGGGTCAGGGTGAGGTCGCCAGCGCGACGATACCCGCGTTGCATCGCCTGCCGTTGACTCCGGCAGGCAACCCGGCGCGGCGTTGCGCGCGGTACCTCGCGCAACGATCAGCGCGGCAATCGGTAGGGCGGCGGTGCGTCCGGCGGCGGGATGGCGGCGTTCGGCGGAACGTTAAATGTAGTCCGCGGCGGCGGTGCATCGGGCGGTGGAATCGCGGCGTTCGGTGGCGGTGCGCCGCGCGTGCTTGCCACGGCCGTCGGGGCACGCCGACTTGATGAGACGTACCCGGCCGGCGCAGGCACACGATGGCCCGATGCGTACATGCACTGGAAGTAAGCGTTGTCGAAGCGCTGCTGCGTGACGGAACCCGCGACCTGCGCGTTGCCGGCACCGACCACACCGCCGGTGAACAGTCCCATGCCCGCGCCCACGGCCGCACCTTCACCGCCACCCAGCAGGCCGCCGACGGCGGCGCCGAGCACCGTTCCGACGATGGCGCTACTGACGCCGGCGTTGGCCGCCGCTTCGGCCGGAACGCCTCCTTGCTGAGCGGCGAACTGGCGGCACGCGACATCATCGGCCTGGAACTGATCCCAGGCCTTGCGACTGCCGGGCAGCGCCGACATCGACGGCCCGGCCGGCACCGTGACGCACGCCGACAGCAGCAACGTCCCAGCGACAGCGCCCAGGCGCCACCAGAGCACCCGGCGCGACTTCACTGTGCCCCCGCGGGCGTCTGCGGTTCGACGCGCTGCCATGGCTCGGGACAGGAGTTCACATACGGGTAGTAGCCGCGTGCGCTGTTGCACCAGTACCACCACTGCTGCGGCGCAGCGGCGGCAGGTGGCGCGGCCGGCGCGTCGACGACTTCGACATCGCGCTCAATGAAGGTCGTCGCACTGGGCGGAAGAATCCAGGCACCCGAAACCGGCTGCGTGACCACGATGGGAACACCGGCGCTCCAGCCCCAGGTGCCCGGGCCCCAGCCCCACCATGGATTCCAGCCGACGCCCCAGCCCCAGCCACCCCAACCGCCGCCCCAGGCTGACCAGCCCGGTCGCCATGCAGGACCCCAGGGCCGCCACGGGCCGACCCAGGTGCCGCCTCTCCAGCCGCCGCCGTGCCAGCCACTGTTCCAGCCGCTGTTCCACCCGCCATGCCAGCGCGCCGGTGGTGCCCCGCGGAAATTGCCTCCATGGGGTGCCCCGCGATAACCGCCACCGGACGGTGGACCTCCCCGGTAGCCGCCGCCCGATCCGCCACCACCGCGGTAGCCACCACCGGATCCGCCACCGCCACCACCGCCGCTGCGCTGCGCCTCGGCCGGCATGGCGGCAACGGCCAGGCCCAACGCCGCGGCGAGCGCGGCCATTGCCCATACGCGTCTCATCATCTCAGTCTCCTGAGCGGCCTAACGCGACCGGCCGGCGATCCGATGACCCAAGCGGGCATCCAACGCCGGATATTTCATCCTACGCCGACACACGGTCGGTACGCTGGCCGGAAACAGCCGGAAACAATTTGGCGATGCTGGCCTACTTGACCTGGAGCCGCGAGATGTAATCGATCAGCGCGAGTATCCGTGCGCGGACGAACGCCTCAGGATCGTACGGAACGTCGATGTAGTACTCCGCTGCCCGCGTGCGATAGGCGTTACCCCATGTCGGCATGTCGCGCGAGCCGTGCCCCGCTACTGTCAGCGTGCCATCGATCGACTCGTACAGGCGATTGACCGGCAGGATTCCGCCGTTGGCTCGCGCGAGTTTCGTCAGGTCGGTCGGCTTCTTGTTCAGGTACGGGGTGTTGGGCCCATCCCCGGTTCCCTTCAGGCCGTGGCAGCTGGCGCAGTTGACGTCGAACTCGCGCTTGCCGAGATCAATCTTGCCCTGGCCCAGTGCTGCGGTCGCTGCAATCGCAAGACTGGCACCCAACAGTGCCGCTTGAATGATCGAGCGTTTCATCAGTCTCTCCTTTGAGGTCAACCCCTCACTTTCATCCTAGCCACGCACCCACTGATTGCCGTGCGACCACGCAGCGCATTGAGGCAGGTCAACCCAACCTGCGCCCGGCTTCGCGCTACGCTTTTGCCTGCCATGCCTTCAGCCAACGTCTCTCCCGACGCGCGCCGCTGCGCGAGCTGCGGCGCCGCGTTCGTGTGCGGCGCTGGAAGTGAGAACGGATGCTGGTGCGCACGGCTTCCGCCGCTGCCCGCAGCACGCCTCATTGCCGGCCTGGACTGTGTCTGCGAGGCATGTCTTGGACAACGTTTGACATCTGATTCGCACGCTGCGGAGGACGACGCACGATGACGACCATGCTGTCGATCGACGCGCTGCGCGATGTCGTCGGCCGCGAAGTCGCCGTCAGTGAGTGGTTCGTGGTGTCCCAGGCCATCATCGACGAGTTCGCAGAGGCGACGCTCGATGCCCAGTGGATCCATGTCGACACCGAGCGTGCTGCGCGCGAGTCACCGTTCCGCGATTCGTCGGGCCGGCGCTGCACAGTTGCGCACGGTTTCCTGACGCTGTCGCTGCTCACCTGCCTGATCGAAAGCTGTCTCCGGATCACCGGCGCACAGGCCGGCGTCAATGTCGGCTTCGAGCGCGTGCGCTTCGTCACGCCGGTACCCGCCGGCAGCTGGCTGCGCGGGCACTTCACGCTGGCGAAGCTCGAGGACGTGCGAGGTGGGATCCAGCTGACCTGGCATGTCGTGATCGAACGCCAGGGCGATACCCGCCCGGCGCTCACGGCGGAGTGGCTGACCCGCCTGCTGCTATAGGGCTTAGCGCTTGCGTGCGAGCGTCAGGCCGTCGCCGATCGGCAGCAGCGCCAGGTCGACTCGCTCGTCGCTCTGCAACTTGGAGTTGAGCCATTGCAGCGCCGCCGTGTCCGGGTCGGACGCTGCATCGACGGTCCCGGCGACCCGGCCGCTCCACAGCACATTGTCGATGGCGATCAGGCCACCGATGCGCAGCAGCTTCAGGCAGCGCTCGTAGTAGCCGTCGTAGCTCGCCTTGTCGGCATCGATGAACGCGAAGTCGTAGCGTCCGGCCTCGCCGGTCGCCAGCCGTGCGTCGAGCGTATGCAGTGCCGGCTCGAGCACCAGATCGATCTTGCCGGCCACGCCGGCACGCTCCCAGTAGGGTCGCCCGACCCGCGTGAACTCGTCGCTGATGTCGCACGCGAGGATGCGGCCGTCGGCCGGCAGCGCCAGTGCAACGGCCAATGCACTGTAGCCGGTGAAGACGCCGACCTCGATCGTGCGGCGCGCATTGATCAGCCGCACCAGCATCTGCAGTAACGCGCCCTGCTCGGGCGAGATCTGCATGCCCGCGCGCGGATGCGATGCCGTCGCTTCACGCAGCTTGGCGAGTTCCGGATGTTCGCGGTTGTGCGCGAGCACGTAGTCGTGCAGGCGGTCGTCCAGGGTCAACGTGCGGCGGCTCATCGCATCCCTTTCAGCGGCTGCCGTACCGGTGCCGTGCCAGCTCGGCACCGGCGCCGAGCGCGGCCAGCTTGGCCAGCGCGATCTCGCGCTTCATCGGTGCCATGCCGCAGTTGGTGCAGGGAAAGAGGCGCTCCTTCGCGACGAACTGCAGCGCCTTGCCGATCGTGTCGGCGACCTGCTCGGGCGTCTCGACCACGTCGGAGGCGACATCGATGACGCCGACCAGCAGGTCCTTGCCCTCGAGCAGCTTCATCAGGTGCATCGGCACTTTCGCGTTCATGCATTCGAGCGAAACCGCCTTGATCGTGCTCTTCGCAATCGCCGGAAAGATCTCCTCGTACTGGCGCCACTCGGAGCCGAGCGTGGCTTTCCAGTCGACGTTGGCCTTGATGCCGTAGCCGTAGCAGATGTGCACGACGGTCATGCAGGTCAGGCCCTGTGCTGCGCGGTCGAGCGCGGTGATGCCCCAGGCCTTGACGTCGTCGGTGTAGACGTTGAACGCCGGCTCGTCGAACTGGATCACGTCGACGCCATCGGCCTCGAGCGCGCGCGCCTCCTGGTTGAGCAGCTCGGCGAAGGCCATCGCCATTTTCGCGCGGTCGCCGTAGTAGCGGTCGGCGACCGTGTCGACGATCGTCATCGGTCCGGGCAGCGTGATCTTCAGCTTCCGCTTCGTGTGGCTGCGCGCCAGTTGTGCCTCGATCTGGTGCACACGTCCCTTGAGCTTCAGCGGCCCGACCACCTGCGGCACCATCGCCTTGTAGCGGTCGTTGCGGATGCCCATCTCGACCTTGTGCTCGAAGTCGATGCCGTCGACGAACTCGAGGAAGCCGTGCACGAAGTGCTGGCGCGACTGTTCGCCATCGCCGACGATGGCGAGTCCGGCATCTTCCTGCTCCTTCAGCCAGAGCAGCGTGGCGTCGCGCTTGGCGGCAGCGAGCTCGGCGCCGGTGAGCTTCCACTGCGGCCAGAGCTTGTCGGTCTCGGCGAGCCAGCCTGGTTTGGGCAGGCTGCCGGCGATGGTGGCTTCGAACATCGGTTCACTCCCGGCGTTGAGGCGTGAACGATACGCGCGAGGCGCCGACCGGGGATTGAAAAGCGTGTTCAGCGTGCGGATTTCAGGCGGCCGAGCAGCTCGTCCTTTTCAGACCACAGGCTGTTGATCCATTCCTGCATGCGGCCTCGGAAGGTGGGATCACTGGTGTAGTCGCCGGCGAGCAGCGCGGGGGGAATCTCGCGTTGCTGCACACGCACAGTGACCGCGCGCAGGCGCCCCGAGAGCAGCGTCCAGAAGTCCGGCGGCCCGTCGGGATAGACAATGGTCACGTCGAGCATCAGATGAAACTGGCTGCCGAGCGTGGTCACTGCCGTCGCGATGCCGCCGACCTTGGGCTTCAGCAAGTGCGCATAAGGGGATTCCTGCGCGTCGTGCTTCGCCTTCGTGAAGCGCGTTCCTTCGAGGAAGTTGATCACTGAGGTCGGCACCAGGCGGAACTTCTCGCAGGCTTTGCGCGCGCGTTCCAGGTCCTGCTTGCCCAATGCGCCGCCGCGCCGCTGCATGAACGGGAAGTCGAGCGCCCACCACGCCAGCCCGATCACCGGCACCCAGATCAACTCGCGCTTGAGGAAGAACTTCAGCATCGGGATGCGGCGGTTGAAGATCTTCTGCAGCACCAGGATGTCGACCCAGCTCTGGTGGTTGCTCGAAACCAGATACCAGCCACGCGCGTCCAGCCCGTCGACACCCTGCACGTCCCAGGCGGTCCGTCCGACCGCGTCGATCCAGGCGTTGTTGACGCTGATCCAGCCAGTGGCGATGGAGTTCAGCGCCCGGTCCGTCACATGGCGCACCGCTGTGAACGGCAGCAGTGCCTTGGCCAGTGCGAACGGGAACATCAGCGAGACGCCGAACACCGTATTCAGTGCCAGCACGACTGACGCGACGGCGCCTTTGAGAGCGGGCAGGGGCGAGGCCATGGGCGTGAAGGGTACCCGAGCCCCGGTGCTGTTCGCTCGGCTTCGATCAACCGAAAGGTCGAGACGACGGACCCATCGCGACCGTTCGACTGTGCCTTGAGGTTCGGAATGGGCACCTGCCAGCCGCCTTTTTGTGCGTTGCCCGGCGGTCCGGCGCTGCCAACATGCGTCATCACTCACTCCGTTCGGCGGGAACGGATGGCGCGGAACCCGCGCCCTTCGCCTCGCCGCCCGCAGAATCGCAGGACAGCAGGTGATGTACCCGACTTCCGACATCGTCGAACCGTCAGCGCACTGGCCTCGAGGTCGCACTGCGCTATCGCCACACCGCGAGCTTCGGCGAAAAGGTGAAGTGGCTGCCGCCGTACCGGCTCATCCCGTCGTTCGCCAGCGCGGACGGACAGAGTGCCGTGTACCGGCGCCGGTCGCAGGTGGTGCTGACCAGCGACAGCGAGAACGACGCGGGCGGGCAGGCCACCAGCTTCGCGCTGCCCGACAGCGAAATGAAGGTGCGCATCGACCAGTACGGCTACGCCCGCCTGATCCGCCCGACGCGTTCGGGCCAGCATGTCGACCCGCTGTCCAACCTGGTCGACGGCGCCGCCGACATGGAACGGGACGCCGCACTCTCCGTCTGCGCGCACCTGAACGAACACGTCGATGCGATGGCGTTCCCGCAGCGCTGGACACCGTCGCCCGATCATCAGCTCGTACCGCTGTCCGTGCGGCCGTTCGCCGAGCCGGCTCCCGAAGCGCCGCGGCCGGTCGGC
This sequence comes from uncultured beta proteobacterium, assembly GCA_963769745.1. Lineage (GTDB taxonomy): Bacteria > Pseudomonadota > Gammaproteobacteria > Burkholderiales > Burkholderiaceae_F > JALORV01. The sequence goes on from CAVYNB010000008.1 coordinate 28,282, forward strand.
CAGCGCAACGGCAAGCCGCTGGTCGATCCGCGCGCGATGAATGACTACCTCGACGACCGCGCCAAGTGGATGAAGCGTCGCTTCGCGTGGGACTCGGCCCAGAAGAGTCTGCAGGAACACAGCCAGCGCGCCGCGCAGGGCGATCTCGACGTGATGCGCGAATACCTGCTGACGTGCCTGAAGGACATCCTGTGGGCGTTGCCGGTTTCAGTCAGCTTCCAGTTCGACGACACGGCCACCGCGCGCCTGGACATCCAGCTGCCGCTGCTGCCGACGTTGCCCGACCGCGAAGCAGCGATCGACTACGGCAACCGCGTAGCCGTGCGCCGCATGTCCGAGGTGATTCACACCAAGCTTCATAACCGCCATGCCCTCGGCCTGGTACTGCGGCTGATGGGCGAAACCTATGCCGCGCTGCCGACCGTGCAACAGGTCACCGTCTCGGCCCGCCAGCAGCCGCCCGACAATCGCGCGCCGCGCTATGTCGTCACCGCACGCAGCGCGCGCAAAGCCTGGTCGACGCTGCACCAGCGCGGCGCGGTTACCGGCGATGCGGGAAGCTGCCTGGAACTGATCGAGTCGCGCGTGAATCTGACCGGGCTCGGCGCATTCCTCCCGATCGAGCCGTTCGGCTGATCGCTCGTCCGGAAACTGCACGCCGCGGCATCGCGGCTCTCGTCGGCCGTGACCTGAAGCCGGCGCCACGCCTTCATCCAAACCGATCGGGTAGCTAGCGTCCGACTCGCTCCGACGCCAGCCCGGCAGCCAGCAGCACTGCGTGCCCGGGAAACCAGATGTCGTCATGCGCGGTGGCCGCGCCGAGCGCAAGCACGCGGGCGTCGACACCGCGCGCCGCCATGAACTCGTCGCTGCGCCGGTTGGCCTCGCCGACATGCTCGGCACTGACACCGTTTCCACCGGCGCTGTGCAGCCCGATGCGTGCGGCCGGGCCGATCAGCCGTCGGTTGCCTCCCACGAACGCCGTCACGCACGCGCTGCTGCATTCGCCGGTGACGAGCGTGTCCAGATTGCGGTCCGCGAGCAGCCGGCCGAGTGCGAGGCCTTCGGCTACGCGTCCGCCACGGCTTTCGAGTCGCACCGTCCGGACGGCGGGATGGGCGACGAGCGCTTCGCGCACGGCACGCGTCGTGCCGAACTCCAGATGCCCTTGCACCGCGAGTTCGCCGCCGGGCTCGAGCGTGACCGCAGCCGGCTGCAGATCACCCGACAGCGTTGCCTTCACATCGGGCCAGACGTGGCGCGCGGAATTGAGCCAGAAGAGTCCGACCCAGATGAAGGCGCCGTACCCCACCACTCCGGTGAGCAGCGCGACGAACATCGAGCCGCCCTTGTCGACACTGCGGATGGCCGCGCGCTGCACACCCATGCCCCACCAGATCACGCCCACGACCAGAACGGCGACTTCGAGCAGCCATAGCAGCGCCGCGGCCCAGGGTGACTCGGTGTACGGGAAGAAGCGGGCGGTGAGACGGACCGCCTCCACCATGATCCAGACCAGCGCCGCGCTGGCGATGACGGCGAGCGCCAACGGCAGGTCACCGCGCCAGTGCAAGCGGAAGTAACCGATGCGGGGGCCGCGCGAGCGCTCTTCGACCGGCGGACGGGCCGACGCAGCACGCTGGGCGCGGGGCGAGGGAGGGTGCGGGGGCGGGGCGGCGGTCACGACCCGCGAAGAATCCGACGAACCGCCGGCGGCGGCAAGTCGGATGTTCAGCCGGTGCGCCTGAGGCGAAACTTCACGCGGCTTCCTTCGTCCTCGGGCGCTCTTCCGACGCGGTGGAGGTTCTCAGCATCGCCAGCGAGTGCTCGGCGCGATACAGCTGCGTCTTGATCGTCACCACGCGCTCCGGTACATGGCGGCGCGCCAGCTGGAGCGCGTTGCCGAGCCGCTCAACCGCATGCGGCAGCAGTGCGGGCTTTTCGCGTTCGGCCAGAGTCAGCAGCGTGCTGCCGTACATGTAATTGAGCTTGGCGCACTCGATCGGATCGACACCGATGGCGCCGTTGCCAGGCTCGACCTCGCGCTCGTAACGAAGCAATTCGGCCAGTTGTTCGCACATCTGCGCAAGCTGCTCGGCCATGACGGCAGCGGAACGGCGTGGCCAGTTCCACAGTGCGTCTTCGTCACGGGCGATCAACTCGGCATGAAACGCATGTCGTTCGGAATTCATGCGGCGGCGTCCTGATCAGATACTGCGTGGACAGTGCAGGGCGACCCAGTGTGCGCACGTTCTACTGCGCGCGGATGACAGTAGCAATCACGCCAGCAATGCGCATCCCATGTATGGGATCACGAAACAGCGCTTCATCATTCGGAAATTGGTGCAGCGCAAAGTCATTCCGGCTATCGCGGTGCAGCAGTGCACTCAGTATGGCTCTCGGTCGAGAGACCCGAAGCGGGAAGCATCGCGCGCCTCGCCAGCGGCGGTGTCGGTATCCTGCGCCCGCGCCGACGGACTCGAGCGAACGCGCCCGGACGCGGCCGACAA